>SFLG01000053.1 GCA_004553485.1 Bacteroidales bacterium | reverse complement strand
GCGACACACACGGACGCGTGGACGGTACTACCGGATAGTAACGGATACACCCGGACACCCCCGGACACCCGCGGAACCTTGTTGTATGTTGCGTAATGTTGTTTTACGTGAAACGTTCCGGTTGACCGGAAAATGTTTTTTATGTAAAGTGACGAAATTGTTAATATTTTGTGAATTTTCACTATGAGATATTGACATTGTACTATATTTACTATATAATGTCCTTAGGACATTTGAAATTCAAGTGTTCTATGGGGCAACCCGATAAACATATAGGTTTCCGGTCAACCGGAAGAAAGGACGATATAATGGAATTTTTAGTTACTACAACTAATGCTGTTACTTTTGAGAACAAAGAGTTACAGAAGGCAACAAACGCGGTTTTAAAGTTAGGAGATGCGATTAAAAAGAATTGGTTCGCAATCGCACACATTGTTGCCCACGTTGACGCAACGGAATGTTTTAAAGACGATGGTTTCAATACGGTTCACGAATGGGTCGAAAAGACGTTCGGTATTAAAAAAACCGCGTCTTATTCCCTGCTAACAATTGGAAAAGAATATACTCGTGAAATCGTGAACGCGTCGGGAAAGGTTGTAGGTTATGGCACAAACCTAATTACGGAAGGTTCCGATGATTTCAGTAAAACGCAAGTTGAAAAGATGTTGCCTGCGGGTCATGAATTAGCTGTTGAATTGGTGAATGGCGGTGAAATTACACCGGAAATGTCCGCGAAAGAGATTTCAAAAGTTGTTAAGGCGCACACGAACCCGGAACCGGACGAACCCGAAATCGACGAACCAGAACAGGAACCGGAAACGGAAACCGAACCAGAAAAGGAACCGGAAACCGTTTCGGTGTGGGATAAAGACGGTAACGAATATGCAATCCCCGCCGACGTTCTCAAGAAATACGCCGTTTGAGTTATTCACACTATAAACAAAGTTATCCACAACGGTTTCCCGGTTCCGTTTCAAAACCGGGTACAATACATTCATTATTTATAGGGGAACAACCCTGGAAAGGAAATCAACATGGAAATCACGATTTATGCTAAGAAACGCACAACAAAAGAAGGAAAATCTTTCTATTCCTATTTATCCAATCTCACCCGCAAGGACGGAACGAAACTGACGGTTTCAGTCAAGTTCCGCGACGAGTGCGGAAACCCGAAACCCGAAAATTGCCCAATGAGCATAAAGTTTGACAAGCGTGACGCTAATCTGTCAACACGCAAGTTTGTTCATTTTGAAACGGGCGAGGTCGGGACAAGTAACACCCTTTGGGTGTCCGCGTGGGAACCCGGAACGCCGTTCGTTGACCATAGCCTTGACGATTTCGAGTAGTATTCCGAGGAACCGGGGGAATCGAAACCCCCGGTTCATTTTTAGAAATGGGGGTCAAAATGATATTATCATTACGAGAAATGGGATCACGTTGTAAACAATTCCGGGTTGAACACGGATATTATCAATCAGACGTTGCCGCCGAAACGGGTTATTCGGTCGAAAATATATCGTCGTTTGAAACGGGGCGAAACGACAATTCTAGAATATTGCTATGGTATTTTGCGCATGGCATGGAATACGAACATTTACTTAAAAGGGGTGTGAATAATGGCGAGGACATATAAACAACCGTCGATTGTGTCCGGTATGACGATTCAAGATATTTTGAATATGGACAACAAAACGTTTAATTCCCTTAATACGTCGGATATGAGAAAGGTTGCGGGGCGTTTGGTTTCGGCGGGAAATAAACGTTTGCGTTCGTTTGAACGTGCCGGGGAAAGTTCACCCGCAACCCGCCACGTTGAAAAATCTGGAGGTTTGTTTTCAACAAAAGGAAAGGATTTAAATGCGTTACGAGCCGAATATACACGTGCTAAAAATTTCTTGCAAGCTAAAACCGGAACCCGTAAGGGGTGGAAACAGGTTAAAAAGGAAATTACCGCCGGGTTAAAGAAACAAGGCGTTGAAATGACTGAAAAACAATTCAATGACGTTTGGAAAGCATACGAGGATTTGAAAGAATTGTCCCCGGAAGTAGCTAACCGTGGTTTGAAATATAGCGTGTTAAAAGATATTGCCGACATGGTAACAGACAACAACAAAAGTGCTGATGAAATAGCCACGGCATTACATGAAAACCTTTCATCTATATACGAGGAACAAGCGGGGTTAGAGCATGGAATTGATGGGGTTTCGGGATTTTTTGAAATCGAATGATATATATAAACCGTCGGAAATACTGTCTGTTTTGAAAATGGTTCGTCCGAATTTCAGATTTTCCTATTCAAACAAGAAAACAAAATATTTCAATGTTCCATGTTCATTCGATATTGAAACAAGTTCGTTTTTCCGGTCAACCGGAAACGATGAACAAAAGGTTGCTATAATGTACGAATGGACATTCGGCATTTACGGCGCGGTTATCGTCGGGCGTGAATGGGGCGAGTTTGTTTCTATGATAGAAACCTTATGTAATGAATTAAAACTAACCAACGAAAAACGTTTGATTATATATGTTCATAATCTTTCGTATGAATTTCAATTTATGCGAAAATGGTTTGAATGGGATAAGGTTTTTTCAATCGAAAATCGAAAGCCCATTTACGCCTTGACAACGGGTGGTGTAGAATTTCGTTGTTCATATTTGCTTTCCGGTTATTCCCTTGCAAAGTTGGGTGATGAATTGCGAACCTATACCGTAAAGAAACTAGTTGGGGCGTTGGACTATGAGAAGATCAGACACAACAAAACCCCGTTAACTCAAGAAGAAATTAGTTATTGCGTAAATGATGTACGTGTAGTTATGGCGTATATTGCCGAACGTATGGAACAGGACGGGGACATTTCACACATACCGTTAACAAAAACCGGATATGTTCGTAATTATTGTCGAGATTCTTGTTTCTACGAACAAGGGGTTTCGCGAAAGAAATCGTTTAAACGGGCGCGGTATATGGATATAATGAAAGGGTTGCGTTTAACCCCGGACGAATACAAACAGTTGAAACGGGCGTTTCAAGGGGGGTTCACACACGCAAATCCGTTTTATTCTGGAAAGGTAGTTTACGATGCTACGTCGTTCGATTTTACGTCAAGTTACCCATGTGTGATGCTTTCTGAAAAATTCCCGATGAGTTCCGGGGAACGTGTGGAAATTACAAACAAGGAACAGTTCGACAAGAATTTGAAATTGTATTGTTGTTTGTTTGATGTTGAATTTGTTGGGTTACAATCACGCTTATGGTTCGATAGTTATATATCGGTTTCCCGTTGTTGGGGGGTGAAAAACGCTGTTATAAATAACGGTAGAGTGGTTTCTGCTTCTCATTTATTTACAACAGTAACGGAACAGGATTTCAAAATAATTAAACAATTTTACACGTGGGAACATTTGAAAATTGGGACATTCCGACGGTATAAAAAGGATTATTTGCCGACGGATTTTGTAAAAGCAATATTGAAATTATATCGTGACAAAACGACGTTGAAAGGCGTTGACGGGAAAGAAATCGAGTATTTGAGAAGTAAAGAAATGTTAAATTCATGTTATGGTATGGCGGTTACTGATATTGTGCGTCCCGAAATAGTATATTCAAATGATGAATGGAAATCACCAGAAGAACCGGATTTTGAAAAAGCTATAACAGATTATAATAATTCCCGTTCAAGGTTTTTGTTTTATCCGTGGGGGGTTTGGGTTACGGCATACGCAAGACGAAATCTATTCACCGGAATTTGCGAGTTTGGAACCGATTATGTTTATAGTGACACGGACAGCGTGAAAGTATTAAACGCGGAAAACCACATGAAATATATACGGCGATATAATGAAACAATCCGAAATCAGTTATTACGCGCTATGGATTATCACGGCATAGAACGAAATGCGATTGAACCGGAAACCGTGGAACACGTAAAGAAATGTTTGGGCGTTTGGGATTTCGACGGACATTACAAACAGTTCAAAACGTTAGGCGCAAAACGTTACCTTGTCCAGTATTCAGACGATAAACGAAACCCAGAAAATAAACGCGGAACATTTAATTTGACCGTTTCCGGATTGAATAAAAAAACGTGTGTGCCTTATTTGTTGAAAAAGTACGGGGAACAAGGGATTTTTTCAGCTTTTAACAATGAACTATATATACCGCCAGAATACACCGGGAAAAATACCCATACATATATTGACGATGAGAGAACCGGAACAGTTATTGATTATATGGGGGTTCCGGGTAAATACGACGAACGTTCAAGTGTTCATTTGGAAAAATCAGATTATTCTCTTAAGGTTTCCCGCGAATATTTGGATTATCTTTTAAATATTGAAACGATAGAAATTTAATTTTCCGGTTGACCGGAAAGGAAAGGGGTTCAGTAATGCGTCAAAAATTCTATTCATTGAAAAACATTCTTGCGAAAAACGCGAAATACAACGTTATTTTTGGTGAACGTTCAAACGGAAAAACATATTCAGTTTTGAAACATGGTTTGCAACGTTACGCGGAACACGGGGAACAATTAGCAATTGTTCGTCGTTGGCAAGATGATTTTACGGGGAAACGCGGGGCGGCAATGTTTGACGCACTTGTTTCAAACGGTGAGATTTCACGCGCAACGGGTGGTGAATGGACGGGTGTTTATTATTACGGTTCCCGTTGGTTCCTTTGCAGATATGAGGACGATAAACGAGTTACGGACGAAAAACCGTTCGCGTATGGGTTTTCTATTTCGTCAATGGAACATGACAAATCTACAAGTTACCCGGACATTACAACAATATGTTTTGACGAATTTTTGACACGAACAACGTATTTACCAGACGAATTTGTTTTATTTATGAACGTGGTTTCAACAATTGTTCGGCATAGAACGAACGTAACAATTTTTATGTTGGGAAACACGGTAAATCGTTACTGTCCGTATTTTAAAGAAATGGGTTTGACACACGTTAAAGAAATGAAACCGGGGGATATTGATTTATACCGTTACGGGGACAGCGAATTGACCGTTGCGGTTGAATATACAATCCCTAATAAACAAGGAAAGGAAAGTGATTTGTATTTTGCTTTCGACAACCCGAAATTGTCCATGATAACAGGCGGTACGTGGGAAATTGATATATACCCGCATTGCCCGGTAAAGTTCACGCCCGGTGAAATTCTGTTCACGTATTTTATCGAGTTCGCCGGGGATTTGCTACAATGCGAAATCATTCAACACGGGGATATGTCGTTCACATTTATTCATAGAAAAACGACGGAAATTAAAAACCCCGAAACGGCGGTTGTATATTCGCCGGATTTTTCCCCACTTCCGAATCATAAGCGAAAAATCACGAAACCGACAACGAACATTGAACGCAAAATTGCGGAATATTTCGTCAAGGACAAAGTTTTCTATTCTGATAATGAGGTTGGCGAAATCGTCCGTAATTATTTAATTTGGTGCGGCAAACAGATTTCCGGTTGACCGGAAACGAAACCCCGGAATGTTTCACGTGAAACGTTCCGGGGTCGTTGTCATTTCAAAAGTTCATTAACGCGGGTTTGTATGGCAGAATATAATTTTTCTTTGCGATCGGTTCCGTTCCCCCATTGACCCGCTATAACGTCACGGGCGAGAACGTCAATAGCATTGTAAACCGTTTCGGTATATTCCGGGACTGCGGTTGTGGTTCCATCGGTTGCAATAACCGTATGCACGCACTCTTTTACAAGAATATCGCCGTTAATGAGTTTGTTTCCGTTTAGATAATCGGAACCCGTGAATACGTCAAACCCCCATTTCTTGTAAAGATTTCTCATTGTAGAAGTGATCGGGGCGTTACCGTCGGAACGCATACCGGGAACGAAACAAGAAAACACGGCATAGACAAACGACGAACAATCACTTTCAGTTTTCTTCCCGGTTTTGATATACGCGTCAACGTCAAAATTAACCGATTTCAACGCTTTGTAAAGTGTGTTCCGTTCGCTTTGGTCATATCCAACAAGATTTGAATTTGCTAGTTTAACCGCCGCCAACGACGCTTTCGCACCTATGCTTTTATCGTGGTAACGCAACATAATATCCCACGGTGCAGAATACCATGAACGAACGCAAACTTCCTTTCCCGTTTGATCACCAGATTTCGCTTTCCCATCCAAACCATTATTTACATTTTCGGAAATGGACGAATGAACAAGTTTCATTTCTTTTCACCACCTTTAATGTATTCTGTTAGGTTTTTAATTGCAATAGTGAGTTCAGTTAAAAGCGCGGTTTGCTTTTCGTCACTGTCCGTGATTTTACGCCACATAAAAATAACGCACACAATAGGAAAACCAATTGTTGTAATTAACTGCTCTATTTCCGTGATAATTTCCGGTGTCATAGTTTCACCCCCTTTTATTTCCGGTCAACCGGAAAATTAGTTGCCTGCGACAGCAAGAACAAAATTCCATGTATTAAAGCCTGCCGGGAACGGGAATTGTTCAATTCGGGGGTTTTGTTGTGTGCGGAATAGCCCGTCGTTTAGTTTCAAATCATATTCGTTTTCGTTCCTTTCAATAATTGCTGAGTTTGCCCTAATTGATTCACGATACGTATAAAGAACGTCAACATGAAATGAAACTTTCCATAGATTCTTTCGCACGCTTTCAATGTTAGTTATGAAATAATAACGGTTGAACTGCGGAATATATGCGTAATTCATTTGACCGATATAATTATCAATATCAGATATTGTAATTATGGGGTCAATAATAGACGATTGTTCGCGTAAAGTTCCTGTTAGTGTGGTTAGTTCAGTTAATTTTTTATCAACCGCGTTAATTTCCGACGCATTGGAATATAACATGATATTCATAAAATCACCCCACTTTTTAAAAGGTTTTCAATTTCGGCGATTTCACCGTTCGTTGCCGGGATATTTTCGAGATGTACGTCAAAAACAGTTGTAAAACCGGAAACGTCTTTTAACGAACGGTTGTAATATGACGGATATCCAGAAAACTTATTAAACCCCGCCGTTGAATGGAAACGAACCGCTTCGCGAATTACAAACGGATATTGAATTGCCATACACCCCGCGCCGCCAGAAACCGCGCCAGAATGGGAAACTTGCGGGGATAACAAGGACGGGTTCGCGGACACATTTGCCGCACCCTTTGCCGCCGCCATTCCAACGCCCGCCGCACCGCCTATTGTTGCGCCCGCAACAAGTGATGTTGCAATTTGCACCGCGCCGGAAATCGTATTACCCCAGTTATCAGCCGACAACGGAATATTTAACGCGCAACAACCGGAATATTGGTACATAACGGATCCGTCTTTCGTTATATACGCGGTCACACCGCCTGTTACCGTGTCACCGTGGTAAATAACACCGATTGTATGCCCGACAAAATCGTTTGCGTCAACGTCTTTAAACCCTATATAAGGTAAATAAATTGAAAATTTTGAATAGGGTGCGTAATCAAGAAACGTGTCACCGCATAACGTGGGGAATGATAAGGAACCGCAATCAACGGTAAAAAATTGATTAGACAAGCGCGGCATTGAAACCCCGGACGATGTGAACCCGAATTTAATTACACTTGATTCGCCGATTGACAGCCCTTGAGAGGGAATTATATTTAACCCGATAACATAATCAAGCGGATTTGAAATAGAACGTTTCAACGCTTCTACAATTTCTTTCAATACCCCTGTCACATCGGTTCCCGTTCCCCCGAAATCCGTCCACATATAGTCCGCTAGTGCCGCCATTTGTGCCGGGGACGGGGCGAACAATCCAACAATTCCAGTTGACGTGGAGCTTAATTGCGGGAATGACGGTATTTCAACCGAACCCCCACCGGGAATATTGCCTTCTCCATCTATACCGGAATACGGGTCGTTATCTTTTTTCTGAGAATAAACTTCCCGTGCGCAAAATATGGAAAAAGCGTCCCAAACATGTTTATTTAAATCATTTTCTGTCCATTGTGGAACCCCGTCTATAATTTCCACCCATCCACCGGAATTTTCATTCGCCGCTATAAATGGCGGTTTTTTTGTAGAAACCCTTGTTGGGTGTCCTATTCGCGGGTTTCCTTCAGAAGAATGCGCGATAAACATAAACGAACCTTTCTCATACTTAACTGTTGAAGCCGCATTGTATCTTATTCCTAAAAATAACTCGGTATCCGGATATGAATAAGATTTTCCGTCAATTACACAAGTATTACTACTACTAACTAACGCATTCGAGCCATATACATTTTCAAACGTCCACGTATCCCCGGATTTATTAGTAAAAGTGGTTCCGTTTTTAATACCCATAAAGGGTGTAATATCTTCTCCTGCTGTAAAATCTGATTTAACGGGCGCGTGTTGTGTATCGTTAGGATTATCCCCGCCTTGCGTACCGATAACACCTAATTCGTAACCAAAAATTTTTGCCATAACATATCCCCCACTTTAAAATGTAAGAGGACGTGTTACCGTCCTCTTATATTTTCCGGTCAACTGAAATCACGCTACAAAGAAAACAACAAAGTTTTCGTTCGTATCGTTGAAATACCCCGCGTCGAATTTATACCAGTTGTTGTAAAATTCGGCTTTCGGATTATAGTTGGTGGTAACACGGCGGTCAAGGTTCGTAACACCGAGTGCGTCGCGGTCAAACATTACGCCGAGAATACCGCTCGCGTCAATAGTCGCGCCACTTGCCGTTTTGATTTTCACCTTAGAAATATCTGCGAAACTATACCCCGTTCCCGAACCCTGCCAATACGGAACAACGTCCGCGTTAGGAAGTTCTGTAAAACTGTCGTGGAACACATCAGACTGTAAAAATACATTTGCCGCTTTCTTGAAATCAGCGAGAAGTACAACGTGTAACATATCAGACGGTGTGAATCTATCCTTTCCACCGATGTTGAACAGAGTAGAAATTTTGGACATACGCGACATATAAACGCCCATTTCATACGACGCAAACCTAATAAATTCCGGTTCAGTGATTGCTTTTTCGGCTGTTAGAGTTGTTCCATATCTCTGGTTGTAGAGATAGAGCAGATTAACCGCTTTAACGCCGGAACCGCCATTATATGTACCCTCGGCGAAATCCGCATGCAGAGTTTCGCCAATCATGTTATTGATCGTGCGCATAACAAGCGCGTCAACCTTTACCGTCATAGCCTTGTCAATAGCATTGTATAACATGGAAAGAAAACCGTTCAACTGTTCCGCGTTGCTAAAACTTTCCTTTACCTGTCTTTCGGTAAAAGACATAGGAATTTCAAAAGTAACGCGCTTGTTGAAAAATTTAGCGGCAACAACGGGTTTATAGAAAACGTTCGGGTCATAACTTGTACCGTTGGCGAGTTCCCAGCTTTCATTTTCTGTTGCGTCTGGGAGTTCGGCGTTAATTTTTTCAAGAACCGAACCATATTCCCAACTATCCATGAGAACAGACGGAACATTCCCGGAATACGGGCGGTTCACAAATATAACGCGCCCAATATGATTTACTAAAGATTTAACATAATTGTCGACAGCACTCGCATTGAATATCGCCGTTCCGATATCGACAATGTTAGACAAATCCTCTGATAATACGGCGCTTTCACCGAGAATTTCCCCGGTTACATTGTTCATAATCTGATAAATCTGATTTACCTGCATAGTATTAAACCCCTTTCATATTTTAATATATTTGAATTGTTAAAACCCTGTCAATATCTGGGAAAACAACATTTCTGAAAAAGTTCCATACCCATAAAGCACGTTCGCTTTCAATCATCTGTTGAGACGTTGTGACACCTATATTTCCCGAACGGGACAAGGTGTAGTTTCTGGTTCGGATATCGGAACCCCCATCGTTATCTGTTTGCGTTCCGGTGTCCGCGTCCGTCGTGTTATAAGTCCGCGTATCTGTTCCGGTTCGCGTGTTGGTGTTGGTTCCGGTTTCGTGTTTTGTCTGTTCATCTGACGGAACCGGGTTGGATGAATTAAAACCATATACTGCATTTTCGTCCGTTGTAGACAAATTAGGTGTTGTTGTGTCAGTTAAATCTGTCGAATCTTCTTCAGTTCCAGTTTTCGTGTGTTGCAAATTGTCCGTTCTGGTTCTGGTTTTGCCGTACTCGTCAACGGTTTTATCATCTGTCATTTTTTCCTGCATTGAATAGTTTTCAATCGGGTTATATTTAAACGACATTGTTTCCCATTGTTTACCCCAATTAACACCACAAACGGCAAGAATTGATGTTGCGAGTAGGTTTTTTTCCGTTTCGGTTAGGATTTCCCCAGATATAATTTTTTCCACCAAAGGCGAAATAATTTTCCCGCCAGAAATGTTCCCGTGATATTCCAAATCCAACGACCTAGAAATATTTTTATCTTTCCATGGAACCGGGAATGTTTGTAACGTCGAAAATATACCGCCGCCAGTTAACCATTCTGGAAAAACATCGTTCAAACGTTTAGGTTCATTCCTGTTCATAATTTTCAGTTTCACCACCTTTCGTTTCCGGTTGACCGGAAATTTTTTCGTGTTCAAGTTCAATTTCCTGTTCGTTATCTTCCCAACTTGACGCAAGGGAAACAGAAATTTCAGTTCCAAACATTTTATTTACTTTTTCAATTGCAAGTTCCCGGCATTTTAACATATCATCTACCAACGGTAACAACGCGTCATTGTTCATTTGACTTTCGGACGAGTTCAAACTTTCACGTTTCATATTATAGTTCGCGTTCAATCCGAGTTCATTAAACCAACTTGCCTTTAAATACTGTTCCATTTCAATTAAATTTGTCAACGCGTTACTATTCGCCGTTGTACCGTATGGTTGTGCTCTAATACCGTCAAGGAACGCATTTTCAGCAATAACGCCCGGTTTACCGTTATCAATATCAGAAAGAAATTTTTCGGCACTTTCGCGCGTTCTATCGTCCGGTGCAGAAATAATATCGATAATACGGGAATTGATTATTGCAAGTTTCATCGAAAGTTCATTTTCCGTCATGCCAGAAGCATAACGTGAAAACATGGGTATTAAACCGAGATATAAACTATCATTCGGCATAACAACACATTCGGTGCCAATTTTAAGTGATTTCGATATTTTCAATGCGGGGTTAGCAATTGTGTAAACCGTGGGCATATAATATACATCTGGTTCGCCACCCATTCCCCCGGTGAAAACGTACAATTCCCCATTATATTTATAGAAACAAACGTTTCCGTTCGTTTGCAAAAATAATTCAAGAGAACGTTCTGGAATTGTGTCTGGTAAACCTTTCCAACGAAACATTGATTGTGTTCGATTTAACATATACGCAATATGTTGATTGATACACGCGGTTTTATCAGCAAAATCAAATTTGGGTGAACCACCAAACATTCCGCAAACGTATTTATTGAAATATCGAACTTGACTTTCAACACTTTTTCCCATTATTTCACCCCTTTCACGTGTCCTATGGACATTATACACTAGTAACTATACATATTTCAAGATACTAACCCGTGAATATTGTACATTGTACTATATTCATGGTAGGATTTTCCGGTCAACCGGAACGTTTCACGTAAAACAACATTACGCAACATTCTACAAGGATCCGCGGGTGTCCGGGTGTGTACATTACGCAACATACAACAAGGTTCCGCGGGTGTCCGGGGGTGTCCGGGTGTATCCGTTACTATCCGGTAGTACCGTCCACGCGTCCGTGTGTGTCGC
>SFLG01000129.1 GCA_004553485.1 Bacteroidales bacterium | reverse complement strand
CCCGACTTTCCACGTTCGAAACGAAAGCCCGCGTTTTGCGCGGGCTTTCGTACGCTTTCTTGAATTATCAAATAAAGGTCTTCACTACACCCCTGCGGATGCCGTTTGCGCCGCTTCCGAGCTGACCTTCGGTGGAGGCTGCGCAGGCAGCGTCAGTCCGAGCTGGTTCAAGAGAATCCTGACATCGTCCTTCGGTTCGACGTAGCGCGGAAGCGTGACGATTCGTCCGTCCGTCGTCGGCATGACCACGTCCACCATCTTCATCGCCCTGAACTTCTCGACGATCTGGCGAGGGGTGAGGCCTGGTGCGTGGTCGCGTGCGATCGCCCGCAGTGTCTGGAACAGGCAGAGCGCCATGAACGACGTGAAGATGTGCGACTCGATCCGGTCGTCAAGCTGATGGTAGACGGGCCTGAGCCCGAGGTCGTTCTTCAGTTCCCGGAACGCGTACTCGATCTCGCCTTGGATCATGTACCGCTTCCAGAGCGTCTTCGGGTCGCATTCCTCGAGATTCGTGCGCAGCAGGTAAGTCCCTTCGTCGTTCGCGCGGGCTTCACGGATCCGCTCCCAGTCCAGATTCCACCGAAAGGTCTCCGCCGTCACCTTCTCGCCCTCCTTCGGGATCGTGACGGAGATCAGCTTCCAGGCGCGCCCCGCGCCTTTTGCCGCGACCGCGAGCCGACCGACGAGCTCGTCGCGTGAGAGCCCTCTCTTCGAGGGCTCCGCCTTCTTCCACTTGCACCGTCCGATACGCGCGTCGATCGCGTTCAGCGTCTTCATCGCAATGCGCAGCTTCTTTACGCGCATCGCCGTCTCCTTGAGCGAACGTGCCGTGCTGCGCGTCAGAACGAACGTGTCTCCTGGAACGACCTTCTCCTTTCCGTCGGGGTCCTTCGTCGTCACATCCGCCCTTGCCACCTTCACCGCGATGCCGTCCTGCACGGTCTGCCACTCGGCCTTGTCGAGCTTGTCGCCGATGACTCTCAGATGTCCTCGCGGTGCGCCGACAAGATACCTGTAGCCGCTCTCGCGCATCTTCTCTAGCGTCCTCTCCGTCGGCACGCCGCGGTCCATCAGCCAAAGGCTGCCGATCTTCCCGTACTTCTTCTCAAGCCGTTCGATGAACGGCATCTGCGTCTCGCGGTCGTTGGTGTTCCCTGGCATGACCTCGTAGGCGAGCGGAAACCCGTCGGGCGTGAGGACGAGCGCGATCACGACCTGGAGGCAGTCCCCGCGCTTGTCGCGGCTGTAGCCATAGCGCTGGAGATCGCTGTCGAGGGCCTTCGTGCCGTCCACCTCGAAGTACGTGCTCGTCAGGTCGAAGAGGATCACGTCGCAGGTCGAGCCGAACAGCCCCGCCCATCGGTCCCGGAGGAAGAAGAACAGAGCATCCTTGAACGAGTCCTTGCGCTCGCCGCGCGGCTTCCACCGTTCCGCCAAAGGCCACATGACGCGGTCGAGGCAGTTGTAGAGCGTCGAGCGCCCAGTCAGCGCACCGGGACCGATCAGCTCCTCGATCGCGGTGTTCGCCATCCAGTTCGAGTGCATCTGAAGCTCGCTGCCCGGATCCGTGAACCTGTAGAGGACGATCGCCTTCATGACGGAAAGCCAGTCCGTGCCCTTTCGACTCGGGGGAATCCTTTGTGCCCAGAAGCCGTCGAGCCCGAGCTTATCCCAGAGAACCGTCCCGAGCCAGACCTCGCCCCAGTTGCGCAGGTTCCGGACAGTCAGACGATCCATCCGGATGCGCACGATCTCCCCGTCATCCGTCTTCGGCGCACGGTCTTCGGGAAAGAGCTTCATCTGCCGGGACCTGCCGTCTTCGTCAAGGACCTCGACGGCCTTCTGCCATTCCATGCGCTGGGAGTCGTTGAGTTCGCCGAGATAGAGGGCCTGACGCTGGAAGACGCGCCTCCCGACACGAACGCTCTCGACGAGGCTCCAGTAGTAGTGGGGCTTGCCGTCCTTGAATCTCCTTGTCGCTCGCAAAAACATGCCGGAATTATCTCAAAATCAAGATTCCGGCTCAAGGGGATAGGTCTTCACTACACGAACTTTCCGGTTTTTCTAAGACAATACCCGGCGAATCT
>SFLG01000052.1 GCA_004553485.1 Bacteroidales bacterium | reverse complement strand
TCAATTATCGGTTTGCTCACCTCTAATTTACTAAATATCTGTGATATGCGCAACTTTTTCATTATAAATATTTTAAGAAATTAATTCAACCAACAGGTTATTCTAAATATTTGATAGCATTATCAGGAGAGGCTTTTACTACTCCAACAAATTCCGGGTCGTTAACTTTAATTTTAAACGCTCCTGATGCCTCTTTTATCACAAATAGGCCTGCGACCTTGGGACATGAGGTTATTGGTCACGGACGTTCCTTAGTATTAGGGTTAACATCGGCTGAATCGCAGCACGTCATACCAATTCAAGTTGAAAATCTTATTCTAAGGGTCATGGGAATACCTTCAATGTACAGGGATGGTACGAGACATAGCCCGGTGAAAAAATATATTCCTAATCACATGTCTCTTCCGGACTTCAGATAATATGAAATTTTTAATTATAATTCTATTATACGTCAGTTTTACGTCTAATTTAGTCTCTCATGGCTGTAATAGGACGGACATACATACTAATTTTACAACGACTGGTGTCCATAAGTCCATCCGTCTGGAACTCGGTATAATTTCGGTCTGTGTTTATGACGGTGATTCAATATGTAATGTTCACATCAATAATGGCAGAGGGCAAACTAGTCTTACAACGTGCAAAAAGGCGTCCATTTTAGATTGGGCATTTGATAATTTTGATAATATAGTAAATGAAACAATAGTAGCCGAAATAAATATTGAAGATGGATATAATCCATTACCCTATCAGCTTTCGTTGTTGAGCAACAACGATCAGTTAATTGTATTATCTTCAAAATCCCGTATTTTTCACAACAAGGATATTAATACCAAATTATCAGAGCTAAAAGCTTTTATAATCAATTTGTGGTATATTGAATTAAAAAAAAAGTCAGTGTGACCATCCTGTCGAAAATAGAATTCATAGAAGCCCGAAAACTTTTAGAAAAAATACCCTATGACGATACAACGCCCCCTCATGGTAGAGCTGTAACTACCGGTCACGAAATAATTGGACATGGAAGATCTATAGCGACAGGTATAAGTAGCGATTATCAACATGAGCAAGCAATTAGAACCGAAAATTTAATACTTATAGTTATGGGCATCCCTTTCATAAACACCGGAATAAATCATGGAAATAAAACGCCGGTATATAACCCCTCATTATTACCCTCTTTCCGATGAAAAAATTCTGGTTATTAATTGCAGCTGTTTTTTTCTTAATCAATTATCGGCGTCCGAAATGCATCTGTCAGACGTCGATGTTGCCGAGCCCATAAATGTTTTGTCCCGAGCGTTGCCTGATTCGCTGAATTTACGCGTAAAAGGACATCCTGCCATTTTTTATTCTTACGGGCACTATGGATATAAATGGTCATTAATTGTAAAAACCGAAAGCGGATTCAATGCTTTCAGCGGAAAGATGAGTTATTTGGGACACCCCGACATTAATCAATTGACAGAAGAAAATAGAATTGATTCGGCTAAACTATTTTCGAAAAACTGCGAGCTGTTAACATGGGCCTTTGATTCAATTTCAACCGAAGGTATAGATATGAAAAGAATAAGACGTGCACCATACACCGGCATTTACAAAGACCTTTCCGTGATTAATTCGGAGGGACGAATTTTATTCAGTTCTGATGATGCAGCCGCGTTCTCCGGCCCGGACAGCCTAAATTTCAACAAAAGATTCCTCAAGCTGTGTTTGATAATGTATTGGCTATCTGAGCCTAAAATACGGGAATACATTCCTGAGTCAACAATCTACTGAAACTGCCAGTTTGGAGTATAGGAATAAATAATGTCATTTTTCACAATAAATTTCCGGGGAGTCGACTTTTTGGGGTTGGTAAATTGTTATACCTTTGTCTGAATTTTGACAGATGTTACTTGTTTTCGGATTGTAGGGATGCTCCCTGGAGCATCCGCCGAGCGAAAGCATGATTTTTCGGATGCACCGGGGTGCATCCCTACTTTTTGGACAAAAAAGGCAAAATAATACAAAACGAACATAACTGACATGACTTTTGAAGAACTGGGCGTGCGCGATGATTTGCTGCGCGCCATTACCGAGATGGGATTTGAGATACCGATGCCCGTGCACAGACCGGCACGGGCAAGACGGCGGCCTTCGGACTGCCCGTCATTCAGCGCATCGTCCTCAGCCGGCATGTGCCGCAGGCCCTGGTGCTGGCTCCCACGCGCGAGCTGTGCCTGCAGATTGCCGGCGACCTTGCCGACATGTCGAAATATACCCCTGGCCTGGAGGTACTGCCCGTCTACGGCGGCTCGTCGATAGAGAGCCAGATACGCGCCCTGCGCCGCGGCGTCCAGATTATCGTGGCGACACCGGGACGTCTGATCGACCTGATAAACCGCGGCGTGGTGCACCTCGACGACGTGCACACCGTGGTGCTCGACGAGGCCGACGAGATGCTCAACATGGGATTTGTCGACTCCATCAACGACATCCTCTCGCACGTGCCCGAGCAGCGCGAGATGCTCCTCTTCTCGGCCACCATGCCCGCCGAGGTGGCAAAGATTTCCAAACAGTTTATGAAAGACCCCGTCGAGGTGGTCATCGGCACTCGCAACGAGGGAGCCGAAAACGTGCGACACATATATTATATGGTGAACGCGCGCGACAAATACCTCGCCCTCAAGCGCATCGCCGACGACAACCCCAACATCTACGCCATAATCTTCTGCCGCACGCGCCGCGACACGCAGGAGATTGCCGACAACCTCATCCGCGACGGCTACAACGCTGACGCCTTGCACGGCGACCTGTCGCAGCAGCAGCGCGACATCACCATGCGCAAGTTCCGCGACCGCGTGATAACGTTGCTTGTCGCCACCGACGTCGCCGCCCGCGGCCTCGACGTCGACGACCTCACCCACGTCATCAACTACGGTCTGCCCGACGACACCGCCGTCTACACCCACCGCTCGGGCCGCACGGGCCGCGCCGGCAAGACAGGCATCTCCATCGCCATCATCCACTCGCGCGAAAAAGGCCGCCTGCGCGAGATCGAGCGCATAATCGGCAAGAAGTTCGAGCGCCGCGAGGTCCCCACTCCCACGCACATCATCGAGAAACAGCTGTACAACCTTGCCGACCGCATCGAAAAGGTGCAGGTCAACGAGGCCGAGATAGACCGCTACATGCCCGGTGTGTCCAAAAAACTGTCGTGGCTGACGGGCGAGGACCTGCTCAAGCGCATCCTCTCGCTCGAGTTCAACCGTCTGCTCGACTACTACAAGGATGCCCCCAACATCGACTTCATTGACGAAAAACCCGACCGCAAGGGCAAGAACGCCGAGCGCAAGGAGCGCCGCACCGAGAAGGACAAGGACCGCCGCACGGCCGAGAAAGGCATGGAGCGCATCTACGTCAACGCAGGCAAAAACGAC
Source organism: Bacteroidales bacterium (assembly GCA_004553485.1). Lineage (GTDB taxonomy): Bacteria > Bacteroidota > Bacteroidia > Bacteroidales > Muribaculaceae > CAG-873. The sequence continues at coordinate 10,505 of SFLG01000052.1, read as the reverse complement.
GGCTTCTACGCCGGCAACCTCATCGACCTGCTCAACCACATCGTGCCCGGCAAGCGCGTCGACGTAGGCCGCATCGACCTCATGCCCGGCTACTCGCTCTTCGACGTCCGCAAAGCCGACGCCCACCGCGTGGTGGGAGCGCTGAAGGGCAGCGACTTTGTGGGCAAGCGTCTGTATAGCGAAATCGCCGACCCGGACAAGGACTATGCCGCTTCTTCGGGCCGCAAGAGCCGCAAATCAAAAAAAATGAGCTAAATTTGCATTGTCGGCCCGGACGTCTCGGCGGCGGCCGGCGATGTACCCTCCAACACGCGGCACCGGATGCCGCAACACACAATGTTGAATATGAAACCATTTGTCAGCATAATGCTTGCCGCGGCCCTGTTGGCGGCGGCCAAGGTGCAGGCGCGCACGCCCCTCGACTTTTTCAAAGCCCCGGAGGCAAAGCTCCCTCTGCTCGAAAACACCACACGCCTCGACATGGCCGACTACTTCGAGTCGGGAATGTCGGTGGACTCGAAAAATATCGTCGACGACCCGGTGCGCATCCTCGGCGCCGACAGCACGTCGATGAAGTTCCGCGACTCGTCGCTCACCGAGAGCACGCTGTCGCTGCTGACGACGGGCCCGGACACCCTGCTGGTGCTGACGCAGACCATCCGCATGCCCCAGCTTGACGGGCGCGTACAGGTCTACGACAAATCGTGGCAGCCGCTGGCCGACGGCACGGTGCCCGACTACAGCCTCGACGACTGGCTCACCGAGGCCGGCAAGGCCGACCGCGACGAGGTGGAGAGCCGGCTGCCCTTCATCCTGGCCACCCCGGCCTTCGACCCCGCCACACGGCGTCTGACATGGACCAACACGATGATGTCGATGCTGGCCGGCGACGAGATGGCGGCGGACGTGGCAAAATGGCTCAGACCCGCCATCTCGTACAGCTGGAACGGCAAGAAGTTCAAACTCGACAAAAACTGACCCGTGATGACGCAGACCGGACTTACCGTGCTCGAGCTGTGCCGGCGCATCGAAAATGCCGTCAACGGCAACCCCGCGCTCAGCGATGTCTGGGTGGTAGGCGAGACCAGCGACCTGGGCCTCAAGCGCCACTGCTACTTCGAGCTTGTGCAGAAGGACGAGCGCGGCAACAACCTTGCCCGCATCCGCGCCATGATATGGGCCAACCTTGTGCCCGCAATCTTCACGGCCTTCCGCAACGGCACGGGCAGCGAGCTGGCGTCGGGCATGAAGGTGCTGCTTAAGTGCGACGTGCGCTACAGCGCCGCCTTCGGCATCTCGCTCAACGTCAAGGCCATCGACGCATCATACACCCTCGGCGAGGCCGTCCGGCGCCGCCGCGAGATCATAGCGCGCCTCGAGGCCGAAGGGCTGACGGCCCTGCAGCGTCAGCTGCGCTTTCCCCTGCCCTGCCTGCGCATCGCCATCATCTCGGGCGACTCGGCGGCGGGCTACGGCGACTTCTGCAAGCATCTGACCGAGGCCGTCCCCGCCTTCGCCTTCAGCGTGCGGCTGTTCAGGGCCGCCGTGCAGGGCGAGCGCACCGTCCCCGAGGTGTCGGCGGCACTGGACCGGATACGTGCCCAGGCCGACCGGTGGGACTGCGTGGTGATAATTCGCGGAGGCGGCTCGACAACCGACCTGGCGGCCTTCGACAGCTACGAGCTGGCCGCCGAGGTGGCGCGCTTCCCCATCCCCGTGCTGGTGGGCATAGGCCACGAGCGCGACGAGACAGTGCTCGACTACGTGTCGTATCAGCACTGCAAGACCCCCACCGCCGTCGCACAGTACATTATCGACCGCAACATCCTGCTGTACACCAAGTTCATCAACGCGGCCCAGGCCATCTACAACGCCGTGCAGCAACGCGTGGCCGACACCGCCGCCGAGCTGGCGCGGCTGACCGGCGCCGTGTCGTCGGAGGTGGCCGGCTTCACCGCCAAACGCGCCCCGGAGGTGACACTGATGTCGCAGAAAGTGCTTGCCGCGGCCACAAACATAATGACCGCCAACAGCGGCCTGCTCGACCGCTACGCCGCCGCCATCCCCCCTGCCCTCGCCAACGCCGTCAGCCGCAACAAAGCCGAAATCGACAGCCTCGACACCCAGCTGCACCTGCTGTCGCCCCAGGCCACCCTGGCCCGCGGCTTCACGCTGACACTGTCTGCCGACGGCCACGCCGTCGCCGACATCTCGGCCCTCCACCCCGGCGACACCGTCAATACCTACACCGCCACCGGCGCCTTCAGCTCCACCGTCACCGCCCTCAACCACGACGCAAAACTATAATCCAAACGACAATAAAAACCCACACCTATGGACAGCAATACACCCCAAACCGACATCTCGTACGCCGACGCCCTCAAGCGCCTGCGCGACATCGTAGACACCCTGCAGTCGCCCTCCTGCAACATCGACGACATGGTCACCCTCACCCGCGAAGCCGCCGCCCTGATCACCATCTGCCGCCGCCGCCTCACCACCACCCAGGAAGAGCTCAACCAAGTCCTCGCCCAACTCAACGCCTGACCCCCGCCCCTTGCCCGAAATTCAAAAATTCCTTATCTTTGCACCCGCATCCCTGCCCCTGTAGTTCAACGGATAGAATAGAAGTTTCCTAAACTTTTGATATGGGTTCGATTCCCGTCGGGGGTACAACAAAGGCTGTCGGTCGGTTGACCGGCAGCCTTTGTTGTGCGGACGGGGGAGAGGGATGGTGGAGGGGGGTGCGGGTCAGATGTAGGATTGGATGAGGAGCATGCACATGACGCCGGCGACGAGGGCGTAGGTGGCTTGCTTTTCGTAGCCGTGGCTGTGGGTCTCGGGAATCATTTCGTCGCTGATGACGTAGAGCATGGCGCCGCCGGCGAGGGCGGTCAAGGCGGGCAGGAGCGAGGCCGAGAGGTCACCGAGGAGGTAGCCCAGTACCACGCCGGCTACCTCGAGGATGGCGACGGCGAGCGAGACGGCCACAACGCGGCCGAAGCTTACACCTATCATTATCAGGGGTGTAACCACCACCATGCCCTCGGGGATGTTCTGTATGGCGATGGTGATGGCCACGGCGTAGGCGTTGGACATGTTGTTGTCGTCGAAGACGATGCCCGTGGCCAGACCCTCGGGAAATTTGTGGATGGCGATGGCCATCACGAACAGGAGGATGCGGTTAATCGACTTCTGCGACTCGGAGTGGGCCTCCTCGTGCTCGCCCGGCCCCAGGCCGGCAATGTGGTGGAGATGGGGCGTGATACGGTCAAGCACGGCGATAAGGGCCACGCCGCCGGCGACGCCGATAATCGGCTGCCACCATCCGCCTAGGCCGGCCATCTCCACGGCCGGGACGATGAGGCACACCAGCGAGGCCGTCAGCATCATGCCGGCGCAGAAGCCCAAAAAGATGTCGTTGAGCCGGTGGGGTATACGACGCACAATCATTCCCGCCGCCGACCCGACGAGCGATGCCAGGCCCAGGCCACCGGCACAAATCAACAGTTGATTCCAAACAGTCATATTCGCACACGTTTGTTTTAAATTCGGAGGCTACCGCCCCACTATATAACAAATAAACGGCCCTCCGGGTCAACCGGGAAGGTGATAAACCGCAATCTCCCACAATTCCAGCCCTCCCACCACCTTTATCGCGAAATTAAAAGGAAGCGGCGCTGAGGGTCTTTAAGGACCTTAAAGTCCCTGACCCGGGCACCGGAAAGCTGTGCAAACGGCGTGCTCCCAAGGTTCGGGGGAACCTTGGGGGCACGGTAGGATTGATACAATAATATTTTTCAGGCGTGGGAGGCCTCGAGGAGGTCGCCGAGGACGCTGATGTCGCGGCAGGTGATGTCGGGCATGGGGTCGTTGTTGAGGGCGGTCTCTTTGGTGGTCTCGCCGGAGAGGACGAGGACGCCCATGCCGCCGGCGTTCTGTGCTGTTGCCACGTCGGTGTAGATGCGGTCGCCGCACATTGCCACCTGGTCGGGCTGCAGGTTGTAGCGGTACATTATGCCCGAGAGCATGTCGGGGTTGGGCTTGCCTATCACCAGGTCGGGTTTGCGGCCGGTGGCGTACTCGATGCAGGTTGTCAGCGAGCCGCAGTCGACGAGCACGGTGGGCTGGTCGGTGGGGCAGACGCGGTCGGGGTTGGTGGCGATGTAGGGCAGCCCTTGCTGCGCCAGCCATGCGGCGTGGCACAGACGGTCGTACTGCAGGGTGGTGTCGAAGGCCACGATAAGAGCGTCGGGGCGGTCGTTGGCATCGCAGGCGGCCATCTCGAAGCCGGCCTCCTCAAACTCGCGTATCATCGAGGGCGTGCCCAGGGCGAAGATGCGCTTTACCTCGGGCATGCGGGCCTTGAGGTACTCGATGGTGGCCACGGCGGTGGTGTACATCTCCTCGTCGGTGGCCTCGATGCCCAGCTTGGCCAGCTTCTTGAGGTAGTCGGCGATAGAGCGCGTGGGGTTGTTGGTGAGGAACGAGTAGCCGATGCCCAGACGGGTAAGCTTGGCAAGGAAGTCCTTGGTGAAGGGGAAGAGGGTCGAGCCCATATATATCGTGCCGTCCATATCGAGGGCGACGTGACGGATGCGGCGGCAGGCGGCCATCATCTCGTCGTAGGTCATGGGCGAGAAGTATTCGGGGGTCTGTGTCTTGGGGGTCATAGGTCAAATGTCAAAGTTTTACCGGTTAAGCTCGGCGGCCTTGTCCTCGATGTCAGACTCGGCGGCGGCGTAGAACTTCTGCGAGCGCTCGTATCCGTCGCGGGGAGCGTTCCACATCGTCACAAAGGTGAGGGCACCGATGATGCCGACGGCGATGAAGAGGTAGAATACCATGTTCCAGCCAAAAGCGTCAGCGACGATGCCCACTGCGATAGCCGACACGAACGAGCCGACATAACCGAAGATTCCGGCCAGGCCGTTGGCGGTAGCCGATGCCTCCTTGGTGGCCTGGTTGGCCGAGGCGATGCCGATGAGGGCCTGCGGGCCGTAGATGAAGAAGCCGGCGCCGGAGAGGATGGCGATGGAGACGGCGAAGGGCAGGTCGGGCAGGAAGATGAACAGCGACAGGAAGGTCACGGCGCCTACCATGCAGACAAGGCACATGCGGTGGGCTTTGCCCTTGAAGATGTGGTCGGTGCACCAGCCGGCGGCGATGGTGCCCACGATGGCCAGTACCTCGAAGATAGTGACCGAGATGGCGGCCAGGGCCAGCGACATGTGGCGTGCCTCGGTGAGGAATTTGGGACCCCAGTCGAGGATACCCATGCGCATCACGTAAACAAAGATGTTGGCGAAGCAGAGGGTCCAGATCCAGCGGTTGGTCCAAACCATAGCTTTGAGGAACTTTGAGCGCGACACCTTGTCGTCGCTCTTTTTGCCCGTGTTGGTGGCGGGGAGCTCGGGCAGACCCACCGAGCGGGGGTCGTCGCGCAGGCCTACGAAGAGCCACAGCGCGCCCAGGATACCGAGAATGGCGGGGATCCAGAAGCACCAGCGCCAGGCATCCCAGTGCTGGGCGTACTGCATGATCTGCTTCATGTTGTCGGCTTTGGAGGGGTCGAGGCCGAGGTTGTGGGCGATGGTGTTGATGATAGCGGGGTCGCCGCTCATATCACTACCCATGTTGGTCATAATCAGGCCGCAGAAGAAGACAGCGGCACCGGCGCCGATAGAGTGCGAGGTGTTCCATATCGACATCTTGGTGGCCAGCTCGGACGGGTGTATCCACGAGGGCAGGATGCGTGCGCAGGGAGGATAGCCCATGCCCTGGAAGTACTGGTTGAAGACGATGGTGACGCCCATGGTCAGGATGAGCAGGTTAAGGAAGTCGGGACCGGCATCCACGCCTGTCACCCACGAGCTGACGTTGACGCCGAAGCCGAAGGCCAGGTTGCACGCCGCGCACAGCAGCAGGCCCAGCGCCATGATGACGCGCGAGCTCCAGCGGTCGACGATGAAGCCGTTGGCAAAACGCGAGAAGCCGTAGATGAGCGAGCTGACGCCGATGATGATACCGAAGCTGGTATTTGAGATGCCGTACTGGGCCGTCAGGCCGGGCATGGCAACCGAGAAGTTCTTACGCAAGAAATAGTAGATGGCATAGCCGATCATCGACACAACGATTGTGCGCAGCTGCCAGCTTTTAAATTTCTTTATCACGTCGGGCGACCACCCGCCGTAAATACTTTCTTTTGACATGGTTTATTAAAGGTAATTCTCTGATTTGTAATCCGTATCGGTCAATAGTTGAACGCGTGAGGGGCGGCGGCTTACTTCTTTACGCCGTTGAGGCGTGCCGTCTCCTCGAAGTCGAGGGCCTGAGCCAGGACGGTGATGGGGTTGAGGACCGTGCGTCCGGTGCTCATCTCGATCTGCCACTTGCAGGTCTCGCAGTCGGTGATGACAACGTCAGCGCCCGACTCGTCGATAAGGCCGAACAGCTCGCTGCCGATGGCCTGCGAGGTGGGGTAGTTCTCCTTCTTGAAGCCGTATGTGCCGGCCATGCCGCAGCAGGTCTGCTCGAGGGTGGTGAGCTTGAGGCCGGGGATCATGCGCATCAGGCCGGCCGAGTAGACGCCCCAGCCCAACTTCTGCATGTGGCAGGGGGTGTGGTAAGCGGCGTTCATACTGAAGTCCTTGCGGAAAGCCAACTTTATCTCGCCCTTCTCGATGAGGTGGTACAGGTAGGCCGTAGCGGTGAAGATGTCGTCGCGGACGGCGTTGTTGTCCACACCGAGCAGGTGGGGATACTCGTCACGCATTGTGAAGATGCAGGACGAGCTGCAGCCCACGATGGCCTCGGCGCCGCGGGCCAGCGCCTCCTTCATCTCGGCCACGTTGGTGGTAGCGTCCTTGCGGGCGCGGTCGATGAGGCGGTTGGCCACCTTGGCCACGCCGCAGCACTTCTCCTTCTCCATCAGCGTCACGCCGATGCCGCAGGCGTTCATTATGCGCACAAAGTCGATGCCAAGCTGCGGGTAGTTGTAGTTGACGTAGCAGCCGTGGAAGTAGGCGATGCGGCGGGGCAGCTTGTCCTGCTCGGCGGCGGCGTTCTTCTTGAACCACGAGACGAACTTCTTGCCCGAGTAGGTGGGGAAGGTGCGGTGGCCGTCGATGCCCATCGTCTTGTCGAGGACAAACTTGACGGGCTTGAGACCGAGGGTGAGGTTTACCACAGGAGCGAAGGCCGATGCCATCGTGCCCATGAAGTCGGTCTCGGCCAGCATGCGGTCGCGCAGCTTGGGAGCGCCTTTTTCGTAGTTGATGCGGGCCATCTGGATGATGTCGCCGATGCGCACGTTGTTGGGGCACGACACCTCGCAGCGCTTGCAGTTGAGGCAATATTTCAGAGCCTTGTCAAAAAAGTCGGGGTTTTTGAGACGGTAGCGCTCGCCGTCGGGGCCGGCCTGCTTGGGACCGGGATATTCGGGCTTGACGGCGGCCACGGGGCAGTAGACGGTGCAGATAGTGCACTTGATGCACTGCTCGAGGTTGTTGGGGCTGATGTTTTTTATCTGATATTCCATGACGTGTCAGTTTTTTTGTGCGCTGAGGTTTTTGTCGATGGCCTTGGCCACTGTCAGGGCCGTGAGGATGGCCACGCCGGCGCCGGACTCTTCCTTAAGCGAGTTGCAGCCGCCGAGGATGGCGCCCACGGCGTAGAGGTTGTCGATGGTTTTGCCGTCCTTGCTTACGCGGAAGCTGCCGTCGGTGTGGACGCCGAAGCTCATGTAGGGCTGCTCGTCGAACACCTGCTTGCTGTACCACTTGCTGCGGTCGGCCGGGGCGTCGACGTCGAGGTCGAACACCGACTCGCGGATGCTGTCCGGACGTGCCACCAGGCCGCTGCTGAAGAAGCTGCCCGTGGCCATCACGAACTGGTCGGCGCTGAGGCTGTCGGCACCGAGGCTGACGGTGCTGAGCGTCTTCAGCGTGGCGTCGGCGATGCGTCCTTCGGTGACCTTGTCACCCAGCATATACACACCCCCGAGATGCTCGAAGTAGCGGCGCAGCATGGCCTGCTGGCGCATGCCCGTCACCGACATGGGGGTGGTGGGCACATAAAATATCTTTTTGCCGGTGAGGCGCTCGAGCTCGGCAAGGGGCTTTTCGTCGCGCATGCCGACGACGGCGGGCATGATGACGGCCGAGGCGTCGGCGGCGGCACGGCGCAGCTCGGCGGCAAAGTCGGCAAGGGCCTGTCCGGTGAGCAGACGGGCTATGCCGGGGGCGCGGAACTCGGTGGGGTTGGTGCGCAGATGCTCAAGAGCGGGGATGGTGACTGAGGCGGTCTTTGTGTCGACGCCCTGTCGTGCCAGACCCTGGGCAAGGAAGGCGGGGTAGAAGTCGAGGTAGCCCTTGATGCCGGCGATGAGGACGGGGCCGTTCTTGGCGGCCTCCTTGATTTTCTCCATCACGGGGCTGCCGGCTGCCGACAGCCATGCGGGCTTGACCTCGCCCACGGGGGTAAGGCGATGGTGGTTGGCGTTGTCGCTGCCCTCGAGGGTGATACCGGCGTCGGCGAAAATCTGCCGTGCCTCGGCCATCAGGGGAGCCAGGGCGGCGGCGCCGAGGCGGGCGTAGGGGTGCGGAGCCTCAAGGGTGGCGATGGCGGCCGACGGGTCGCTGACGACCTTGCCGTCGATGTGTCCTAACAGGCCGTAAGAGCCCGAGTTGAAGTGGAGGGCGCTCTGGCCCGAGCTGATGATTGCCGTGCTGTGTCCGGCCCGGCAGAGGGCTATGCCTGTCACCAGGCCGCTGAGGCCGCCTCCAAGTATTATTGCGTCGTATTTCATTTCTGCTCGTCTTGTTTGTTGGTTTCTTTATCGGCGCCCTTGCTGAGGCGGCTCAGTGTCTCTTCGGAACAGTCAATCTGGTTGATGCCGCACAGGCCTTCGTAAATCCACGACATGAACTGTGCCTCCACCAGTGTCTGGCCCCAGGCCACGGGCATCATGCCCTTCCAGCGCTCGTTGATGAAGGTGCTGAGGTCGCACAGGGCCATCTCGCTGTTGCCGCTCTCGCCGCCGAGTATCGAGGCGGCGCGGCAGGCGCAGAGGCCGCCCTGGCAGGTACCCATGCCGATGCGGGTGCGGCGGCGCAGGTTCATCAGGTTGTTGACGTGCAGATGGTTGACGGCGAACTTCACCTCGGCTACCGATACCTGCTCGCACTCGCACACCAGGGCGTCGTCGCCGCTGTCGGTCGAGATTTCGGCCGAGAGTGTGCCGTGGCGGCCTTCCTGGGCCTTCTGCTCGGTGGACAGCTCAATGATGTGTTTTTTGCTGCTTATGCGGCGCTCCTCGCCGGTGTTGTCCTCCGAGCCGGGCAGCGGGTCGGTGGCCGTCGTGCACGGGCCTCCGTCGTGGTTGAGTTTCTTGCATACCATGTCGGTGGCCCACTCGGCCATCAGGCGGTAGGTCATAAGCTTGCCGCCGCTGATGGTGATGATGCCCTCTACGCCGTCGCGCAGGGCGTGGTCCATGCAGACGATGCCGCGGCTGATCGAGCGGCCCGAGGGGTCGTCGTCGCTGGCGATGAGGGGACGCACGCCGGCGTAGGCGCGCAGGATGCGGGTATATGCCAGCGAGGGGGCGATTTTGATGCCCTCGCGCAGCAGGATGTCCACCTCCTGCTCGGTGACGTCCATGTTGTCGACGGTGTCGATGGGGACGCGGCTCGAGGTGGTGCCGATGAGCGAGATGGTGTCGCCGGGCACGAGGATGTCGGCGTCGGCGGGCTTGCGGCAGCGGTTTATCACCACGTTGTTGACGCGGTGGCCGAAGATGAGCAGGGCACCCTTGGCGGGGAACATGTTGATGCGGATGCCGGCTTTGGCGGCGATGCCCTGGCTCCAGATACCGCAGGCGTTGACGACGATGCGGCTCTCGTAGCGTGTCTCCTCGCCCGTATAGTGGTCGCGCAGAACCACGCCGCACACGCGGTTGCCGTCCATAATCAGGTCGGTGACAGCGTGGTAGGTGATGACGTCGGCACCGTGCTTGCGCGCGTCAACGACGTTGGCGGTGGTGAGGCGGAAGGGGTCGACGGCGCCATCGGGCACCTTCACCGCACCGATTATCTCGTGGTTGACGGCGGGCTCGAGGGCGATGGCCTCCTTGGGGTCGATTTCTTCGGCGTTGATGCCGGCCTTGTGGCAGGCCTCGACAAAATTCTTCTGATATTCGAGCGAGTCCTCAGGCAGGGTCACGAACAGGCCGCCTGTCTCCTCGACGCAGTGGCGCGCGATGCGGCGCAGTGTCATATTCTCGCGGATGCACTCGGTGGCCGACTCCTGGTCGGTGACAGCGTAACGTGCACCGCTGTGCAGCAGGCCGTGGTTGCGGCCGGTGGCGCCGGCGGTGAAGTCGAGACGCTCCACAAGCAGGGTCTTGAGACCGCGCTTGGCGCAGTCGCGGGCCGTACCGGCACCCGTGGCACCGGCACCGATGATTATAACATCGTAGGTGGTAGTGTTTTTTTGCATTGGAT
>SFLG01000051.1 GCA_004553485.1 Bacteroidales bacterium | reverse complement strand
CGAAATCGAAGCCGACACCCTCGCCTTCCTCCGCCGCTACCTCTCCCGCCACTGGCCCTCCACCCGCCTCCTCCTCGTCCCCGAACAGGCCTAACCCCCAATACCCCCCCCCAGCTCTCGCCCTTGGCCCCAGGCCCCCGCCCTTGGCACCAAGCCCCGCGGTACGGCACCAGGCCCCACCTGCCCCTGACCGTTATCGGTCGAGCTCGACCGATAACAGTGACGGCCCCCCGGCTCTCGCCCTTGGCACCAGGCCCCCGCGGTTTTGCCCCTTGTATCCCCGCAAATGGGCCCTATTTAAGCCCCGAACGGCAGTAAAACGCAATTTTTTCAAAAAAAAATGGACGAAACCTTGCACGGTTGTGAAAATGTCGCTACCTTTGCAACGCTTTTGAAAAATAAGCACCGCTTGATGGCCCAATTCTCGGGGTGTAGCTCAGTTGGTTAGAGTACGCGTCTGGGGGGCGTGAGGTCGCTAGTTCGAGTCTAGTCACCCCGACAAATGCCACAAGCACCCACAACGGCTCCTTTTCAGGAGCCGTTTTTTTTGTACCCCTCTCCCACCGCCCGCCCCTCGCCCGCCCGCCAGGCCTCCGCCGCCCGGCCTACCTGCCCCGCCCGCCAGGCCACCACCGGCAGGGCCGGCCGGCCCGCCTGCCAGCCAACACGGCCCACCGCCGGCAGGGCCGGCCCGCCCGCCAGCCAACACGGCCCACCGCTGGCTGGGAAAGGGGGCAGGCCGCCGTACCCGGCACCGTTATCGGTCGAGCTCGACCGATAACGGTCATTTTTTTTTGGGGGGGGCTGGCGGCGGGGGGCCGATGGGGGGCCGATAGGGGCTGGCGGGGTGGTTTGGGTGGTTTGGAGGTGGTTTTGTGCGTTTGGCGCTTGCTTTTATACTTTATTTGTGTAACTTTGCAAGACAAGGCCGACGCGTGCAGGTTAACGCGCCCGCACCGGCACGACTGCGACTTTTTGTCGCGCACCAAAATTCATTTTTCTAACATCCGGCATGTCAGACCCAAGTGCCTGATATACTAACAATAAAACTTACCGATATGGAAAATCGCATCGATGACATTCTGGCTGCCGCGGCAGCCGCCGAGACCGCCGACATGGACTGGGGCTCACTGGTTTTCGGCTACTATCCCACCGATTACAACGTGCGTTGCGAGTACAAAGATGGCAAATGGGGCGACATTGAGGTCTCCGACTCAGTGACGCTGCCCTTACACATGGCCGCCACCTGCCTGCACTACGGCCAGGAGGCCTTCGAGGGCCTGAAGGCCTTCCGGGGCAAAGACGGCAAAATTCGCGTTTTCCGTATGGAAAAGAACGCCGAGCGCTTCCGCAGCTCGGCCGAGGGCATAAAGATGGCACCGCTGCCCGTCGAGAAATTCTGCGAGATGGTGCGCCTGGTGGTGCGCCTCAACAAGCGTTTCGTGCCTCCCTACGGCAGCGGGGCAAGCCTCTACATCCGTCCTCTCGAAATCGGCACCACCGCCGCCGTCGGTGTTAAACCGGCCTCCGAATATATGGTGGTGATGTTTGTGTCGCCCGTTGGCCCGTACTTCAAAACCGGCTTCAAGCCGTCAAAAATCTGCATCAGCCGCAACTATGACCGCGTGGCCCCCAAAGGCACGGGACGGTTTAAAATCGGTGGCAACTACGCCGCCTCGCTGGCCTCGGGCGAGCTGGCCCACGAAAAGGGCTACAGCGCAATGCTCTACATAGACCCCAAGGACAAGCTCTACCTTGACGAGTGCGGCCCTGCCAACTTCTTCGGCATCATCGACGGCAAGTACGTCACCCCCAAGTCCGACTCCATCCTCCCCTCCATCACCAACCTCAGCCTGCGCCAGCTTGCGCGCGACCTGGGCCTGGAGGTCGAAGAGCGCCACATCCTTGTCGAAGAACTCAAGAAGATGAGCGAGGCCGGCGCCTGTGGCACCGCCGCCGTCATCTCGCCCGTCAGCGAAGTCGACGACCTCGACACCGGCGAGCAGTTCGTAATCAGCGCCGACGGCACCGTCGGGCCCATATCGCAGAAACTCTACGACACCCTCCGCGGCATCCAGTACGGCGAAGTGGCCGACGAGCACGGATGGTGCGAAGTCATTGACTGACAGACCGTGAGCACTCCCATCGACTGGCAGGCCGAAATCGACCGCCACTACGGCGACGGCAGCCCTGACGACCCGCGCACCCCACTGCGCACCCTGCTGCTGCGCCACTCGCGCTCGGTGGCCGACCTGGCCCTTGAGCTTGCCCGGCGCGAGCGGCTGCCCCTCGACGAAGGCGACATCGAGGCCGCGGCGATGCTCCACGACATAGGCATAATCGCCACCGACGCCCCCGGCATCGGCTGCCACGGCACCGTGCACTACCTGCGCCACGGCGTCGAAGGTGCCCGCATGCTGCGCGCCGACGGCATGCCCGAATGGCTGGCACGCGTGGCCGAGCGCCACACCGGCGCCGGCATCACCGCCAACGACATCGCCGTCCAGAACCTGCCCATGGAGCCCGGCGACTACCTGCCCGAGACCCTGCTCGAGAAGCTGATCTGCTACGCCGACAAATTCTATAGCAAAAGCGGCGACATGAAGCGCAAGCCCATCGAGCGTGTGCGCGCCTCGCTGTCGCGGTTCGGCAGCGGCTCGGCCACCCGCTTCGAGGCCCTCGTCGGCCTCTTCGCCCTGCCCTGATAGCCGACGGACGGCGCCTCGGATGTGAAAAATATTCACACTGCGGGGCAAAATACTGCCAAAAAGCGCGTCACTCGGCCCTCCGGCCGACCAAACGACCTTGTACACCGCCTCTTACATCCTCTTCCTCCCGGTTGGAAGAAGACCCGTATTTCTGCTAAAAAGCAACTTGTAAGTTATTTTTTTAAGAAAAATTAAACGTATTTTAAATTTTTGTCGTATCTTAGCGCAAAATTTGAGGCCTGCCGCGTCCTTTCTGATACACCAGCAAGCGACCGCGAGGCGTAACGTGCTTATACACAGCACATACGCATCGTCTGTCGGGCCGATGCTAACCCTACATACAGTCAAACTCTACTACTGCACACAACAACGCTCTCCGGCGCGCCCGTACATTACAACGAACGCTACATATATCAAACATAATAGCAAGACATACACAACACGGTTTTCATCGCATTCAACAAGTTATTAACATATTAATCCGGATTATTTTTCTATGAAAAAAGCAACATTACTCGCTTTAGCATGCGCTTTCGGCATGAGCTTCGCCGCCCAGGCACAGGAGGCTACCCAGGAGGTGCAGTATGTTGAAGATCCCTCGCAGGGCTACCTCTTCAACCGTTTCAAAGACAACTGGTTCATCACCGGTGAGGCCGGCGCCAACATCTACTTCAGCCACGGCGACAGCCAGCGCAAGCTCGGCAACCGCTTCGCTCCCACAGCCGGTATATACGTCGGCAAGTGGTTCTCGCCCATCATCGGTCTGAGAGTCGGTGCTTCGTGGATGCAGAACAAAGGCATCAGCGACATCCCCGTTGGCTTCGGCAAGCCCTACAACGGCGTTTACAAGCAGAAATTCAACGAGTTCGGCCCCGTATTCGACGTAATGCTCAACCTCACCAACTGGTTCTGCGGTTACCACCCCGGCCGTAAGTACAACTTCATCGCATACGCTGGTGGCGGCGGCTACTGGACATACGAGAAAGCCGTAGAAGAGAACGGCGAAACCGGCGGTTGGCAGCGCGACAACGACCGCGTCCTCGCTTTCCGCGTAGGTATCATCAACTCTTTCAACGTCAGCAAGCAGGTACAGCTCGGTCTCGACATCCGCTACACCGGTCTTGACAACCACCGCGACGAAGCCGGTGACGGCTGGAACCGCACCTCGCACGACCTTGCCGCTTACCTGACCTGCACCTACCTGTTCAAGAAGCGCGAGTGGAACGCTCCCATCGTTCCCATCTGCCCCGAGCCCGAGAACTGCGACGCTCTGCGCGCACGCCTCAACGCTGCCGAGGGCCGCATCGCCGACCTCGAGAACCAGCTCAAGGACGCCCTCAACCGCCCCGTTCCCAAGGCTAAGAAGGCTCCCCTCTGCACCATCTACTACCCCATCAACATCTACCGTCTCACCAAGAAGGACGTTCAGCTCCTGACTGCTGTTTCGGACGTGATGAAGAGCGACCCCGCCAAGCACTACACCCTCACCGGCTGGGCCGACAACTACACCGGTAACGACGTCATCAACGTTCGTCTGCGTCACAACCGTGTAAACGGCGTAGAGAAGCAGCTCCTCAAACTCGGCGTTCCCCAGAGCCAGCTCACCGCCACCATCAACAACGGCAACCTTGTTGACCTTGGCGAGAAGTACGTCGCTCTCGACCGCGCCGTCACCATCGACGAGGACTAATCCCCCGCATCCGCGGCTGCCGTCAACGACAGCCAGTACATAACCCACAAAATGCTGTGCCGCACTCCGGCGCAGCATTTTTTTTGGCCGTCGGCGTCCATACAATATTTGCGATATGGTATGCGTTAGTAGTATGATATGAAAGCGATTTTCCACAACATATTATATAATGTGCGCGCCCTGGCCACCCGGCGCCGCGCCGCCCTGTGCCTTGTCGTGCTGGCGGCGGTGCTCGGCATGGGCGTCCCCGGCGCACAGGCACGCAGCTTCAACGACAAGCTGCTCAACCGCCCCTACGCCGACCTAAAGCGCTGGCACCTGGGCTTTTCGGTGGGTATGCAGCTGATGGACGTGTCGCTGGCCAACAACGGCTACATCACCGACGACGGCCAATCGTGGTTTATGGAGCAGCCCAGCTGGGACCCCGGCTTCTGCGTCAACGGCCTTGTCGACCTGCGCCTCAACAACCACTTCAACCTGCGCTTCAACCCCGGCATGTACTTCGGCACACGCGGCATACACATGGTCGACGTCAACAGCGGCGCCGAAGAGCGCCAGAGCATCAAGACAGCCTACGTCGTGCTCCCTGTCGACCTCAAATTCAGCGCCTTGCGCCTGCGTAACGTTCGCCCGTACCTCACCACCGGCATCATGCCCGCCTTCGACGTCTCGAAAAAGCGCAACGACCTCATCCGCTTCAAGAACGTCGACATGTTCTGGACCATCGGCTTCGGTCTGGACACATATCTGCCCTACTTCAAGTTCATCCCCGAAGTGAAGTTCTGCTTCGGCCTCACCGACGTGTTGCAGCGTAACCGCCCCGACCTTGAGGACGACCCCGAGCGCCTCAAGTTCACGAACAGCCTCAAAAAGGCCACATCCAAAATGATTGTCCTCACCTTCTACTTCGAATGACCGGCCGACCGCCCGACAGCGGTGCCTACCGCCGCTCCGCAAGGCCATAACCATCACACGCCGAGGCATATAAGCCAACAAAACCACATTTAAATTGCAACCTCAACGCTCAAATAACATCACCGGACGTCTGCTGACAAGTCTGCTCTCCGCCCTGGCCATCGCCGTGGCGGCGCTGTGCCTGCCCGCAAAAGCCACGGCGCAAACCGACCCCCAGTTTTCGCAGTACTACGAGGTGCCGTCGTTCTACAACCCCGCCGCCATCGGCCGCACCGACTTCATCAACATCCGCGGCGGCGCGCGCCTGCAGTGGCTGGGCATCGACAACGCGCCCCGCGACTTTGTCCTGACGGGCGACATGCCCTTCAAATTCCTCAACAAGCGCTGGGGCACCGGCCTGGTGATGTACCAGGAGAGCATCGGCCTCTTCAGCACCCTCAGCATCAACGCCCAGCTCGGCTTCAAGCTCAAGAAGTGGGGCGGCGAGTTTACCTTCGCCATCCAGCCCGGCATCTACGACCAGACCTTCAAAGGGTCGGAGACCATACTCCCCGACGATGACGACTACCACGAAGGCACCGACGACGCCGTGCCCAAGCAGGACCTGCACGGCACAGCCTTCGACATCGGCGCCGGCGTCTGGTACGTCCACCGCCATTGGTGGGCCGGCATCTCGGGCCTACACCTCACAAGCCCCACCGTCACCCTCAACTCGGACACCGGCGACGGCGGAGCCTCGGGCAGCGACACCAACAACTTCGAGTTTCACGCCGGCCGCACCCTCTATTTCATGGCCGGAGGCAATATTCCCATAAAAAATACGTTATTTGAAATATTGCCCTCCGTGCTGGTGAAGACCGATTTCACCTTCACCTCGGCCGAAATAACGGGGCGTCTGCGATACAACAAATTCCTCAGCTTCGGCGTAGGATACCGCTGGAACGACGCCATCACCGCCACCATCGCCGCCGAGCTCAAGAACTTCTACGTGGGCTATGCCTACGACTATCCCACCGGGGCCATCTCCAAGGCCTCGACCGGCAGCCACGAGGTCTTTGCCGGATACCGCCTCAAGCTCGACCTGAGCGACAAAAACACCCACCGCCACAAGGCAATACGCATAATGTGACCGCTTCTGCCGGTTCACAACCTGTCATAAACACATTCCCCCCCCCACGCGAAAACTCAACCAATCATAGTATGAAAATCAACAACAACATATTGCTCAGCCTCGGCGCGGCAGCCCTCGTGGCCTTTGGTGCAACCTCGTGTGCCTCGGGCTCGCGCGGCAGCGCCGGCGGCGAAGTAACCGGAGTAGGCGGCACCAGCTGGGCCGAGCCCACCCCCTACGGCATGGTGCTCATCAACCGCGGCTCGATGCAGGTAGGCCCCCAGAACGCCGACTCGGCCTGGAACCTGCAGGCCGACGCCCGCGGAATGAGCGTCGACGGCTTCTGGATGGACGAGACCGAGGTCACAAACTCAAAATACAAGCAGTTTGTATTCTGGGTGCGCGACTCAATCATCCGCGAGCGCCTCGCCGACCCGGCGTACGGCGGCAACGAGGAGTTCAAGATTGAGGAAGACCGCGACGGCAACCCCGTCAAGCCCCACCTCAACTGGAACAAGGCCATACCCTGGCGCAACCCCAACGAGGACGAGGCCCGTGCCATCGAGAGCGTCTACCGCACCAACCCCATCACCGGCGCACGCGAGCTTGACGGCACACAGCTGAACTACCGCTACGAAATCTTCAACCACACCGCGGCAGCCCAGCGCAAGCACCGTCTCGACCCCACCCGTCGCCAGTACAACACCGACCTGCCCGTGCCCACCGACCTCCCCGTCATCAGCAAGGACACCGCCTACATCGACGACGAGGGCCATATCCGCCGCGAGACCATCACCCGCGGCCTCACCGGCGACTACGACTTCCTCAACACCTACATCGTCAACGTCTACCCCGACACCACGGCATGGGTCAACGACTTTGAGAACTCGTACAACGAGCCCTACGTGCGCATGTACTTCAGCCACGGCGGCTACAGCGAATACCCCGTCGTTGGCGTAAGCTGGGAGCAGGCCAACGCCTTTGCCAACTGGCGCACCGACTACCTGCGCCGCAGCCTCGGCCGCGAGGGCATCTACGTCGAGCCCTACCGCCTCCCCACCGAGGCCGAGTGGGAGTACGCCGCCCGCGCCGGCGTCAACGAGAACATGTACCCCTGGGACGGCGACCTCACCATGAGCGACGACAAGGGCTGTTTCTATGCCAACTTCAAGCCGCAGGAGGGCAACTACTCCAAGGACGGCCAGGTGATAACCAGCCAGGTGGGCACATACGCGCCTAACGACTTCGGCCTGTACGACATGGCCGGCAACGTCAGCGAATGGACCTCCACCGCCTTCACCGAGAGCGTGGGCAAGCTGCAGAACGACCTTAACCCGCAGTACCGCTACGACGCCGCCGTCGAGGACCCGTACAAGATGAAGCGCAAAATCATCCGCGGCGGCTCGTGGAAAGACGTCGCCCACAACATCCGCTCCGACCTGCGCATGTGGGAGTACCAGAACGAGCAGCGCTCTTACATCGGCTTCCGCTGCGTGCGCACCCAGATAGGATTTGCCAAAGGCACCAAAGCCCCAGGCAAGCGCCGCTAAGAGTATGAATTTCTGAATTTATCGTTTAAAAGCAAACATACGCTGAGCGGGCACCGAAAGCCCTCACCTCCCAGTCCATTCATCCATTTCCACACCCCTTCCCCACCGAACAACCAAGCTTTCAGCAATGAACCAGAAAGTGAAAAAAATGCGCCGCGGCATCGGCGCCTTCATATCCAGCGAAAAAGGGCAGCGCTTCTTCAACTTTGCCTACTCAATAGGCGCCGCAATCGTCATCTGGGGCGCCCTCTTCAAAATCCTGCACCTTCCCGGCGGCAACACGCTGCTGTCGGTCGGCATGGGCACCGAGGTGCTGATGTTCGTGCTCACCGCCTTTGACCGTCCTCCCCGCGAGTACGAGTGGGAGCGCGTCTTCCCCGAGCTGACCCGCAAGGAGGCCCTTGCCGAGGGCGACCGCCTCGAGGCCGCCGGCCTCACCCCCGCCGATGTCCTGTCAGGCGGCGGCAACATCTCGATAATCCAGGGCGGCACCGTCTCAACCGGCGGATACGCCGGAGGCGGCACGGTCCACGGCACCCCGGCACACGACACCCCGGCACACGGCGGCACAGCGGCTTCCGCCACACTCGAGCCCGCACAGGTGATAGCCGCGGCAGCAGCACACGCTCCCGCCGAGAACGTGGCCGAAGCCACCGACAACTACCTCGAGCAGCTAAACGCCATGACCGAGGAGATGCGCCATCTGCACGAGAGCACCACCGCCCTCAACAAGGTCAGCGACACTCTGCTCGACAGCTACCGCGCCATCACCGAAAACTCGGAGAACATCAGCCGCTCGTCAACAGGATACGTCGACCAGATGGAGAGCCTCAACCGCAACATCCAGGGCCTCAACACTATATACGAAATCCAGCTCAAGAGCATCTCGTCGCAGCTCGACGCCATCGACCGCGTCAACCGCGGCATCAAGGACATCCGCGACATGTACGAGAAGAGCGCCGAGCAATCGACCCGCTACTGCGAGGAGACCGAAAAGATGGCCCGCTACATGCAGCAGCTCAACACCGTATACGAGCGCATGATACACGCCATGACCCTCAACCCCATGATGGGCGGCATGGCCGGCGGAATGTCCGGCGCCAACGTTCCCCCGGCACAGACCGGCGCCCAGGCGCCCTCGACCCCCGAGGCCTGACGGCACGGACAGGCGGCTCCGAGCCGCCACCCCCTCTCCCCTCTCTCTTTCCAATCATCACACATCTTTCTCATCTCCCTCTCCTCAACAACTACTGAATTAACCGCAACCAATGGCAGAAAATATAACACGATTGTCGGCCCGTCAGAAGATGATCAATCTGATGTACATCGTTCTGACAGCGATGCTGGCGCTCAACGTGTCAAGCGACGTGCTCGACGGCTTTACCCAGGTGCACCAGGGCCTCAACCGCTCCAACACCAACGTGTCGGGCCGTAACGACGCCATCTACAACCGTCTGGCCGCCTTCGCCAAGGAGAACCCCGGCAAAGGCCAGGTGTGGTTTGACCGTGCCACCGAGGTGCGTCAGCAGACCAACAGCCTATACGGCCTCATCGACTCACTCAAGCTGGCCATCGTACAGAAGGCCGACGGACCCGAAGGCAACCCCGACAACCTCATCGCCCGCGACGACCTCGAGGCCGCCGCTGTGGTGATGCTCAACCCGGCCAACCGCCGCGGCGAATATCTGCGCAAGCGCGTCGACGAATACCGCAAATACGTCACCTCGTTCACCGACGACCCCAAGAAAAAAGCCTCCATCGAGGCCGCTCTGAGCACCGACCCCATCCTGCGGGCCGGACAGCTTACCCCCTCCAAGTGGGAGGACGCCAAATTCGACCAGCAGCCCGCCATAGCCGCCGTCACCCTGCTGTCCAAGCTGCAGAACGACGTGCTCTATGCCGAGGGCGAGGTGCTTAACACCCTGCTCAGCAATGTCGACGCCGGCGATGTGCGCGTCAACGAGCTCAACGCCTTCGTCATCCCCCAGTCGCGCCTCGTCATGCGCGGCGGCCAGTACCAGGCACAGATTGTCCTCGCCGCCGTCGACACCACGGCCCGTCCCGACATCTACGTCAACGGACGCCTCCTCGACAACGAGCGCGGCCTCTACACGGCCGGCGCCGGTGCCGCGGGCAGCTTCTCGTACAAAGGTCTGCTCGAGCTTAAGCAGGCCGACGGCTCAATCACCAAGCTGCCCTTCCAGAGCGACTACACCGTCATCGAGCCCATGGCCACCGTCAGCGCCACAATGATGAACGTGCTCTACGCCGGCATCGAAAATCCCATCGGCATCTCGGTGCCCGGTGTGCCGATGTCGTCGGTAAACGCCACAATGACCAACGGCACGCTCGTCCGCAGCGGCGACCGCTGGATTGCCCGTCCTCAGGGCGTGGGCAAGGAGGCCGTGGTGACCGTCACAGCCACCATCGACGGCCGCCAGACCAACGTGGGCAGCACGTCCTTCCGCGTGCGCAAGCTCCCCGACCCCACCGCCTACATCGCCTTCCGCGACAGCAAGGGCAACATCGACCACTACAAGGGCGGCAAGCCCTTCAACAAAGCGTTGCTGCTGGCTGCCCCGGGCCTTGAGGCAGCCATCGACGACGGCCTGCTCGACACCAAATTCAAGGTGACAAGCTTCGAGACCATCATCTTCGACTCGATGGGCGACGCCATGCCCGAGGTCAGCGCCGGAGCGAACTTCTCGTCGCGACAGAAGGAGGCCCTCAAGCGCCTCAAACGAGGCAAGCGCTTCTTTATCTCGCGCATCAAGGCCGTCGGCCCCGACGGTATAACCCGCGAGCTCTCGCCGATGGAGGTTATTATCGGATAAGACACGCACTCACACAAGCATTTACACACGTCAACATATACGTCAACATATATGACACTCAATCTCAAACGCATAGCCGCGGCCGCCGCAGTAGTACTGATGGGCGCCGCCACACTGATGGCGCAGCAGCAGAGCACTGCCACCCTCTCGCGCAAAGGCGCCTCGGAGCGCAACCGCAAGGAAGCCCAGGCCACCGGTCCAAAGGTCACCGACCGCATGCAGGCTCATTACGAAGCCGACGGCAAGTCGATTACCGATGCCGACCGTCAGTGGATGCGCGTCATCTACCGCCACCTCGACCTGGACAAAGACAAAAACGCCGCCCTCTACTTCCCTGAGGAGGTGGTAGACGGCCAGGAGAACCTCTTCCGCATCATCATGCGCCTGCTGGCCAACAACCAGCTGCCCGCATACGAGTATCTCGACGGACGCGAGGTCTTCACCGACCAGTACCGTCTCAAAGTGGGTGACCTGCTCGACCGCTTCCATATCCTCCACTCTCCCGCCAAGGGCAGCACCGAGCGCAATCCCCGCTACACCATCGAGGAGGCCGACGTGCCCACCAACGAGGTGCTCTCGTACTACGTCATCGAGCGCTGGGAGTTTGACACGCGCACCAACCGCATGAAAACCATCGTCGAGGCCATCTGCCCCGTCCTCCACCGCTCGGGCGACTTCGGCGGCGAGGCCGTCAAGTACCCCATGTTCTGGATCAAATACGACGACCTGCGCCCCTGGCTGGCCAACCAGACCATCTTCACCAGCGACGACAACAACCTGCCCACGTGCACCTACGACGACTACTTCCGCATGACCATGTACGAGGGCGACATCTACAAGACACGCAACCTGCGCAACAAGTCGATGATGCAGCTTTACCCCGACCCCGACGACCTGGCCCGCGCTCAGGACTCGATCCAGAACCGCCTCACCAACTTCGACAAGAAGCTGTGGGTACCTGACCGCGAGGACGTTATCACAGCCAAGGAAGGCAAGGACGGCAAAAAAGCGTCCAAAGCCTCGTCCGACGAGAGCGTCTCCACCGGCGACGCTGCCACCGACGCCGCCCTCGAGCAGGCCGCTGAGGAAGCCGAGAGCAAGTCGGCCCGCCGATCAACCCGCCGCTCGTCCAAAAAGTCGTCACCGAAGGTCAAGCAGCAAAAAGCAAAATCGCAGCCGTCGGTATCACGCTCGGTACGCCGCCGCAAATAGCCGCGCGCCC
>SFLG01000128.1 GCA_004553485.1 Bacteroidales bacterium | reverse complement strand
TGTTCGGGCAGAGAATAAAGCGACTGTGGGGCTGTTGCAACGCCGTATGAGCGTTGGCTACGCAAAGGCTGCGCGTCTGATTGACGCACTGGAGGAGCTGGGTGTCGTCGGTCCGTATAACGGCCCCGATGGCCGCGAGGTCCTCCCTACCGACGAGCCTGACGACACGGAAGGCGGTGAAGATTGATGCCGACCGTAAATGCCAATAAGCATACCGCGCACGACCTGCAGCTTGCCGGTCAGATGCGCCGCGAG
Organism: Bacteroidales bacterium; assembly: GCA_004553485.1. Classification (GTDB taxonomy): domain Bacteria; phylum Bacteroidota; class Bacteroidia; order Bacteroidales; family Muribaculaceae; genus CAG-873. The sequence goes on along the minus strand of SFLG01000128.1, from coordinate 1,887 downwards.
GATTACAAGACAATCAAGCACATGGACAAGGCGACGCTTGCGGCCTACCTCAGCCGCGTGTGGAAACGCGGGTATGACGCCGGGTATCAAGCCGCCGTTAAGTCAGTCGCTCCGCAGCTGCGCGAAGCCGCAGAACTGAAAGCAGCGGACAAGGAGGGCTAAGTCATGGGAAACGCCCTGCGGCACGTCAGAGGGGAAAGTCAGAAGAATATCGTCCGCTTCATAGAAGGGCTGAGTGGGAAGTATTCCCGCTGGGACATCTGGCAGGACTTCATCATCATGTCGGCCATCGCAATCGCCAACACGATGGGAGGCCCGCAGGCCAAGGCCAGGGAAGAAATGTACCGCAGCCGCGCAGAGAAGTATTCCGCTAAGGAGCTGGAAGTCTTTGCAGATATGTTGCTTGAGGTCGTAGCCGAATTGGAGCGCGATCCCGAGCAGGACTTCCTCGGTGAGCTTTTTATGGCGCTCGGCCTCGGAAACGAATGGAAAGGACAGTTCTTTACTCCGTACAGTGTCTGCAGGGCGATGTCCGCGATGACCTATGCGCCTGATATGACGGCGCGGATAGAAAAGCAGGGCTGGGTGTCCGTGAACGACCCCGCCTGCGGAGCCGGTGCGCTGCTGCTCGCATTCGCCAATGAGTGCCGGAGACAGCATATCAACTATCAGACCTCGGTGCTGTTCGTGGCGCAGGACATAGATTTCCTCGCCGGGTGTATGTGCTACATCCAACTGAGCTTGCTCGGCTGCCCTGGCTATGTTGTCATTGACGACTCTCTCCTGCGCCCGTCCGTCAGCTACGACGCCCGCGGTCTGCTGCCAAAGGACGGCCCGCAAGTCTGGTACACACCGATGTATTTCCGCGATGTCTGGCACTACCGCCGCATCGGGGCGCAAATGGATCTCCTGTTTAGGAACGCGGCAGAGCAGGTACCGGCAGAGCCGCCGGCGCCTGCCGCGCCGCCGGAACAATCTCAACCGCTGGCGGAAACGAAAACCGGCCAGCTCACTCTATTTTGATGGGAGGGAACGGAATGCGGCAGCCGCCGCCTCTCGGGAGCCGGACATGGAAGCCCGAGGAAGAAGATTATTTGATGGAAAAGTGGGGGCAGATTTCTGTTCCGGCCATCGCAAAGAAACTCAATCGTACCACAAACGCCGTCAAGGTCAGAGCTCAGCGTCTGGGTTTAGGCGCGGTATTGATGGCTGGCGAGTATGTCACTCTAAATCAACTCCTGCTGGCGGTGAACGGAGGAAGCAGCTCCTACGGCTACAAAATGAAAAGCTGGGTCGAAAATCGCGGCTTGCCCGTCCACACAAAAAAGGTCAACCGCTGCAGCTTTCGGGTGGTCTACATTGAAGAGTTCTGGGAGTGGGCCGAGCGATACCGCAGCTTCATCGACTTTTCCAAGATGGAGCCGTTGGCGCTCGGTGAGGAGCCGGACTGGGTAGCCGAGCAGCGCAAGAAAGACTTTGAAGCATACGCCATTCAGAGGAAAGACCCATGGGGAGAGGACGAGGACTCTCGGTTGAAGATGCTGCTCAGTAAGCACAGGTACTCATGGGCGGAAATTTCCGAGATGATGCATCGTTCTCACGGTGCGATCGCGCGCCGTTGCCGTGACCTCGGCATCAAGGATCGCCCCGTTTCGATGGAGCTGACCGGCAAGCGTGGCACATGGACCAGCGAGGATTTTGAAATACTGGCAGACGGCATCCGCCACGGCGACAGCTACGCTGCCATAGGCAAGGCGGTCGGCCGTTCCGAAAAGTGCGTCCGATCCGAGGTCTACAACGATTATCTGACCGAGAACGCCGACAAGGTGCGGGAAATGCTCGGTGATGGCGCGTGGGGGCACGGTGCGCCGGAAATGGACGTCCGTC
>SFLG01000050.1 GCA_004553485.1 Bacteroidales bacterium | reverse complement strand
GTCGTCGTCCCAGTCGAGGAACCAGTCGTTTTCGAAGGCTTCTTCGGTGAACTGGCTAAGCTGGCGGCCTTCTTTTTTGGTGGGGCGGCCCAGGCCTTTGCGGCGGTCGACGAAGCCGGAGATGCGCACTACCTCGAGCAGGTCGTACTGCGACTGTGGCGTGATATTTTCGAGATATTCGGGCACGAGCTTGGCGCCCAGGCGGTTGGGGGCCAGGGCGAGTACGCGGAAGGTGTACTGGATGGGCGGTTTGCGCACGTGGATGATGTCGCCGGCCTTTATCAGCCGTGAGGGTTTGACGACAACGCCGTCGCCGGTGTCGCCGACACTGACGCGGCCTTTTTTGCAGGCATCGGTGGCCTGTGTGCGTGTCTTGAAGATGCGCACGGCCCACAGCCATTTGTCAACTCTTTCGTCGTTGGGCATAGTTTTATTTGTTGTTGAAGTTGCACATGGCGTGGCCTATGCCGGCGAGGACAAAGTCTTTGACGGCGTCGACGGCGATGTCGACACGCGCTTTCAGCTCGCTCTCCTGTTCGGGCGAGAAGTGGCCGAGGACAAAGTCGATTTGTGCGCCGCGGGCAAAGTCGTTGCCGATGCCGAAGCGCAGGCGAGGGTAGGCCTGTGTGCCCAGCATATGGGCGATGCTCTTGAGGCCATTGTGGCCGGCGTCGCTGCCCGAGCCTTTGATGCGGATGGCGCCGAGGGGCAGGGCGAGGTCGTCCACCAGGATGAGGATGTTGGACGGCTCGATGTCCTCCTTGTCTTTCCAGTAGCGCACGGCGTTGCCGCTGAGGTTCATATATGTCGAGGGTTTGAGCAGTGTCACCAGCTTGTTCTTGAGGCGGAAGCGGGCGACGTCGCCGTAGCGTTCGGTGGTCCAGGCGGCGCCTACCGACTCGGCCAGGGCGTTGGCGATGCGGAAGCCGATGTTGTGCCTGGTGCCGGCATATTCCGAGCCGATGTTGCCCAGTCCGACAATAAGATATTTGTTGCTCATAGAGGGGGAATGTTTGTTTCAAAGTTTAACCGCGACCCCGCCTGACATGTTCAGAGACGGAAGTCGCGGTTAGGCGTTTATACCCCGGGTTGACGGGACAGGGCGTATGTCTTATTCGGCATTGGCCTGTGCGCCACGGGCGGCACGGGTCAGCTGAACGGCGCAAACAACGGCGTTCTTGGCGTTGACGAGCTCAAGACCCTCGAAGTGGAGGTCGCCAACCTGCATGCTCTGGCCGAGACCCAGCTTGTCGACGTTGATCTCGAGGCACTCGGGAACGTTGGTGTAGACAGCCTTTACTTTGAGGCGGCGCATCGACAGGCCCAGCTTACCACCGGCCTTCACACCCTCGGCGTGGCCGACGAGCTTGACGGGAACTTCGATGACAACGGGCTTTTTGTCGTTGACCTCGAGGAAGTCGATGTGGAGGATGTTGTCCTTTACGGGGTGGAACTGGATGTCCTTGAGGACGGCCATCTTCTTGTTGCCGTTGAGTTCGATCTCGACAGCGAAGATTTCGGGGCTGTATATGAGTTTGCGAACGGCGTCGTTGGTGACGACGATGTCGGTGGTGACGAGACCCTTGCCGTTTTCGATCTCAACGACCTTCTGGCCCTCTTCGAGCTTGCCGGTGTAGGGGAGTTCAACGATTTCGCCACCGCTGATTACTGCGGGAATCTGGTTGTTGGCGCGGAGAGCCTTTGTGGCCTTCTTGCCGAGGTCGACGCGGGGAGCGGCGGCCAGCTTGTAAGTTTTCATTGTAAAATGAGAGTTAAATGGTTGTGTTACTAAAAATTAAGTTATTTGTTGCTTAATTTCCCATCACACTTGGGGGCGAACCCGTCGCCCCCTGCGATGCAAAATGCGCCGCAAAGGTAGCAATTTTTCGCCAAACGCCCAAACCCTGAGGACGAAAAAGGCCATAAAATAGCCACTTAACTCTCCGGGCCGGCTGAATACCCGGCATGGGCCGCCAAAACCAAGTCGGCTAAGGTAGCTATATTAGTCGGCTAAGGTCGCTATATTAGCTATATTAGCTATCCGGGACCATGGGTCTGCGGGGTGGGGCGCTTTATTGGCCGGCGAGTTCATGGGCGAGGTAGGGGGCGGTGGGGGAGTCGGTGGCGGCGACTTGCTCGGGGGTGCCGGTGGCGATGATGCGGCCACCGTTGCGGCCGCCGCCGGGGCCCATGTCGATGATGTGGTCGGCGCATTTCAGCACATCGAGGTTGTGCTCGATGACGAGGACGGTGTTGCCGCGGTCGACAAGGCGGTTGAGCAGAGCCATCAGCGTGTTGATGTCCTCGAAGTGCAGACCGGTTGTCGGCTCGTCGAGGACGAAGAGGGTTTTGCCGGTGTCTTTCTTGGCCAGTTCGGCGGCAAGTTTGACGCGCTGGTTCTCGCCGCCGGAGAGGGTCGACGAGGGCTGGCCGAGTTTGATGTATCCCAGGCCTATCTCCTCAAGTACCTTTATCTTCTTGACGATTGCCGGCACCGAGGCGAAAAATTCGCACGCCTGCGAGATAGTCATGTCGAGGACGTCGGCGATGGACTTGCCCTTGAAGCGCACCTCCAGTGTCTCGCGGTTGTAGCGTTTGCCGTGGCAGGCCTCGCAGGGCACCAGCACATCGGGCAGGAAGTTCATCTCGATGGTGCGGTAGCCGTTGCCGCTGCATACCTCGCAGCGTCCGCCCGAGACATTGAACGAGAAGCGCCCCGGCTTGTAGCCGCGGATTTTCGCCTCGGGCAGATTGACAAAGAGACTGCGTATGTCGGAGAACACGCCCGTGTAGGTGGCTGGATTAGAGCGCGGCGAGCGGCCCAGCGGCGACTGGTCCACCGTGATAATCTTGTCGATGTTGACGTCGCCCTCAATCTCGCGGTAGGGGAGCGGCTGCTGCAGCGAGCGGTAGAACTTCTGCGACAGCAGCGGCTGCAGCGTGCCGTTTACCAGCGACGACTTGCCCGAGCCCGACACTCCCGATACGCACGTCAGCGTGCCCAGCGGCAGGACGAGGTCGACATCCTTGAGGTTGTGGCCCGTGCACCCGCGCAGGGTGATGAACTTGCCGTTGCCGGTGCGGCGCCCCGACGGCACTGCCACCGTCTTTTCGCCGTTGAGGTACTGCGCCGTGAGGGTGTCGGTCTTCAGCATATCGGCCGGAGTGCCCTCAAACACCACCTTGCCGCCGCGGTGGCCGGCCTTGGGGCCGATGTCGACGATGTAGTCGGCGTCGAGCATAATGTCCTTGTCGTGCTCCACCACTATGACTGAGTTGCCGGCGTCGCGCAGCTTCTTGAGCGAGCTTATCAGCCGGTGGTTGTCGCGCTGGTGCAGACCTATCGACGGCTCGTCGAGGATGTACAGCACGTTCACCAGCTCGGAGCCCATCTGCGTGGCCAGGCGTATGCGCTGGCTCTCGCCGCCCGACAGAGTCGCCGAGGCGCGGTTGAGCTGCAGGTAGTCGAGGCCGACGTCCACCAGGAAGTGGAGACGGGCGCGCACCTCCTTCATAATCTCCGCACCCACCGTCTTTTGCGTGTTCGACAGCGGGTCGAGGGCATGCTCGGTCCACCCGTACAGGTCGGCGATGTCCATGCGGCACAGGTCGGCGATGTTTTTGTCGCCGATGAAAAAGTGCAGAGCCTCGCGGTTTAGCCTGTCGCCGTGACATTCGGGACACTCGGCGCTCGAGAAAAAGCGTGTGCTCCACCGCTTCGAGGTCGTGCCGGCGTCGTCGTCCTGCGACATCTCGATATACTTGATTACGCCCTCGTACGACGAGAAGTAGTTTGAGAGTGACATCGTTTCGTTGTGGATGGTCAGGTGGTCGGGCACACCGTTGAGGATGGCGTTGAGGCACTCCTCGGGCATCTCGCACACGGGAGTGTCGAGCGAACAGCCGTAGCGCTCGCACAAAGCACCTATCTGCCAGAAAATCATCTGGTTCTTGTATTTGCCGAGAGCTTCGATGGCGCCGGCGCGAATCGACAGTGAGGTGTCCGGAATAACCTTTTCGAGGTCAATCTGGTTTATGTATCCCAGGCCGTTGCATACCGGGCAGGCGCCCTGGGGCGAGTTGAACGAGAAGTTGTGCGGGGCCGGCTCGCGGTAGGAGATGCCGCTGACGGGGTCCATCAGCATCTGCGAGAAGTGCGACACCTTGTCGTCGTCGACATCGTAGATCATCATCTGCCGGTCGCCCTGCTTGAGGGCCGTCTCAATAGTGGTGCGCAGGCGCTCCTCATCGTCGTCGCTGACCTTCAGGCGGTCGATGACGAGCTCTATCGAGTGGTTTTTGTAGCGGTCGAGCTTCATTCCCTGCGTTATCTCGCGCAGCTCGCCGTCGACGCGCACGTGCAGATAGCCCTTTTTGAGCAGCTGCTCGAACAGATCCTTATAGTGGCCCTTGCGGTTGCGCACGAGAGGGGCGAGGATGTAAATCTTGCGACCCTTGAAGCGCGACAGCACCAGTTCGACGATTTTCTCGCGGTTGTATTTTATCATCGGCTCGCCGGTGACATAGCTGCGGGCCTCGCCTATGCGGGCGTATAGCAGACGCAGAAAGTCGTAGATCTCCGTGGTGGTGCCGATGGTGGAGCGGGGGTTGCGGTTGATGGTCTTCTGCTCAATGGCGATGACGGGGCTGAGGCCGCTGATCTTGTCGACATCGGGCCGCTCCATGCTGCCCAACAGGTTGCGGGCGTAGGCTGAGAACGTCTCGATATAGCGGCGCTGGCCTTCGGCGAAGATGGTGTCGAAGGCAAGCGACGATTTTCCCGAGCCGCTGAGGCCCGTGATCACCACCAGGCGGTTGCGCGGGATGGTGACGTCGATATTCTGCAGGTTGTTGACGCGGGCGCCTATCACCTCGAGGGTGCCCGTGCCGTCATCGGCGAACTCGCTGACGGTAACGTGGTTGCCGTCGATGGCTATTTCCTGATCTTTGTCGTTCATTGAAGTACCCACTTGTGGTTATAGATGCGTTTCTTCTGGGTGGAACGTTTGAGAGACTTTTCTTTGGGGACGCGCACGGTGTATACCTTGCCCTTGGCGTTGGTTAGCTGCTTGGCTCTGATCCAGGGGTTTTCCTCGCGTAGCTGGGCAAAGGTGATGCCGTGGTCTTTGGCCCATTGCGGCCATGACTCGACGGGGCCCGACACCGTTACCTCGGTACATTCGGCGGGCTGGTAAAGGGCTTCGGGCGAAATCTCGAAGCCGAACTGGCGCGGATTTTCCATCAGCGCCTTCATCGCCATCACGCGGAAGACATAGCGCGAGGTCTCTTCGTTGAGGTATAGGTCGAACGAGCTGTCTACCAGCTGCTTCTCCAGCTCGGACGAGATGCGTCCCTGGCCGGCGTTGTACGAGGCCATTGCCGTTGGCCAATCGCCGTATTTGCCGTATGCGCGCTTGAGGAAACGGGCCGCGGCGGCGGTGCTCTTGGCAAGGTCGTAGCGCTCGTCCACCTCGTCGCTTACCTCCAGCCCGTAGTCCTTGGCGGCGCCGGGGGTAAACTGCCATATCCCGGCGGCCTTTGCCGGCGAATAGGCGCGGGGGCTGAGCCAGCTCTCCACGCAGGCCAGATAGGCCAGGTCCTCGGGTACGCCGTTGGCTTTGAGGATGGGGATGATGGTGGGGAAGTATTTGTTGGCGCGCTTGATGGTGAGCAGCGTGTTGCCGTGGCCGTAAGCCATCGAGGTCAGCTCGCGGTCGAAACGCTCGAACATATCCTCGCGGTCGAGGTCGACGCGCTTGCCGCAGAACTCCATGCTCTTGGGTATGCGCGGGTTGTAGACGGCGCTGAACGAGAAGGCCTTTGACGTATGGTTGCGGCCGTAAGCCACCGATGCCTGATGCGGGAGCGCCAGAGCGATGGCGGCGACTGCCAGAACGGTCTTGGTTGTGTGCTTGTATGACATTGTGGGGGAGAGTGTTTTGATTTGAGAGAGGTTACATAATTTGGTATGAGGACGCGCTGTTGCAGACGCATCCGCAATATTTGGGTAAAAAAAGAAGAGGGCGAAAGGGTTGCGTGTGTGCCACGCGCTTTTGCACCGGCTGCCGTTACAAAGCGGGCGTTTCGCCTCCGCCGCCGGCATCACCGCCCGAGGTGCCCGTCGAGCGGCCTTTGTGCAGGATGTTGATGTCGCCGCTGAGCTTGTACTCCTTGCCGTCGGCTCCGGTGGCCTTGATGACGTAGAAGTACACACCGGTGGGGACGGTCTTGCCTTTGTAGCGGCCGTCCCAGCCCTCGGCGGGATTGGTGAACGAGCACATTTTTTGTCCCCAGCGGTTGAAGATGTGGCACTCGAATGACACTATCGACTGGTACGACACCTTCCACTCGTCGTTGCGGCCGTCGCCGTTGGGCGAGAAGGCGTTGGGACATTCGATAGACGAGGCGCCGATGCTGACGGTGTAGGTCTGGCTCTCGTAAAAGCACTGACCGCCGGCGTCGCTGCACTGGTAGCGCACGTACAGGGTGCCTTCTTCCTCGAAGGTGTAGGTCAGCTCGTCCTGGCTGAAGCGGCGGTCGATGTCCTCGAAGCCCTCGGTGCGGCTGAACTGCCACTCGCGAAAGACCACAGCGTCGGTGGGTCGGGCGGTAAAGGTGATGACCGCGGGGGCCGAGCCGCCGAGTCCGTCGGTGCCGGGATTTTTCTCGTTGGAGTTGTCGCGGCTCTCCTGCTCGGCCGAGGTCTCGGCGCTGACGGCGATGGCGGTGTAGGTGGGCGAGCTTACCGACTGGCCCATGCCCCACGCCTCGAGGAAGCGGTCGCCCGATACGGTGAAGTCGGTGTCGCAGAAGGGGGCGGTGACACCGGTGACGTTATGCAGCCAGGACATGGTCTCGGTCTGCCGGTACTGCAGCCAGGTCTGCTGCTCGCTGTCGTAGCGGAGGGTGTTCCAGCTTATCTTGATGTCGCGCGAGAGGTCGAAGCCGCGTCCGCTCATCGAGTAGTAGCGGATGGCGTCGCCGGTGCCGCTGATGTCGAGGACGGTGCGGTCGCAGGCGCTCTCGGGCGAGATGTTGACGGCGGAGATGTCGAGCCGGTGGCCCGAGTAATCGGTGACCCAGAAGTAGTGCTGGGCGGTGCCGTCCGAGATGACGTATCCCGTGTCGCCGCTGCCGGCGGTGATGGTGTAGGTGTTGCCGTTGCGGACGACGCCGTCGACTTCGGTCATCGGTGTGCCGGGGGCGCCGTAGCGGTTCCAGGTCACCGAGGATGAGGTGGCGTTGTACGATATCGTTACGCCGTCGGTCTGGCTGAGCACGTATATGGCCTCAATGCCCGAAGCGCGGTCGGCCTCGGCGGTGACGACGGGCAGCGTCGTGCCCGAGAAGCTGAGCCGGGCCTGTACCGGCAGGGCGGCTATGGCGGCGAAAGCGGCCGCCGTTATATGTTTCGTTAGTGAATTCATCTTACAAAGGTACGGTTTTTCGATTGGTCCGCCTCGGTCCGGCTCCAACTTTTGCCGTCCCGGACGAACTTTCGCTAATATATATAACGTGAAAACGTCTGAATTTAGTATATTTCCGTACCTTTGCAACACATACCCCAAATAAAAACCCGGCCGGCGCCGCAACCATGTCCGGTGCCCCTCCCATGCCGGCCGAAACATCACCGATAACCGCCCCGTATCCATGCCCGTCATCGTACAGATAAATACACAGGCCGACCCACGCACCGCCGTGGGCGGCATCATGCACGCCATCGGCCGCCGTTGCGCCGCCGAAGGATTTGACAGCCACATCGTTGCCGGCTACGGCTGGCGGGCTCACAGCGACCTTGTTCTCGAGGGCAAAGCGCGTTATGTGGCCTACGCCCTGCGTCACCGGCGTTTCGGCGACGACGGCTTCATCGAGGGCGAGCCCACGCGGCGCCTGTTGCGCTACCTCGACAAGGTGCGTCCCGACATCGTGCACCTGCACAATATGCACGGATATTACCTCGACATGCCGGCACTGACGGCGTGGCTGCTGCGCACCGGGACGCGCACCGTGGCTACCCTGCACGACCTATGGTGGCTGACGGGACGCTGTGCCTCGCCGGGCGACTGCCCGGTTGCCGTAGACGGCCGCTCGGGCTGCGAGGACTGCCGGTTCCCGCAATATTATCCGGCGGTGTCGTGCAAAGTGGGGCCGCGTTACAAGGCCGAATTTCTGTCGCCGCTGAATGTCGGGATTGTCGTGCCGTCCGAGGCGATGGCCGACATTGTGCGCAGGTCGATACTCTCGCACCTCCCCCTCACCGTCATCGGCAACGGCACCGACAAGACCGTCTTTATGCCCGAGGGCCCGAACATAAAACTGCGCGGGGACGTGAAAATTCTGGCCGTGTCGGCAAACTGGAACCCGCTCAAAAACGCTGCCGCTCTGCAACGGCTGGCAAAGGCCATGCCCGAGGGCTGGCACCTCACCGTGGTGGGCGGGGGCAGCGGAGTAAAGGGAAAGAATATCTCGCTGTGGCCCGTCGTCAAGCGACGCGACACATTGGCGGCGCTGTACCGCGACGCCGATGTCCTGCTGAGCCCGTCGCTGTCCGAGTCGTTCGGAATGACTGTCAGCGAGTCCAACGCCTGCGGCACTCCCGCCGTCGTCAACAGCGAGGCCGTCCCGGCCATCCGTCCCGTAAAAGGAAATATCCTGTCCGCCCCCTTCTCGGACACCGACGCCGTCATCGCCGCCGTCCGCCGCGCCGTCGACACCCATGTCGACCCGAGGCTCGTCCGCTCCACCGACGACATGTCCGCCGACTATATGAACCTTTACCGGCAGATTATTGCGAATAAATAAGATAGCCGGAAAGGGAAATTAAGGCCGGAGGCCGATTGTGCGCCCGGATGATATAGACAACTGAAGGCGAGATTGCTGCGTAAGCTGCGTCTCGCCTTCAGTTGGTGTGTGTTGTGTGTATGTAGTGTATGTGTTGTATGTGGCGTATGGCGTATGTGGCTCAGTTGAGGACGCGGCGGGCGCCGATGAAGCGCTGGCTGTAGTAGCCGCCGTCGGGGTATCTGTCGTGGCGGATGCCGCCCGTTGTCGAGGCGTGGATAAAGTCGACGGTGCCGTCTTCGTTGACCGAGGTGGCGATGGCGACGTGTCCGACTGTCTTGCCGCCGCGTCTTCCGGCAAAGAAGAGCAGGTCGCCTGGCTGAATGTCGTTACGGCTGATGCTGACGCCCTGGCCGTACTGGTCGCGCGACGAGCGCGAGAGGCTGATGTCGAAGTTGCGGAAGACAAAGCTGGTGAAGCCCGAGCAGTCGAACGCTTTGGGACCTCCCGAGCCGCGACGGTAGGGGCGGCCGAGGAATTTGCTGGCGTAGTCGATGACCTCTTCGGCGCGGACGCTGCTGTAACCCGTCCCGGCATTGCTGCCGTCGTCCAGTCTGACGAAGGCGTTGGTGGGGTCGTCGATGTCGGCGATGAGCGCGGCTACGTTGTCTGTGTCTCGGGTATCGTTAATTATGGCAGCAGGTTCGACGGCCTTCATCTTCAGGGGGACGAGCGAGGCCGTGAGAACAACTAATGCCGATAATATGGTAGATTTCATTGTATCGAGGGTTTAAGATGCTGTACAAGCCCGATGTGGGGCAGGGGATGAGTCAGCAAAATGTGTTTCATGGGCAAATTATTGCCTTTGTTGTTGCAAAAATACAAAATACTACCACGGTATGCAAAAATGTTAAATTAACTTACGATAAATTCACATCCTTTATAATTTAAGCCTAATTGGGATTTGCTAACCAAAAAATATGTAATTTTGCCATATAATGTGTATTTTTTAGTATTTTTGCAGATAGCATTTTTAGAAATTATGGCGCCTCCGTGCTGACGGCCGTTGCGGGCACCGATGCAGACCGACAAAATATACAAATCACCTAAATCAATGAAAAAAATTCTGACATTTGTCACGCTGGCGGCTTTGGCGGCCGCGGCGCAGGCACAGACAGTGACATCGCCCGACGGGCAGGTGAAGCTGGATTTTACGCTGACACCATCGGGTCAGCCCCAGTATGAAATGAGCTACAAAGGCAAAGAGGTCATCAAGCCTTCCAGGCTGGGCTTCGAGCTGATGAAGGGCAAGGCCCTCAAGGACGGCTTCAAGGTGTCGGGTATCGACACACTGACCTTTGACGAGACATGGACGCCGGTGTGGGGCGAGGAGAACGCCATCCGCAACCACTACAAAGAGATGCGCGTCAACCTCGAGCAGCCCGAAACGGGCCGCAAGATGAGCATCGCCTTCAGGCTGTTCAACGACGGCATGGGCTTCCGCTACGAGTTCCCCATGCAGAAAAAGCTGGCCCACTTCACCATCTCGGACGAGCTGACCGAGTTCGCCGTGCCCGGCAATCCCACCGCCTACTGGATTCCCGGCGACTGGGACACGCAGGAGTATGACTACACCAAGAGCCGCCTCAGCGAAATTCCCTCGCTGATGGACGAGGCCTACACCCATCACAACAAGTGGCAGAGCTTTGCCGGCCCGCGCACCATACAGACCGCCCTTCAGCTCAAGAGCGACGACGGGCTGTACGTCAATCTGCACGAGGCCGCCCTCATCAACTACCCGTGCATGCACCTCGACCTAGTGGGCGACACGGCCTTTGTGTTAAAGGCCAATCTCGCCGCCGATCCCGCCGGTATGAAAGCCAACATGCAGGCCCCGTGCACAACGCCCTGGCGTACCGTCATCGTCAGCGACGACGCCCGCGACATCCTGGCCTCGCGCATCACCTACAACCTCAACGACCCGTGCAAAATCGAGGACACATCGTGGATCAAGCCCTGCAAGTATGTGGGCGTATGGTGGGAGATGATCACCGGCAAGAGCAAATGGAGCTACACCAACGACCTGCCCGACACGCACATCGACAAGGTGGACTGGACAAAGGTCAAGCCCCACGGACGCCATGGCGCCACCACCGCCAATACTAAGCGGTATATTGACTTCGCCGCCGAGCATGGCTTCGATGCCGTACTGGTGGAGGGATGGAACATCGGCTGGGAGGACTGGTCGAACCGTTTCAAGGACGAGGTGTTCGACTTCGTCACCCCGTACCCCGACTTTGACCTGCCTTACCTGCGCGACTATGCCAAGTCGAAGGGCGTCAAGCTTATCATGCACCACGAGACATCGTCGTCGGTGCGCAACTACGAGCGCCGCCTCGACCAGGCTTACCAGTTTATGAAAGACAACGGCTATGACGCCGTCAAGAGCGGATATGTCGGCAACATCATTCCCCGCGGCAACAACCACTTCAGTCAGTGGCTTGTAAACCACTACCAGTATTGCGTTGAAAAGGCCGCCGACTACAAGATCATGGTCAACGCCCACGAGGCTGTCCGTCCCACCGGCATTGCCCGCACATGGCCCAACCTCATCGCCAACGAGAGTGCCCGCGGCACCGAGTACCAGGCCTTTGGCGGCTCCAAGCCCTCGCACTGCACCATCCTGCCCTTCACGCGCCAGATCGGCGGCCCGATGGACTACACCCCCGGCATCTTCGAGAACGACGTGGAGAAAATCAACCCCAAGAAAAAATCGTGGGTCAACTCCACCATCCCCCAGCAGCTGTCGCTCTACCTGACGATGTACTCGCCACTGCAGATGGCCGCTGACTTCCCCGAGCACTATGCCAAGTACATGGACGCCTTCCAGTTCATCAAGGATGTTGCCGTCGACTGGGATAAGTCGTGGTATCTTGAGGCCGAGCCCATGGAGTACGTCACCGTGGCACGCAAGGCCAAGGGCGAAGACCGCTGGTTCGTGGGTTCGACCAACGGCTACGACCCCCGCACGTCCGAGGTCAAGCTGTCGTTCCTGCCCAAGGGCAAGTACAAGGCCACCATCTACCGTGACGGCGAGAACGCCCACTACAAGACCAATCCTCACGACTATGTAATCGAGACGCGCACCGTCACCCCGTCCACCAAGCTGAAAATAAAGACAGCAGCCGGCGGCGGCTACGCCATCAGCATCGTCCCCATACAGTAAGACATCTCCCACACCGGATATAAACCGAGGCTGTGTCGTAATTAAGGTTTACGGCGCAGCCTCTCTTTTTAGCGGTCTGAGGTTTGGATATTTATCATGCGACTGATTTTTTCGTATTTTTCCAA
>SFLG01000127.1 GCA_004553485.1 Bacteroidales bacterium | reverse complement strand
TTTACCGGATAAGCACCTTCGAGGCTTTGCCGCCGCGGACACGGATGTAAAGGCCGGGGACGGGGTTGTGCACGCGCACGCCCTGGAGGCTGTACCAGGCATCCTCGCCGTCGGAGGGGCTGTCGGCAACGACGTCCTCTACCCCGTCCGTGTCGGACGAAACGTAGTTGACAATGATACCGGTGAAGCCGACGGTGCCGGTGACATCGAAGCTGTAGCTTGTGGTGCCTTCGGGCAGGGTGAGGGTCTTGGTGGCCGAGTCATAGCTGCCGGGGGTGAAGGTGAAACCGCCGAGGGTCTGGCCGTATTTCGTGGTCTGCGTAGTGAAGACAATGGATGTCATCGCCTGCTTGGCGCCGCAGCTGAAGGTGACGGTGGAGTTCGTGTAGACGCGGTAAGTCCATGCCTTTGAAGCGGTCTGATAGTACAGACGTGACTCGGTACCGGTGCCGGACGAGGTGAGCGAGATGCCGTCGGCGGTGAATACCACGCCGTTGACATTGTGCTTTTGGTTGCTGTTGTCGGCTACGGCACCCTCGAGGCTGTAAGAGGGCGTCAGCGTTGTCGGGTCGGCGAAGTTGAAGGTTGCCGAGCCCTCGGCGGGAACGACGGGATCGGGATCGGGTTCAGGCTCAGGCTCGGTGCCGGGAGCGGTGTACTCGATTATCGAGCTGGATGTAACCTCCTTGGTTGTGCCGTTGTAGATGTAGAGTTTGCCCTTTATCAGCACCTTGGCGCCGACCTCGGGCTGGTTCTCGGCGGTGATGTCGGCGTTGTCGATCCATCTGCCGCGGAATACCATTATCGTCTCGGTGGCATCGGCGGTGTCGCCCAGGTAGTAGTCAATGTTGGGGTACTTCGAGTTCCAGCTCTTCACCGAGGTCACGTAGCCGCGGACGTATACCTCGGCCGACTCGGTGGCGGTGCAGGCTGCGAGAGCCTCGGCCACGGTGTAGGGATTGTCGATGGTGCCCTTGTCGGTGGACGGGTCGACGGGGCCAACCGGGGGGTCGACGGGGTCGACGGGAGCGATGTAGTCGCCGGCCTTGACTGTCGTCTTTACGTTGAAGGCAAAGGTTGTCGAGTCGCCCCACACATATTCCATAAGGTTGGGGAAATCGACGTATGGATTGCGGTTGCCCTGGATATTCTGCACGGCGGAGTTACGGGTTATCTCGCGGTCGTCGACGGGGTCGGCCTTGGCCCATTTGATATAGAGGTCCGAAGCCCACTTCTGCAGTGTGGGGTAAGCGCCCTGCTGCAGGCTGTTGAGGCCCTCGCCCGTCCAGGTGAAATCCTGATAGGCGGTGGCCATATACATATATCCGCGCGCAAAGTCGCCTTTCCACTTGTCGGCGGGCTCCCACAGATTTGTGCCGTCGGCACCGGTGCCTACCTTGGTGCATCCGTTGTCGGTCTTGACGTTGGTGACGACGCCCATGCCGTAGTTCGACTTTGACGTGTTGATGTTCTTCTCGCAGGGCATGAGGTTGAACAGGTCCTTGTAGGCGTTGTTCTGGGTGCCGCCCCACCACGATTTGGGGAAGGAGTGCTCGATGTTCATGCCGCTCACGCTTGCGCCACGGCTGCCGAAGTACCAGACGTTGTTGCTGTAACGGTCCACAACGAGGCGTTGGCTGCCGTCCATCTCGTAGTCGGTGACGTAGAAGCCCCACCAGGTATTTTGGTTGCCCGAGCCGTAGCCGAGCATTTTCACGTTGTTCGACACAAGGTTGTGGATGGCGGTCTTCAGCTCGCTGCCCTTTTTGCCGTTGAGCGATGAATAGTAGTCGAGCGGAATAGAGGAGGCCGCTTGTGTGACGATGCCTAACGCAGCAAGCAGCACAGCTGTTGCCGAGGCAAAGAATTTGCGCATAGGGTATGGTTTGTTATAAGTTTTTTTCTGCTTGCGGTTTTGCCCGTGGTTCTATTTTTGCAAATATATCAATTTTCGCCCAATTCGCGCCCGTTTCGCCAAAAAAATCGTACTTTTGCACATACGGGGGCGTGGGCTGCGAAAAGTACACGACGCCTTTCGGCGGCCTGCACCCGTCCCGCTACTGACAATCTGAACTTACAATAAACCAATCAACCCAGTTTAACCATGAACAAACTTTTTGCGCTGATGCTGGCCGCGGCACTGCCGGCAGCATG
>SFLG01000049.1 GCA_004553485.1 Bacteroidales bacterium | reverse complement strand
GGGTTATAATATTGGGCGTGCCCAATACCGAAAAACCAAGCTAATGAGACAATTAAAATTAGAAGTTTTTTCATTTCACAAAATTTTTCTGCAAATATATATGTATATATGTATATATCCAAATCTTGAGGCAACTTTTGTGTTAAAAAGTAATTATAGGAATTATAGGAAAACTTCGCAATCGTTTACGCGGAAGATGCAGCAGTCGCGAATCTTACGGCACTCGCCAGAGGAAAGTATTTTTACGTTACTCCAGCCTCCGTAAAAAAGGTATCGCAGGTAGATTCAATTTCGGAGTTCGAGGATAGAGCCGTCGGATTTCTTTCTCTTCTGTGCAGCGAAAGCGGCCAAAGGCCGATAACCAAACGGTAATCGATTTTCTTTGTGCAAAACGTATGTGGGAGTACCCAATAAGGAATTGAGTAGTAATCGCCGAATACGTGTAAAATCAACGATTATGAGGCAAATTACTGCCGAGATCGTAACCGACGGAACACACATGTTTCCATGTTGCTCGCCTTGGTAGAAATCCTCACTTCAAAGGCATGATGCACGGTAAATTCTTTCTCCACAAGGTCTAAAGCGCTAAAGCGATGACCTTACCCCCGCGCAATCGACTTGTCGCGTTACTATGCAAAGAATGTTCGCCATCAAGAAGCGGCCATTCCAAATAGCGCAACTGTTTATCGAACATATTGGGCCACGATTGGGGCACGATGAAATTTATCGAGATTGTCGAGCTACTCTTCGACGAGCTAAAGGTTGTCTGTGTCATAACAAGGGAGACTGTGTCAAAATAGGCGCAGCCTCTGCGACATGCGGGCCTTCCATGCAGGGTGTGCGTTGGCTTAGGACATTGACAGGTTTATGCCGTATGTTAATAGTTGGCGTAGTCGAGGTTGATGGTGGTTTGTTTGATCTGGCCGTAGCCATTGATAGAACTTACGGTCTGACTAACTACACCTAAGGGACAGCCGTTGGCGAGACAATCGATGCTGTAGAGCGATTCTATTATGGCACCTGCGTCAAAATTAATGTGGTTGTCCAACTCGTGGCCGACGGCATTTCTAAGGTGGTCATTTTTCAACTCTTCGATAAAATATCCGAGCACCTCTTTTACGCCCTCCCTGGGGATTAAGCTGAAAGCCTCTACTTCGACAGAATAATTGTAACTTTCGGGGTCTACTGTGACTGTAGTATAGGTATCGTTTTCATAATTCTCGTTGGTGGCGTCCTGATGTCCATGTGACTGGCCTATAGCGAATGCCAGACCATGATAGGCGAATAGCAACTTCAGCTCTTCGAGATAACTGTCTACAAGTTTGTCCGTATCGATGTTTTTCGCCATAGCCTTCAGGTCAATGTTTGTTTCGTCCTTCAGCTTGGCAATTTCGGGTACTTTGTACATTTCGTCAATTCCTTCACTGAAAAGAGTCTTGGCATGCTGTTTTACCTTATCAAAATTATTGATTTTGGTAATGGCGCCAAACTCATCGGTTTCAAAACTGATAGTGTTGCCGACAATCTTTTGTTCCAATTTCTCAGTGACGGCATTTTGAAACTTGCTCAGCGACGAGTTTTCGACGGAATCACTTTTGATCTCCAGGAAAGTGTAATCCATCTTGTAGCCGGTAGCGGTGGAGTCCACTACCGTTAACCTGACTTTTGCAGAAACCAGCCCCGTCTGGACAGTGTCCGTCGGGGTAAATTTCCAACGGGAGTTATCAATCCAATAAACGAGTGTATCGTTTTTGGAGAAATAGGCGACAACGGAAACGGTTGAATCCTGCAGCTCATCAACATTTTCCTGTTGAGGCCTGGCCTGAGCGCGAGACACGACACCTCCGACAAACAGTGTCGCACAAACTAAGGTTAAAAGGATGTTACGCATAATGGGTGATTTGATGTTAAAAGAGGGGGATTTGGAGGATTAGACGATGTTTTTAGCGATATCGCGGGAGACGATGTTATTAGAGGAGTTAGAGGTATCGGCTGACTGACTTGTTGTTGGATTACTCTGATAGTATTTTGAGGAGGTGCGGGCATGGTACATTTGCTCTATGATGCCACCTTTTTGGAGGAAGTCGCGCTTAATTTTATCAATCATCTTGTCAAGCATTGAAATTGTCTGATGGATTTAAGTAAGCATAAGGTTGCAGTATTCCTCATCACTCATTTTGGGTATCAGAAATGTGTAATAAACTGTATCGTTATGCGTCTTACTAGTTATAAGCAGAGCCGTGTATCTTGGATGGCTGTTGTTCCACATTGGTATTATACGGGTTCGCATATAATCTTCATAGTCATTTAGCAATTCATGCAGGCTCCCTCGTGCAACACCAAACAGCTTTGTCTCCATTTCGGCAGACGATCCTGCGTCCGCTCTTCCCTCGACAATATTTTGCTTGCCTGACCGGCAGCTTGTAGCATCTGGTCGTAGGTACGGTCTGATTTTGCGATGTGCCCTTGCAGAAAATGATATGTCAAGTCATATATAGCCTCTGATTTTTGAAAAACAAAAAGCTTTTTGTAACTGCTTTTAGGTTTTACAAAATCATTGGTATTCATGGGCTGTTTGTTGTTTAGGTGGTTGTGGTAATATTTTTAGATGGTTTAGCTAATATAGCTAATTTAGCTATTATAGCTTCGGTAACCGTCTCTGCTAATATAGCTATTTTATCTACCTTAGCTACCGGGCGGCCCTTGGTTACTGGAAGTCGAAGATGTGGAGGGGGTCGAATTTGTCGGCTTTTTTGGGGTTGCGGGTGAAGTAGTGCCAGCGGAAGCGGTCGACGAAGAGCGAGACGCCCATATCGAAGAGGGCGTCGACGGGGGCCCAGCGGCTCATCGACCTGGCCACGAAGTTTTGGCGGTACTCGTTGCGCTCGAGCTGCTCAAAGGTTTTGTAAGCCTTTGAATACTGGTGCAGGTGCATCTGTGCGTATATCAGGGCGATGGAGATTACTGACGATAGGGCACCCAGCGTCTCGCGGAACTCCTCTGCTGCCTGCTCCGTCTCCTCCCAGCGCTGCAACAGCATGCACAGGATGGTCTGCGCCTCCAGCTCGGGCATGAGCTCAGTCTTTGCCAGCGGAGAATTGCGCAGGACAGTGCGCACAACAGCCAGCGTGCCGTTCAGCAGACCGTTGACAAGGTAAAACTCGGCCCACTCGCGCCAGTGTTGCATGCTGTCGTCGCCGCTCCACTCCTTCCACATCCGGTCGAGGTACTCTATTGTGTGCTCGTACGGCGTCAGTGCGACATAGTAGCTAATGATGGTGGAGTTGTCGGGGAATTTTTCGAGCAACCGCCCGGCCTCGCTGACAATCTCCACGGGGATGTTGACAAAATTGCGGATGTTCGAGCACAGTCTTTCAAGGTAATACTGCGCTATTGTCGCGTTATCCGGGAACTTCCGCAACAGCTCCTTCAGCTCGGGCAAGGGGTCGGGCACCGTCTGCTTCGACAGCAGCTGGGCCTTGATTTGTATCGCCTCCATATACGA
The DNA here is from genome assembly GCA_004553485.1 of Bacteroidales bacterium. GTDB lineage: Bacteria > Bacteroidota > Bacteroidia > Bacteroidales > Muribaculaceae > CAG-873. The sequence goes on along the minus strand of SFLG01000049.1, from coordinate 8,735 downwards.
CGGGTCGATGGCAAGCGCCATATCCACCGACTCGGAGGCACTGGCGAACTTGCCCAGCTGGACCTGTGCCTGCCCCAGACACGCCCAGAAGTCGGCATTGTACGGTTCCTTCTCCACCAGCATCGAAAACACCACCTCCCCGTAAGCGGGACGGTTGAGCTCGACAGCGTCGGCACCGATTTCATAAAGCAGCACCGACTCGTACTGCACCTTCTTGCGCAGCATGTCCAGGTTGTCCATCATCCAGTCGAGGTTGCCCGTGTCGGCTGCCAGGTTGACCAGCTGGATGGCCTCCTCGTCGTCGAGGTCGCGGTACTCCGTCATCAGGCGCTCCAGCTCAACCCGCGTGCCCTCTTGCCCCAGGTTGCGCGCGCGCAGGTCGAGCAGCGAGGTCAGGAACGTCACCGTGCCGGGATTAGCCGAGGTAAACTCCTCCACATCCTTGTCGGACAGCACATCCGAGTAGAACACCCCGCGCCGCTCGAACAGGCGCTCCGACTCGGGGAAGGTTCGCGCCCCCCACATCAGCGCCTCGGCACGCAGATAGTCGTTGCCGACATCGCCGGCAAAGTCAAACACATCAACGAGGTCATCCTCGCTGAACCATGGCTCCGAGCCGGGATTTTCGTGACGCGCCCGCAGTGCCGCAGCAAATTCGTCGAGCAGCTGCTGCCGCTCCCTGTCGTATGAAGAGTTGTCTCCGCCGTCGGATTGTGACATAACTATATAAGAATTAACGTGTTGATAGTATCAAACGGCCGGATTTACCCGGTCAATCTGTAAATAATGGCTCCATCTGAAGCAATAACAAATGGAGCCATTGATGCTGTGTCAGCCGTAGGGACGGGTCAGGCCTTCTTTGCGACCTTTTCCCAGGTGTCCTTGAGCTGTATCGTGCGGTTGAAAATCAGATGGTTGGCATATGACTGATAGTCGGGGGTAAAGTATCCGATGCGCTGGAACTGGAACTTTGTGCCCTGCTTTGCCGTCTTTGCCACGAAGGGCTCGACCTTGACACCCGTCACAACCTTAAGCGAGTCGGGGTTGAGCATCTCGCGGAAGTCGCGCTCGGTCTCGGCGGCGGGGTTCTCGACATTGAACAGACGGTCGTAGAGGCGTACCTCGGCGTCGATGGCGTGTGCTGCCGAAACCCAGTGGAGGGTGCCCTTCACCTTGCGGTTTGCGCCGGGCAGACCGCTGCGGCTCTCGGGATCGTAGGTGCACTCAATCTCGGTGATGTTGCCGTCGGCATCCTTGTGCACGCCCGTGCACTTGACAATGTATGCGCCTTTGAGGCGGACCTCCTGGTCGGGAGCCAGGCGGAAGAACTTCTTGGGCGGATTCTCCATAAAGTCCTCGCGTTCGATGTAGATCTCGCGGCCGAAGGGCATCTCGTGAACGCCGCTGCCCTCCTGCTCGGGGTTGTTCTCCATCGTCACCGTCTCGAACTGACCCTCGGGGTAGTTGGTGATGACCACCTTGACGGGATTGATGACAGCCATGACGCGGGTTGCCTTCTTGTTGAGGTCGTCGCGCACGGCGTGCTCGAGCAGGCTTACCGAGTTAAGAGCCTCGTATTTGGTGTAGCCGATGGTCTCGATGAAGTTGCGCACAGCCTCCGGGGTGTAGCCGCGACGGCGCAGGCCGCAGATGGTCGGCATGCGGGGGTCGTCCCAGCCGTTCACCAGACCCTCCTTCACCAGTGCCAGGAGTTTGCGCTTCGACATAACGGTGTAGGTGAGATTGAGGCGGTTGAACTCAATCTGACGGGGACGGTAGCTCTCGTCGGCAATCTCGTCGACAAAATAGTCGTAGAGCGGACGGTGAGGCACAAACTCGAGCGTGCAGATTGAGTGGGTGACACCCTCGAAGTAGTCAGACTGGCCGTGGGCGAAGTCGTACATGGGGTATACGTTCCAGGTGGTGCCGGTGCGGTGGTGGGGCGTCTTGATTATGCGGTACATGATGGGGTCGCGGAAGTGCATGTTGTCCGATGCCATGTCGATCTTGGCACGGAGCACGCGCGCGCCCTCGTCGAACTCGCCCTTGTTCATACGCTCGAACAGGTCAAGGTTCTCCTCGACCGAGCGGTTGCGGTAGGGGCTCTCCTGGCCGGGCGTTGTGGGCGTACCCTTCTGGGCGGCAATCTGCTCGCTGGTCTGGTCGTCGACGTAAGCCTTGCCCTCTTTGATGAGGCGGATGGCCAGATCGTAGAGTTTGGGGAAGTAGTCGGAGGCATAGTATTCGCGGTCGCCCCAGTCGAAGCCCAGCCAGTGGATGTCATCGCGGATGGCGTCGACATATTCGGTGTCCTCCTTGACGGGGTTGGTGTCGTCGAAGCGCAGGTTGCACGTTCCGCCGAATTTCTCGGCTACGCCGAAGTCCATGCAGATGGCCTTTGCGTGGCCAATGTGCAGGTATCCGTTGGGTTCGGGCGGAAAACGCGTGTTAAGGCGTCCGCCGTTCTTGCCGGCCTTAAGGTCGTCGTAAACAATCTGCTCAACAAAGTTGAGACCTTTCTTTTCGGCGCTTTCGCCGGTGGGATTAGACTCTGTCGTCATTGTAAGTTGAAGGGTATGTTAGATTTCGATGCGCTAAATTACTAAAAAAAGCTTAAAAACAAGACAAAATGCAGATAAAAGCTGGCTCAGAAGTCGAGCGTGTGGCCCATGCGGTCCTTTTTGGTTTGCATGTAACGGCGGTTGTAGCGGTTGGGCGTAACCTCGATGGGCACGTTCTCCACCACCTCCAGGCCGTAGCCCTCGAGGCCGATGCGCTTGACGGGGTTGTTGGTCATCAGCCGCATACGGCGTATGCCCAGCTTGTTCAGGATCTGCGCGCCCACGCCGTAGTCGCGCTCGTCGGCACGGTGGCCCAGGTGCAGGTTGGCATCGACGGTGTCGAGGCCCTCCTCCTGCAGCTTGTAGGCCTTGATTTTCTCCATCAGGCCTATGCCGCGGCCCTCCTGCATCAGGTACAGCACGCACCCGCGGCCTTCCTTCTCGATCATCCGCAGGGCGTTGTGCAGCTGTTCGCCGCAGTCGCAGCGCAGGCTGCCGAAGATGTCGCCGGTGGCGCACGACGAGTGCACGCGTGTCAGCACGGGGTCGTCGGGGTCGGACGAGATGTCGCCTTTGATGATGGCGATGTGCTCGAGCCCGTTGTCCTTCTGGCGGAAGGGGATGAGGCTGAAGTGGCCGTAGGCCGTGGGCATATCGACGCGCACGCCCTCCTCGATGAGGTTCTCGTGCTGCTGGCGATATTTGATGAGGTCGGCGATGCTGACGATGTGCAGGCCCCATTCGCGGGCCTTCTCCACCAGCTCGGGCAGACGGGCCATCGTACCGTCGTCGCTCATCACCTCCATCAGCACACCCACGGGCTGTACGCCGGCAAGGCGGCAAAGGTCAACCGCCGCCTCGGTGTGGCCCGCGCGCTTGAGCACGCCGGCGTCCTGGGCATAGAGCGGATTGACGTGGCCGGGACGGCCGAAGTCGGCGGGCTGCGACGTCGGGTCGGCAAGGGCGTTGAGCGTGGCGCAGCGGTCGTGGATGCTGACGCCGGTCGTGCACCCCTCGAGCTTGTCGACGGTGATGGTGAAGGGGGTGCCAAGCATCGAGGTGTTCTCCTCGACCTGCTTGGGCAGACCAAGACGGCGGGCCCACGAGATGGGCATGGGGGCACACAGCACACCGCGAGCGTTCTTGAGCATGAAGTTTACCTGCTCGGGAGTTATCTTTTCGGCGGGGATGATGAGGTCGCCCTCGTTCTCGCGGTCTTCGTTGTCGACGACTATCACCATACGTCCGGCGGCAAAATCGGCGATGGCGTCCTCGATGCTGTCGAGGGCAACGCCGGCTGTTTTCGCCGTCTTGCTTTCTTTGTCGTTTGATTTGTCGTTAACCATATCGTTAGTCCTGTTTTCTGTGTCGTTAACCATATCGTTAGCTATGTAGTTTCTTTTGTATTATCGGCCGCCTCGCATTTGTCGCTCCCGGCCGGGGCTTCCGCGTCCATGTCCTTTTCGGGCACCATCGTGGCGAGGATGTCGCGCACCTCCGTCATCGTCTGGTAGGCTTCCTTTCGGTTGCGGCGGTTTATGTATAGCGGCAGCTGATTGAGTTTGTAATTGAGTTTCTTGTCGAGGATGTACGACAATTTGTTTATCAGCCCGTCGTATTGCTCGTGTAGCGCGCGCGTACAAACAGAGGCGAACATCCGTTTATAAAACGGCCGACGGCTGAGGTTGTTCTGCCGTTGGGCAAAATCGGCGATAATACTGTCGGTCTCGTCCAGCAGTGCGGCCGTGTCTGGGAGCTCCCACACCACCTCCTTGAGGGCGATGAGGCGACGTTCGCTGATGCCGAAGAAGCGACGGAAGGCCTTCTTGTACGACTCGATGTCGAACATCGCCGAGTCGCCCACGGCCTTGTAGGTGAAGAAGATGCCCATTGGCAATATCACGAACGAGCTGAGCCAGATGCCCTCCCATACCGGCGCGCGGCCGTCGCGGGCAAGCTTGTAGCCCATGTTGTCGAAGACGAAGTAGATGACGAAGATTATCACCGAAACAACCAGCGGCGCACCAATGCCTCCCTTCTTGATAATCGCGCCCAACGGGGCACCGATGAAGAAGAAAATCAGACAGGCCAGCGACAGCGTGAACTTTCGCTGCCGCTCTATATCGTGCAGGTTCATTACCTTGGCCTCCTGCTGAAGCACCTGCTTCTTGAACTCGAACTCGTTGCGGCGCGATTTGGTCTTGGCAAGAGCCTGGTTGATGTACGACTTGGCTACCGACGGGTTGGGGCCGGCGAAGACCGAGTCGACATTGACGGCCTTTGCCGTCGTGTCCACCGGAGTGCGCTTGCGCACGGCCTTACCGTCCTTGAATGTGGTAGTGTAATACGGCACGTCCAGCATCGGCGTCTCTTTAAACTGCGTGCCGTATGCGTTGCCTATCGAGTCGACGATGAGCTTTATCGAGTCTATCGAGTGTGTGAGCTGCGTGATATTCTGTCCGACGTACTGCGAGCGTATGCCGGCCTCCTCGATGCGGTTGAAGTTGGCGTCGAAGGCGATGTAGACCTCCTTGTCGTCGAAGCTCTCGCGGCGGAAGGGCATGTTGCTGTTCGACTGCAGGCCCATCGAGTTGTCGCGGACGTTCTCGAACATCTCGCCGTGGCTGAGCTTGAGGAAGATGTGGCTCTTGTCCTCGGTGAACGAGATTTTGCCCGAGTCGGCGAGGATGATGCGGGCATTGTCCATGCCGCGGGTGACGTCGTAGATGATGAGGTCGTGCAACATTCCCGTCGCTTGGTCCTTTTTCTCGACATAGAGGTTCATGCCGGGGATCTGGTCGTAGAACGAGCGCTCGGGAATTTCTACCTCGGGGCTTTTCTGCCTCATCGAAAGAAGCAGGGTGTACATCCTTGTCTTTGCCACCGGCAGCGCCTCGTTCTGGAAGAAGAAGGCGCCGACGGATATGCATATCATCAGTATCAGCAGCGGCCTCATGATGCGGAAGAGCGACACGCCGGCCGATTTCAGGGCCGTCAGCTCGAATTTCTCGCCGAGGTTGCCGAAGGTCATCAGGCTGGCAAGCAGCACCGCCAGGGGCAGCGCCGTGGGCACCATCGTCAGCGCGGCGTAAGCGAACAGCTCGGCCACGACGCCCACGCTGAGGCCCTTGCCCACCAGGTCCTCGATATAGCGCCACAGAAACTGCATCATCACAATAAACAGGCAGATAAAGAACGTCATTGCCAGCACCGGCAGAAACCGCTGCAGCAGAAACGAATCGAGACGCTTGATTATCCTCATACGTGATGATGAAATTCCGTGGTTAAAACAAATATCTTGCGATAAAACATACGCTGACGGGGCACAGCGGCCCAAATCAGAATGCAAAGGTATGAAAAATAATGTGTCGGTGCACAACTATCGCCGTTTTAGTTGCCTTTTCACTTTATTTTATATGATAATTTTGTGTATTTGCGGGGTTTTCCGTAGCTTTGTAAAACCAAAATTCCAACCCGAAGACAAGCTTTTTTCACTCACATAAAACCACATTTCCATTTACAATGAATATCTTCAGATACACCGGCTGCGTGGCTCTTGGCGCCGCGTGTCTCGTATGCGCGTCGTCGGCAAGCGCCGGGTCAAACCGCAACGGCTACGGCAAGGACAACGACGCTCCCATCCTCCACGCCTGGTCGTGGAGCTTTGACACCGTAGCAAAGAACATGCGCGACATTGCCGACGCCGGTTACAAGTTCGTGCAGATTTCGCCCGCCCAGGCCTGCTATGTCGGCGACGGCGGCGGCATGGCCCTGTTCAGCGAACCGGGCGACTCGGTGATGGGCAAATGGTATTACTACTACCAGCCCACCGACTGGACCATCGGCAACTATATGCTGGGCACACGCGACCAGTACCGCGAGATGTGCGACTCGGCCCGCCACTACGGCGTTGACGTCATCGTTGACGTCCTCCCTAACCACACCGCCATCGACCACCACGCCGTGCTCCCCGGCCTCGACAACGCCGTCGGCGGCCACGACAACCTCTACCACGCCAACGGCTTCAAGCCCATCACGCAGTGGAACGACCGCCTCGAGTGCACAACCGGCGAGATGGGCGGACTGCCCGACGTCAACACCGAAAACCCCGACTTCCAGTACTACTACCTCCAGTACGTCAACGACCTCATCAACCTCGGCGCCCGCGGCTTCCGTTATGACACAGCCAAGCACATCGGCCTGCCCAGCGACCCCCTCGACCCCAAATCGGTACGCAACAACTTCTGGGACGTAGCCACCGGCCGCGAGGGCGTGAAGGGGCTGACCCTGCTGATGCCAGACTCGCTCTACATCTACGGCGAGGTGCTCCAGGACAAGAACGTCAAGGAGACCGAATACGCCGAGTACATCGACCAGACGGCCTCGGCTTACGGCCACGTCCTCCGCGACGCTCTCGGCAAGGGCAGCGCCGCCGGCATCGACCTGGGCGACTGGCATCACCCCGTTGCCCCCGAGCACCTGGTGACATGGGTCGAGAGCCACGACACATACTGCAACGCTCACGAGAGCGCCGGCCTCACCGACGACCAGATTCGCATGGGTTGGGTATTCCTCAGCTCGCGCGCCGGCGGCTCGCATCCCCTCTTCTTCAGCCGTCCCAACAACAGCACCCGCGAGAACTACTGGGGCGACAACCGCATCGGTGCACGCGGTAACGCCGAGTTCAAACACCCCGAAGTTGTTGCCGTCAACAAATTCCGCACGGCCATGACCGGGCTGCCCGAGACAATCGCCACAAGCAAGGACGGCGCGGTGGTTTCGGTAATGCGTGGCGACAAGGGCATGACGCTCGTCAACCTGTCCGACAAAAAACAGAAGGTAAAAATGGCCACCGCCCTCCCCGACGGCACATATACCGACGGTGTCTCCGGCGCCGTGTTCACCGTCCGCAAGGGCATGGTATCCGGCCAGCTCGCTCCCGTCACCTCGGCCATCCTCTACGCCAAATAAGAATTTTCACACACAACAGTAATAAAAATATTCAGCGATGACAACCCAGATTATCAACGGCCGCATCCTCACCCCCCACGGGTGGCTTGAAGGCGGCAGCATACTCATCCGGGACAGCAAGATCGAGGCTGTCCTCAACCACAACAACAAGGTTGCCGAAGCCGACAAGGTCATCGACGCCAAGGGCGCATACGTGCTGCCCGGCGGCATCGACATCCACGTGCACGGCGGCGGCGGACGCGACTTCATGGAAGGCACCGAAGAGGCCTTTGTGACTGCCATCGAGGCCCACCGCAAACACGGCACGACATCCATCCTCCCCACCCTCTCGTCGTCCACCGTTCCCATGATCCGCGAGGCCCTCGCCACCTGCGACAAGCTGATGGCCGACCCGATGAACGGCGTCCTGGGTCTGCACCTCGAAGGCCCCTACTTCAACCCCAAGATGGCTGGCGCACAGATGCCCGAGAACATCAAGGTGCCCACCCCCGAGGAGTACAAGCCGCTTGTTGAGGAATTTACCTCGCTGCGCCGCTGGGATGCCGCACCGGAGCTCCCCAACACCGAGGACTTCGGCGACTACCTGACATCCAAGGGCATCCTTGTCTCGCTGGGACACACCGCCGCCACCCCCGAGGACGTCGAGCGCGGCTACAGACACGGCTTCAACCACGCCACCCACTTCTACAACGCCATGACAGGCAACCACAAGGTGGGCGTATACAAGCACGCCGGCACCATCGAGGCCGTCTACATCAACGACGGCATCACCGTCGAGATGATTGCCGACGGCATACACGTGCCCCCAACGCTGATGAAGATGGTCTACAAGGTCAAAGGCCCCGAAAAGACGGCCCTCATCACCGACTCGCTGGCCGTCGCCGCCTCCGACTCGAAGACGGCCTTCGACCCCCGTGTCATCATCGAGGACGGCGTATGCAAGCTCGCCGACCGCTCGGCCATCGCCGGCTCGATAGCCACGATGGACCGCCTCGTCAAGACCGCCGTCCAGCAGGCCGGTATTCCCCTTGCCGACGTCTCGCGCATGACCTCGGAGACTCCCGCACGAATCATGGGTGTCTACGACCGCAAAGGCAGCCTCGAGGCCGGCAAGGACGCCGACATTATGATGTTCGACAACGACCTCAACCTCACCGGCGTGGTACAGATGGGCCGCGAAATCGCCGTCGGCGACTGACGCCC
>SFLG01000126.1 GCA_004553485.1 Bacteroidales bacterium | reverse complement strand
TTTTTTATGAATTTAAAATCATTAATTTTGGCAGCATCGCTGCTACCATTCACTTCGGTGATGGCTGGCGCCGATGTGCTCGCTTCGCAGAGCGCAGGGCTTACCCCAGAAGCAGCTTTCGGCACAATGGGCAGAAACCCACACACTAAAAAGGTGGCATCTGCGCCAGTCCAGAAAGTGGCATCGCTTGCCAACGCGCGAGTGAATGGCGTGATGATGTACGACAACGACAAGGATGTGACCACCACAGGTGTGTATGCCTACACCCTCACCGCCCCCGTGGCTCGCAAGCAAGTGGCACCCATGCCACGCGTTAACATCACTGGCGATGCCGTGATGGCAGATGGCAAGATTTACACCTTCGTGTCGAGTATTGAATATGGAATGGTGAATTCCGCCAACTATTATGTGTACGACGCTGCAAGTGGCGCAAAGTTGAGCCAAACCAGCATGGGCTACGACCTTGCCACGGTGTATAACCACCGAGCCACCTCCAGCGCCATCGACCCCGTGAGCGGCGTGGCTTACTGTAGCAGTTTTGAATACGATGCCGACCAGAAATTGCTCTATCCCACATTGAAAACCTGGGATTTGACCAACAATACCAAGACCACGGTGGCACGTATGGCAGGTTCGCTCATCGTGATGGCTGCCGACCGTCAAGGCAACCTCTATGGCATTACCGCCAGTTCATCTACCACATCGGTTGATGGCGGCTACCTGATGAAAATCAACAAAGCCGACGGTACATTGACAAAAGTAGGCGACACCGGTGTGCGCCCATACTACGACCAGTCGGCAGTGATTGATGCCACTGGCAAAACCATGTATTGGTTTGCCAACGACCAGAAAGAGAACTCCAATGTATATGCCGTGAACCTCGAAACCGCCGAGGCAACCCTCATCGGTGCCACTCCAAACGGCGACGAGGTGGTGGCAGCATGGCTTGTGGATCAAGCCACAGCCGATGGCGCACCATCACCAGCTTCCGACCTTGCCGTGGCGTTTGCTGGTGGCGCACTCACTGGCTCCGTAAGTTTTGGCGTGCCATCGCTTTCGTATTCGGGCGATGCGTTGAGCGGCGAAGTGAATTACACCGTAAAGGCAAACGATGCCGTTGTGGCTTCGGGCACCGCACAGGCAGGTGCCACCGTTTCGGCTCCAGTCGCCGTGGCGAAAGACGGCAATTATGAGTTTGTGGTGACACTCACCAACGGGGCAGGCGTTAGCCCAGAGGCTTCTGTGAAGGCATTTGTGGGCAACGACACTCCACTCGCAGTCACCGACTTGACATTTGCCAACGCTGAAAAGAAAAACACCCTCAATTGGACCAAGCCAAGCGGCACTGTGAACGGTGGTTACATGGCTGACGAAAATCTCACCTACAACGTGACCAGATACCCTGGCGCAGTGAGCGTGGCAACTGGTCTGAAAGCTACCACTTTCCAAGAGGACTACACCGACGACTTGCTCCAATCCGTATATTACACCGTGGCTCCTGTAAATGCAGGGCATGTGGGCGAGGAGGCAAAGAGCAATGTGATCGTGCTCGGCTCATATCTCCAGCCACCATATAGCGAGGACTTCACCGATGCCACTTCACCATCGCTCTACACGATAGTTGACGCCAACGCCGACAAAAACACTTGGTACTACTCTGTGAAGTCGATGAAATACCGTGCCAGCTATTCAAAGGCTGCCGACGACTGGTTGATTTTGCCAGCTATGCAGCTCAAGGGCGGCTATTCCTACGAACTCGGTTTCGACCTCTACGGTACCAACGCACGCTACACCAACATTGTGGAAGTGAAGATGGGTGACGCACCAACATCCGAGGCGATGACCACCGCTATTGGCGAATCCATTTCCAGCTCCGCAACCTCTGCCGCTCCTACCAAGGCAAAACTCAATGTGATGCCTGAAGCCGACGGCGTGAAGTATATCGGCATTCACATCATTAGTGCCGTATCGCAAGGCACAGCCACTATCGACAACATTTCGCTTGCCGCAGGTGTGAGTGCTTTGGCTCCCGACACCGTGACCGATCTCAAGGCTACTGCCGGCGCGAAGGGAGCACTCACCGCCCAGCTCTCGTTCCGCACACCGGTGAAGGCTTCAAACGGCCAGCCATTGTCGAGCCCTATTAATAAGGTGGAAGTGTATCGTGGCGATGCC
>SFLG01000125.1 GCA_004553485.1 Bacteroidales bacterium | reverse complement strand
TGTATAAATTTAGGTTGTACGTTGTATTTCCCCTTCCGGTATATAGTATATCGCATTATATACGGAAATAACCTTTTTAAGCCTTAAAAGGCACTTAAAATCGACTTTATAATCATTATTGATAAAATACTCGATAACATATATAAAGTGTCTTAAAATCAATTTTAAGGCAAAACTTTACATTTTGCTTTATTTGTATAAAATAAAATTAATTTACCTAAAACCGCTTGACTTTTGAATCTGTACCTTTATATAATAAAGGCATCAGGGCGGTGACCTATCACCACACTTTACTGCGGTAAAGTAACGAGGTTATTATGACTAAAAAGCAACAACAAATGTTATGGCAGGTAACACACTCAAACAACACCGATTTATTTGACGTTTATAAAAGTTTTTCGGCCGATAAGCGTCGCGCTTATTATTATTGCTTAAATGAAATGTATCGTAAAGACGGCTTTAATTTCCGTATCACGGCCGCTAATTGTTCTTTCTTTTGTTGTGGTTTTCTGTATTATGACGAAAATAAACGCTTAAATTGTCGTTATTATACAGGGCGTAACACTTATGATTTTATAGCAGAATAAGGCGGTGGCAATATGAAAAAATTGACAATTGAAGAAAAAATTATATTGCAAATTGCATTGGCTAATTTTGTGCAATCACGTCAAGACGCAAAAGAGAATAGTTATATTCCGCGCGAATACCTTGACCGCGATATTAAAATAGCGCAAGACTTGCAAGAACGTATTACGTATTTTATAGATTAAAAGGAAGGTGGCAATATGAAAAAAAGTGTAAGAAGGCTTACGGTGTATGAGCGTGTAACGTTGTTAAATGCAATTACGCACGCGCGCCATTCTTTTGAAGATGCACGCAATAATCAGTCAGATTTTTTGTCCGATTGGGAAATTGACGCTGAAATTGAGAAACTTAACAACATTGAAGAGTTATTGTTGAAAATGTACGTTGAAGAATAAACCACTTTAATACAGTAAAGCATACCAAATTGGTATGCTTTACTACTATAAAGCACTTTACTACACTAAACAGGTAAACTCTACCTGTATAGTATACTTTATCACACTAAATTGTTAACGTGGTAAACTATACCGGGATACTATACTTTACTACATTAAATAGTTATCGTATTGAAGTGTTGCACGTTCACTATAACGCGCGAAAATTTAATTTTGAAAATCATTGGTTAAATCCTTGTTTAGAAAATTAAACAGGGTTTTGTAAAAAATCGCTTGACAATTTCCCCTTGTGGGTGTAATATGGAATTATAAGGGTTGCGACCGGCGCAAAAGGGCTTGCAAATGCAAGTATAGGTTATATCAATTATGGCAAACATTAAACTTGAAGTTATCGTTAGAAACAAAACTAACAGGCACAACGGCAAACAGTTTAAGACTTATGCAACAAAACTGAAAGACGGAAAATGGTGTGAAGTACGTTTTACGCGTGACGTCACGGAACTGCCGGTTGCTTACAGTGAACTGATTTGTGAAAGCGAGAACGTGAATTTTGACAGACGTAATAAGTATCCTATTTGTTGGATTAAAGGTGTTGTGTCTATTAAACAGTTGGAACGACCGGTTGAAGATATGACACAGTATTTTGAAGAAGTAAATGAGTGATTCGATAGAAAACGGTGTACTTAAAATAATGCGTTACAACGCGTTAAACGGCACGTGGTACAGGATAGCGAAATATAAAGATACTTGGTATTTTGTACACGTGTCGAGAAAGAAGTTATCAAATTGTCCTTGCGGATATACACGGAATGGCAAAAAATACTATCTTTTCAAAGGTTGTTTTATCGTTTCGTCCGCGTCGACAATTGATATAATTTGATTTTGTGATAGACAGAAGGTGTATAATATTGACGTGGAATGTCAACGCTTTAATTAGTCCACGCAAGTGGCACGTCGCGACAAAAAATGTTATATGCACAATGCTATCGGGTGGTGGTGGGAAATTAATTTATGGCACGAATATCTTGGCGAAAACTTGGAATAGATAGAATAATATCGCAGAATAATGATAAACATCCGAAAGATTTGGGAAAATGCTTATAGGCAAGCCTTACGACGCGCGAGAAAAGCAGGAGTAAAGGATATAAATATATCGCGTGAATTATTTGTTTCAAGTTTTTATAAGACAGAAAGCGGATTATTTAGGTTTAGTGAAGGAACGACTTTTGCAGAAGTCAATCGAATACAGATTGCGGATAAATACGCGGAAGATGCACAGAAAGAACTTATCAAAGCAAGGTTTGCAGGAATGGCAGACGCGTATCCAAAAGTTAACGATATTCTTGACGATTATGTAGAAGGCAATATATCATACGAAGAATTCCGCGATAAAATTAAGGAATTTCGTGAAACAGACGCGGAATATCTTACAAGGTCAGGAAGTAATTAAATATAGGCTACTTTATACTTAATAGGCGGTTACAATGTGGGAAAGCAGTAAATTTTTTAGTGATAAATATATATCAATAGGTTGGAATCTTAATTT
>SFLG01000048.1 GCA_004553485.1 Bacteroidales bacterium | reverse complement strand
ATATTCGCGAGTAATCCAAAAGCGCAGGTCGGCCGCCAGGCCGGTGCGCGGTGCCGAAGGCATTTGGACTTACCGCAAATGTAGTAATATTTGGGAACAATGCCAAGATAGAGGCAAAATAAAGGTGCCGGGCCTTGGGTGGGGGCCCGGCACCTGTCGGTCTATTTTGTATTCAGAGTATCTGCTTTGTATTCGGGGGGGATGCGTCAGAGGGTGACCTTGCGGGTGTTGCCGGAGGTGGAGGTGACGATGTAGAGGCCGCGGGGAAGGTTGTCGAGGGTGTCGGCGATGCGGACGCCGCTGAGGTTGTAGACGCCGGTGACGGTGTCGTCGGCGTCGGCGGTGATGTCCTCGACTCCTGTTCTGTTAGCGACGGTGACGGCGCAAACCGAGTACTTGCCGTTAGAGGTGGCGGCGTAGACGTTGGCTGTGCCCGACTTGAGGCCGGTGAGCTTGCCGTTGCTGTCCACCGATACGACGTCGGGATAGGACGAGGTCCAGGTGACGCTCTTGTCGAGGGCGTCGACGGGGAGCACGGTGGCGGTGAGGCTCTGCGTCTCGTTGACTTTGAGCTTGACGGCAGTCTGGTTCAGGGTGACGGTGGAGGCGGTGTTGCCGACGGTGACCTTGATGGGCGTGCTGATAGTCTCGTAGTTGTTGGTGGCGTAAACGTAGCCGCCGCTGTAGGTGTATTTGCGACGCGAGACGACGAGGTCGTATATACCGGTGCGGGTGAAGGTGACGTTGAAATTCAGTCCGCTATAGTTGACGTTGGCCTGGAAGGGGTTCCAGGCTCCGCTGGTCGGGCTGTTGACGGTGACGACGTTGGACGCGTCGGAGCGGTCGGTGTAGGTGTAGATGAACTGTGAGTAATTCGTGTCGTCGGAGTTGGTGTTGCTGATTACCGCGTCAACTTTTGTGCTGACGTTGGGGGTGAAGTTGACGGGAGTAATCGACTTCAGGCGGTATGAGCCGGTCAGTGCCGACGAGCCGGCGGAGATGGTGAAGGGATAGCGGTTGGAGATGACCTGACCCTTGCCGTCGACAAACCAGGCCTCGTATTGTCCGGCGGCGACGCCGGTGAAGGTGTGAGCGAACGAATAGGGAATTGTCAGGCCGGCGGGGACGTTGAAGCTGACGGGGTTGCTCTCGAGCGGCGTGGTGCTTCCCTTGGCGGCGTAGCAGAAGCTGATGTCGCCGTAGTAGTCGGTTACGTCCGAGTTGTTGACGACGCTTGTCGAGAAGGTGACAGCGGTGCCGACGGTGATTTTGTCGGGAACTGTAAGGTAGATGGCTGTGAGGTCGGGCAGGAACTCAGCCATGTTCGGAGCCGAGACAGAGGTAATGGCGCCGTTCTCGAATTTGACGACAAGCCGGTCCACCATGCCGTTGGTATGCAGCATATTTTGGGCCGTGGCATCCGAGCCTTTCCAGTAGGCGGGGAATGCATAGTATGTGCCGTCGGCAGGAACCTGGCCTGATACAATGCGATAGCGGGTGTAGCCGTAGCCCGGTTTAAGAGACAGTTCGCCGTAAGTCTTTGTTTCAAGTACCGTAGTACCGGTTTCCACATCGGTAAAGATCGTACCGAAATAGCCCTTGTATTCCTCTCCGCCGGAGTTGATGAAGTAGCCGGTGCGGGTGGTGCCGTTGTTGTTGAGGGTTGCGGTATAGTAATATTGGTTGTTGTCGAGCGAGTACGACAGGTTGTACCAGAACTCGATTGCGGCGGGCTGGAGCTCGCCGGTGTCGCTGCCGCTGCCGACGGGCTGGATGCCGCAGATGGCGGTCTGGTTGGAGTTGTAGCCGCCGGCCGAGCTGCCGATGCCCTGGTCGTCGGGGTTGAGGCGGCAGAGCAGGAAGTTACCGTCGGAAATGCCACCCCAGCCCCAGTTGATGTGGTAGTAGCGGTCGCCGGCATAGCCGTCGCAGACAAAGGCGTGGCCGCCCTCGGCGCTGGAGCCGGTTAAGAGCACGGGGCGCTTGGCTTTGAGCTCGGCGTAGATGGCGTTTTCCCATTCGGCATAGCTGAGGATGTCGCGCTCGACGATGTGTACCGACTGGCTGTACTTGAAATAGGTCTTCAGGGCGTTTGCGGCATCCACGTTGGTGGCGCCGCTGCCGCCGTTGCGGGCGGCGTTGTAATTCATGTCAACCGATACGCCGCAGGCATACATCAGCTGGGCAACGGCGTTGGCCTGTGCCGTGGTGTACGAGCCGGAGTTGTAGACGTCGATCATGTTCGACCAGTCGAAGTGCGTGGCGGCGAAGTCGTAGCTGAGGGTTTTCTTGGCCGAGTTGGAGTAGCGCTGCCAGTCGTAGGAGTGGCTGCCGACGCCAACATCGGGCCAGTTGTGGTATTTCATTATCTGTGCCATTGCCGTGGCGACGCAACCGGTAACTGTGGGCTCGGACGATGTCTGGCCGTTATTGGTGAGGTCGAGCGAAGGGCAGAGATTGTTGTAGGGCGTGTCCTGGTTCCATTTTGTCTTTACCAGAGGGCTGATGACGCTCTTGTTGTCGGTGGCAGAGGCCTTGAGGCGGTCAGACTGGCCGGCGTTGGAGAGGTAATATTCCATCTCGCGGGCATATTCGCCCAGCCACCACTTCAGCTCGGGCGCGATGGCGTCGCCGCTGACGGCGCTTTTGTCGCCGTAGCCGAGGATGGCGGGGAACTGGTCATCGGCGGGGGTGACGACAAATCCGCCGTTGCCGGCAAAGACGTAGACCATGGGTTCGGCGGTCTTGACAGCGGAGGCCGTGGCCTGATAAACGAGGTTGAAGGAGGCCATGTCGGTGCCTTTTGCCTTCAGCATGCCGGGGGCCTGCTGCGAGGTGGCACGCTGGAGAGCCTCGTCGGCACTGAGCTGACGCGCCCATACGGGCTGTGCCATTGTCACGGCGACGGCGGCAAGAACAGAATAGCGTAAAAACCGATTCATACTATAGAATTTAGAATTTGAGATTAAGCACTTTGGATTAGAAATTGCAACCCGGAGGGTTGTGTCTTTCAGTTTTGCATGACTTTTGGCTATGTGTATAACAAAGAATGTGTTGTTACCCGCCAAATGTATAAAAAAATAATTATACCGCCAAGAAAAAACACGCCGGCGGTGACGTACCGTCGGCGTGGAGGAGGGGTATTTAATTAGTCTAATTAGTCTAATCGGGAGTTGCTGGCAGGAGTCAGAAGATGCGGACTATCAAGGCGGTCAGGGCACTAAGGGCGATGACGATGGGGGCGGTTATCATGGCTTATCGGACGTTGAGGTTGCTGAAGTCGTAGGCGCCGCAGTATTCTACCTTGCCGCCGTTGATGTCGAAGCCGTCGGGGATGGCGCCGTAGACGCGTATTTTATAGTTGGGGGCATTGATGCCGCGTACCGTGCCGCCGTCGGCGGGGAGGACTACGGTGGCGTAGATGTAGTTGTCGGCTTTGAGCGCGAGGGTGCCGGTGGTGATGGTTGCCACGCGCTCCTCGCGGCCGTCCTTGCCCTTGACGGTTCGGATGGTCTGGTTGTAGCTGGCAATCTCGGGGTCGCTGTCGATGTTCAGCTCGTCTTCGTCAATCTCGTGGCTGATGTCTTTTGCCCATAACTCGTCCATATAGATGCGCGGACTTTTTGTATCGGCATCGAAGACAAGGTCGATGGCAAGCAGGTCGTTCAAACCGTATTGGCTGCCTGAAAAGTTTATCTCCCGGCAGTTTTCGGTGCCGAATTCGATTAGCTTGCCGGTGGCGTCAATTTCTTTTTCGACTCTTTCCACACGGTCGATTTTGTCGCCTGCCAGGGCGTGATAGACGCAGAAGCAAACGGCGCCGACAGATGCCACGATGGTGAACGCCAGAAAGCCGATTACAGCGTATGTTGATTTTTTCATTGTTCTGAATGTTTTTTGAGGATGGATTACTGGTTTTGCTTCAGCCAGGCAGCGTAGTCGGCGGCGAGGGCCTCGGGGGTGACACCGAGGAGACGCAGCTGGCCGAACATCTTCTCGAGCGTCTCGTTGCGGAAGGTGGCCTCGCGGCGGGCGTAGATGTCGGCACGGGCGTTGTCGGCGACAAAATATCCGATGCCGCGCTTGTTGTAGATTATGCCCTGCTGGCTCAGCAGCTCGTACGACCGCATGACGGTGTTGGGATTGACCTGCACCAGGGCGGCGTATTCGCGCACCGAGGGCAGACGCTCGCCGGCGCCGCTGGTTCCCGACATGATGTCGTCGCAGATGCGGTCGGCAATCTGCAGATATATGGCTTTGTTGTTGTCTATAATCATAATCTTGGCGTTGTTACCATCTGAAGTTCAGTCCGTTCTGACGGTTGCGGTAGTATGCCGTAAGGTAGGCGAGGACGGCGTACAACCACGACAGGCCGATGAAAATGTTTGTAAACAGGTTGTTAAGGTCCACTTCCTGGTTTGTGCCGTTAAGGTACATGCTGTCGCCTATGTAGAGTATGCCGTCCTGGAACTCAATCAATGCCATGCCGACGGTGATGATGCAGAACGACACAATCCACTGAATTGCAAAGGAGACGCCGATCATCTTCACCCACACGTTGCGGTACCATACCGCGCCGCCGAGGACAAACAGAGCCTGTGAGCAGACAAGGGCAGAGAAGACTATAAACACTGTTTTGAACTCGTAGTTGCACTGCCATACGGTAGTAACCTTTTGGCCTTCGGGAACAATCATGCCGGTCACTGCGGCGCGGATGGCGTCGGCGAGGATGAACGACAGTGATGCCACGACGATGCTGCCCAGTATCCAGACAACAAACCACGTGCAGGCTTTCTCAAACTGCGAGGCGGGCACCATCAGGTCGTTTTTGATGTCGCGCCGGGCCATGCGGTTGTACATGCGGCGTCCGGCCTCGAGCATCATTATGCAGCCGAAGATGGCGCACAACACAGTGCCGACGTTGCAATACACGTCTATAGTTTCCGTGATGCCAATTTTGAAACGGGTAAGCAAGGGTAAGCCCATCTGGCAAAGTATCATGCCAAGCACCATTATTACGTAGTAGCTGATGAGCGCGCTGCTGTTGGTGGCGCAGTACAGGCGCAGGTAGTGGCCGAAGCGCCGGCTCTGGAAGCGCTGGCCGGTGAGTGTTAGTGTATCCTGGCTCATAATAGTTTAATTTCGGGGTGTTGAAGAACGTAGGTGAAGAGCAGCTCGAGGTTGATGGCGGTCATGTCGCCGTCGGTGTTGGGCACCATCACGGCAAAGCCTCCGGGCGACGGCAGGGCTATCATCGCGCGTGTAACGATGTCGCCGGTGACGTTGTCGTAGAACGACAGCTTGTCCTGGATTTTGCTGACGGGGCTGTCGAGCAGCACCTTCTGGTTGTTGACGATAAGGATGTGGTCGAGCAGCTGGTCGAGGTCGCGCACCTGGTGTGTGGAGATGACGACAATCTGGTCGTCGGAGATGTAGCGCGACACCAGCGAGCGGAAGGCGGCCTTGCCCTGGATGTCGAGGCCGTTAGTGGGCTCGTCCATCAGCAACAGAGGCGTGCGGGCGGCGATGGCGAACGAAATCGCCACCTTTTTGCGTTGGCCCATCGACAGCGCGTCGAGGCGCTCGATTTTGGGCATCATGAACTCTTTGAGGCAGGCCTCGTAGACCTCGCGGCTGAAGTTAGGGTACATGCAGCCGTAGACATCGACGTATTTCTCGGCCGACATGCGCGGCAGCTCCAGCTCCTCGGGCACGAGCACCATGCGCTCGAGCACGCCGGGCAGGCGTCGGCCGGTGTCGTAGCCCTCAAAGCGTACCGTTCCGGCGGTGGGGAACAACATTCCTGTCATCAGATACAACAGCGTGGACTTACCCACACCGTTAGGGCCCAACAGGCCGTAAATGCCGCCGTGGTCGAGCTTCAGCGAGAAGCCGTCGAGCACAAGAGCCCCGCGGCTCTTATAGGCAAATTTTAGATTATCAATCTCAATCATAGGTAAAGTGTTGTGTATGTAGTTTATGTTGTTTATGTTGTGTATGTTTAGGGGTCGTTGTTGTACCTGTTTAGTGTATTAGCGTACTAATACACCGCAAAGGTAATACATTTTTGCAATACCATGCAAGAGTTTGACAAAAAATTTTAAAAAAAAATTGTCGGTCGCCGGCCGACATGCTTCCAATTGCCAGTGTCTGCAATAGTTACAATAGCCCAATTAGCTACCATAGCTACTGTAGCTACAATAGCTATATTAGCTAAATTAGCTACCATAGCTATATTAGCTATACAACAGCGCCCGTCACCTCCAGGCGGGCGCTGCCGCATTATAGAACTGCGTATATGCCGTAATTGCAAGCAAATACCGGCTTTGACCTATGTGAAGTTTTGAATTTTTTGAGGTCGTGGGTTATTGAACTTTTTGGGTCGTGGGTTTTTGAACTTTTGGATTTTACGGACACGGAACTTCTTTTCAAATTCGCTTTGCTCTTTGACTACACTGAACGAACGGAATTTCACGGAACTTTTTTTTGCTGGGCCAACGTAAGGCTGGCATTTCGCTGATGGCATTGGTTTGGAGTTAGACCTCAATACCCATGGGCACCGGCATCCATAGGCGCAGCGCGCATGGATGCTTCACGGAACAGGCGGAACGCGAACCCCTATGAGGCGGAAGGCGAACCATTGCTTTGCGCCATTAGCGCCATTTATACTATTTGCTATGATTGTTGAGGACAAGATTTTACTTGAGCTAAAGGCAGGCTATTGATAAACTTCGGCGCTGCAGATTTCAGCTTCGGTGACATAAAAAACAGCGGCATCACATTAGACAAAGGCCTATATCGCATTATTAATTGACCTCCAACATATTATCCAAAGAGAGAAAGAGGAAAAAAGGGAAAAAAAAGAGAGGAAAAAGGAGTAAATAAAAAGAGAGTAAAAAGTAAAAGCGAAAAAGACCATAAAAGCAATAATAGTCACCTTCAAATGAGTCCCGGCCTCATAGTGGTTCGCGTTCCGCCTGTTCCGTGAAGCATCCATGCGCGCAGCGCCTATGGATGCCGGTGCCAATGGGTATTGAGGCCATACTTCATCAAAGGCCATCACCTTAAGGTCGCTACCCAATGCCCTGGTTTGCGTTGACCCTGCAGAAAAATGTTCCGTGAAATTCCGTCCGTTCAGTGTAGACAAAGAGCAAAGCGAATTTGAAAAGAAGTTCCGTGTCCGTAAACTCTAAAATTTCACAACCTTAAGGTCGCTACCAAATGCACTGGCTTGCGTTGGCCCAGCAAAAAAAATGTTCCGTGAAATTCCGTCCGTTCAGTGTAGACAAAGAGCAAAGCGAATTTGAAAGAAGTTCCGTGTCGGTAAAATCCAATAGTTCAAAAACACGCATAAACACCTGCCGTTCAAACGCGTGAGTTAAAATATAAATATTCAAAAACCACAGAGGCAACGGCCTCTACATCCGCCGCCAGGGCACCCGCGCCACCAGACTCCTCATCCGCTAACACCACCCCTGATTATAATAGCTATCTTAGCTACAATAGCTAACATTGCCATATTAGCAGTCTATATCGCCATCAGAGCTATCAGAGGACTTGATACCTCTGATAGCTCTGATAACTCTGATAAGGTGGTATGGTGGTGGGTCGCCGGGGGTTATTGGTCGTTGAGGAGGGTGCGCAGGTGGATGGTTTGGGTGGGGAGGCCGGGGCGGCGGGAGATGATGCCGAGGCGGCGGTGGGTGTCGATGGCCATTGCGGGTGTCTCGGCGGCGGCTTGCTGCCAGGCGCGACGGCCGGCGTCGGTGTCGAGGCAGGTGAAGATTAGTGTCTCGCAGTCGAGCCAGCCTATAAACTCTGTAGGGTCGGTGATGAGTCCTATCTTTCCGCCTTTGCCACGCGTGCCGGCCTGGTGTGCCAGCCACACCCAGCGCACATCGCGGGTGACGGCGACGCCGGCGGGGTTGAAGTGCACCAGCAGGCGAAAGACCTTGCGGGCCAGGCGGGCGTCGCGGCCAAAGACGCGGTCGATGTCGCTGTAGGCGTAGTACGCCGCCCCGCGCCCGGGGAGCACCTCGCGCACAATGGTATATGCCCACGGCGAGTGCACCCCGAAGCCACGGCTGTGGCGGTACAGGTTAAGGATGTTCATAAATAAGAGTCTCTTCGGCTGTTTATGTCAACGCGCGGTTTATATGCACATCAGGTTTATGACAACACACGAGTGTCAACGCGCGGTTTTGTCTGCGCGGTCGGTCAACTGCGTTTGAAGTGTGTGCGCAGCCACTGGCGGGGCGATGTCTCGCCCAGGTAGACGCGGAAGAGGGCGGCGAGCAGCAGCAGGTAGATCAGTGTCACGCAGATGTAGGCGGCGGCAGTGGTGTTGTGGATGCTGTCGGGGTCGAAGGTCATCGACACCTTGTGGCTGCCGGCGGGGACGCGGAGGGCGCGCAGGACGTAGTTTACGCGGCCCAGCTGTGCGGGTTTGCCGTCGATGGTGGCCTTCCATCCCCACGGGAACCACACCTCGCTGAAGACGCATACGCCGCCGTTTTTGGTGGTGACGTCGTAGGTGAGGGTGTTGGGCGTGTAGCCGGTCATCACCACGGTGTCGCCGGGGACTACCGAGGGGACGTTGTCGCCCAGGGCGGCGCGGAAGCGCTCGTCGGCGACGGCGACGGCGGTGGGGTCGATGGTGCCGAGGGCGGCCATCTCGGCGTCGGCGTTCTTGACGTAGGTGAGCTCGCGCGCCATCCAGGCGGGGCCGGCGGCGTAGGGGTTCTCAACCACGACGGTGCTGTCGCCGGTGATGATGTATTTGGCGTTGAGCATGTCCAGCACGCGGTAGTCGGCGGCGAGGTTTTTCAGTATCTCGCCGTCCTCGGGGGCGTAGAGGGCGATGAGCGAGTCGACGCGGGCGTCGGGGTTGTAGCCGAAGCGGGTGACATAGCTCATGCGGCGCTCGATGAGGTCGTTGTAGCGGTTGAGCTTGGCGGCGTGGTATCCGCCTATCATCTTGTGGTGGAAGCTGCGGCGGGCGTTGCCGAAGCCGGGGATGTCCATCACGCGGTAATATCCCTTGTCTTCGCTGATGGCCTTGTCGATGGCGTCGGCGGCGAGGGGGTCGGTGAACTCGAACTCGGTGGCGGCGAAGCTCTCGGCGCTGACATAGCGTTTGTCGACGGAGAAGAGGTCGACCAGGACAATCATGCCCACGGCGAGAGCTCCGGCGGGCACGGCCAGCTTGCGTCGTGCCGTCAGCACCACGGCACCCAGGCCGAGCAGCAGCACTATCAGGCTGCGCAAGGCGTCGGCGCTGACAAGCTGCAGACGGATGGCCGAGATGTTGTCGACGGTGGCGTCAAAGGCGCCGATGTGGTCGGGATAGGCGGCGGCAATCTGGTCGCGGTAGCTCTCGAGGGCCTCGGCCTCTTCGGGGCGTATGGGGTTGCCGAAAATCTGCGGGGCAAGCCATCCCAACAGGGCGATGAGGATGCAGAGGCCGAACGAGATGTAGATTTGTATGCGGTAGCGCTCCCATCCGCCGTCCTTGCCGAAGAGCTTCTGCAGGGCCATCGCCGCCAGCAGGGGCACGCACAGGGCGGCAATCACCAGGGCCGTTTCGGCGGCGCGGAACTTATTGTAGAGCGGGAAGTTATAAATCATAAAGTCTGTCAGGGCCTCGAAGTGGTTGCCCATGGCCAGGCATACCGACAGGATGGTCGCTGCCAGCAGTGCCCATTTTACCGGGCCGCGCACGATGAGCAGTCCCAGCAGGAAGAGCGCGCACAGCAGTGCGCCCAGGTAGAACGGGCCGTTTGTGGTGCCCTTGCCGCCGAAGTACTGCGACAGCTGGCCCGACAGGCCGAAGTCGTCGGTATTGCCGTAGTCGGGCTCGTCCTTGAACTGCTCGGTGTCGGCGATGGAGAGGGGGCGGAAGCTGCCTTTTTCGGGCATAATGCTCGCGCCGCCCTTGATGTTGGGGATGAGCAGCGAGAACGACTCGGAGGGCATGTTGCTCCATCCGCCGATTTCGCTCTTGGGCAGGCCGCCGGTGGGACGCTCGGCGGGCTGGCCGGGGTCGGTCTCGGCGGTGGCGCTCTTCAGCGGCGTAAGCTCAGACTGCGAGCGCTTGGTCTCTTTGGAGTATTCGTATGTATTGTACAGCGACGGGGCGTTGGCACCCAGGGCCAGCGCTCCCGACAGGAGGCAGACGCCGGTGGCGGCGAGCCAGCGTTTGATGCGCTTCTCGCGTATGTCCTGCACCAGGAAGGCCAGGGCGAGCAGACCCATCACAAAGGCCGAGTAGTAGGTGATCTGCGGGTGGTTGGCATTGAGCTGCAGCATTGCAAACAGCGACATCAGCGCCGCCCCGCCCAGGTATTTGCCCCGGTAGGCCATAATCAGCGCGCCTATTGTGGGCGGTACGTATGTGAGGGTGACAAACTTCCAGATATGGCCGGCGCCGATGATGATGATGAAGTAGGACGAAAGCCCCCACCCTACGGCGGCGATGAGCGCGTACCACCAGCGCATGCGCAGGCAGTAGCACATTATCAGCATACCGAACATCATCATAAACAGCAGGTTGGACGGTGCGGGCAGCCCCAGGCCGTAGACGCTGTTGAGCCATGTGAACAGCGAGTTGGAGGGGTAGGAGGGCGAAATCTGGAACGTGGGCATGCCCGAGAAGAGCGAGTTTGTCCACAGTGCCTTCTCGCCCGTCAGCTCCTCGTAGGCGCGGCTTTCCTCGCCATTAGCGGCGCCCTGTTGCATATCCTGCTGCTGGAGCGTGTCGCCGTTGAAGTTGTTGGGGACGAAGAACAGCACCGAAACCAGCGCCATCACCGCCATCGAGACGAAAAATCCCCACACCTGAGGTTTGCTCAGCCAGGCTGTCAGGCTGTCTTTAAGCGAGCGGCTGTCCTGCGCGGGACGGCTGTCTGTCGTTTGGTTTGTATCAGTCATATTAACCGTTTTAAGATTTGGCGTATTTTGTGAGAGAAATCATTAGAGTTGGGGCAATGGGTCTTTAAGGGCCTTATCTGAGGAAATCCTCGCCGAAGAGGAGAGCCAGGTAGCGTCGGGCCACATCCGGGGCGGCGAACTTGCGCGCCATCGAGGAGTGTTGGGCTTGGCGGTCGGCGGGGTTTTCGAGTGCCTGCACCAGGGCGTCGGACAGCGCCTGAGGGTCGCTGTCGCGGATAAAGCCGTTGACGCCGTCGGTGACGATGTCGGCCTGTCCGCCGTGGCCCGTGGTGACGGCCATCGCGCCGGCGCTGATGCCCTCGACGAGGGTTCCGGGCAGCGTCTCGTACCTGGATGTCGACAGCACGGCCGACGCGTGGCCGTAGATGGCTGCCAGGCGTGCTTTGTCGGCGACGGTGCCGAGGTGACGGTAGGGCATTTTCAGGCCTTCAAGCAGGGCCGGCTCGCGTATGTCGCCGAAGAGGATGGCCACGGCGTCGGGGAGATGTTCGGCGGTGCGGTTGAGTGTATCTATGGCCAGCGGGAGGTCCTTGATGGGGTCGTCGAGACGTGCCGCGCCCATGACGACAAGGCGTCCCTCGGGCAGACGCAGCTCGCGCCGCGACAGGCGGGGCTGCGGGGCAAAGTCGTCGACGGGGAAGGCGTTGGGGATTACCGATACGTCGCTGTCGGCCAGCAGCATGCTCCGGCGCGCGCATCCGGCGAGCCAGTTGCTGACGGCGACGAAGCGGATGCGGCTGCCGGGTCCGTCGTACAGCTTTTTCTTGCGGTTCTCGACGGCGCTACTGAGGTCGTTGCGACGTTTGCCGCCGTCGATGAGGGGGCAGTTGCCGCAGTGCTGACCGGCCATGTAGCGCGTGCACGTGCCGGCGTGGTGGCAGACGCCCGTCATGTTCCACATATCGTGCATCGTCCAGGCCACGGGGATGTCGCGGGCGCACAGACGGGCCACGCTGTCGAGGCTCATCATGCCCTGATTGACCCAGTTGAGTATCACGGCATCGGCGTCGAGCACCCACGGGTGTTTATCGACGGGGACGCCGAAGCGGCCGGTGGAGATTTTGAACAGCGTGGAGCGGTCAAAGCCGTTGCGCAGGTAAATGTCGGCGTGCTCGGCCAGGAAGGCGGCGCGGACAGCGGCACGGCTGCCGACGGTGTCGACGCGCGGATTGGCGGTCTGCTTGTCCAGCACCACCATGCGGGCGTCGACGCCAAGGTTGCACAGGGCCTTCATCAGGCGGTAGCTCACCACCGATGCGCCACCCTTGGTGTCGCTGTGATTTATTATCGTTATTCGTTTCATATCGTAAGTTCATGCAGTTTTTACCATACGGCGACGGGGCAGTCTGATTTTCTCGAAGCGCATCACTATCAGCAAGTAGCCGGTGAGGATGACGGCGCGGATGATCCAGTTTACCCACAGCCAGGGCGTCACCAGCACGTACAGCCCCAGCACGTACAGCCCGGCGGCCACGGCGAAGTAGGCAAAGATGCGCTTCATCGGATAGCCGATGGGGTATTTTGCCAGGCCCACGAAGTAGCTTGTCGCCATCATCGTGGCGTAGCAGGCAAAGGCGGCCCATGCGCAGCCCATGTAGCCGTAGCGCGGCACAAGCACGGCGTTGAGGCCGATGGTGACAGCAAGGCCCAGCAGCGAGAAGTACATGCCCCACACTGTCTTGTCGGTAAGCTTGTACCACAGCGACAGGTTGAAGAAGATGCCGAAGAAGAGTTCGGCCATCATCACTATCGGCACCACTTTGAGGCCGCTGAAGTAGCGGGGCGAGATGAAATATTTGAGGATGTCGAGGTAGAAGACGACTCCCATGAAGATGAGCAGGGCGAAGATGACGAAAATCTTCATTGCGTCGCGGTAGGCCTGCAGCTTATGCTCGCCGCGCTCTTTGGCCTGGGCGAAGATGAAGGGCTCGTAGGCGAAGCGGAAGGCCTGGATGAACATCACCATCACGATGGCTATTTTGTAGTTGGCGCCGTAGATGCCCAGTCCCTCCATCGCCTCGGCGGGGTCAGAGACGAGGCTGGGATAGAGGATTTTGTCGATGGTCTGGTTCATTATGCCGGCCACGCCGAGCACCAGCAGCGGGGCCGAGTAGGCCAGCATCTGCCGCAGCAGGCGCGGGTTGAAGCGCCAGGCAAAGCCGTGCAGCTCGGGCCACAGCATCACCAGCGTCACCACCGATGCGATGAGGTTGGCAAGGAAGATGTAGCCCACGCCGAACGACGGGGCGTAGAACCAGTCGACGGTGGCGGGGTACGACTTCATCAACGCCGGGCAGGCCAGGATGAAGAACAGGTTGAGGCCGATGTTTATGCCGATGTTGACCACGCGCAGGAAGGCGAAGCGGATGGGACGCTTGCGAAAGCGCAGGTACGAGAACGGCAGGGCGCTGAAGGCGTCGATGGCCACGCACGCGGCCATTATCATCACCCACGACGGATGGCCGTCGCACTCCATCCAGTGCGTCACCGGTCGGATGAAGAGGGCGACGAGGATGCAGAACAGTGTCGATGTCACCGCCAGCGACGTCAGCGCCGTTGAGTATACCAGCTGCGGGTCTTTCCACTTGTCGTGGTTGGCGAAACGGAAAAAGCCCGTTTCCAGGCCGTAGGTGAGTATGATGAGGGCGAGGGCCACGACGGCGTAGACGTAGGTGACGACGCCGTATTCGGCAACAGGGAAGCAGATGGTGTACAGCGGCACCAGGCACCAGTTGAGGAAGCGCCCCACTATGGAGCTCACACCGTAGATGGCGGTGTCTTTCATCAATGATTTTATCGCGCCCATTGTTAGAGGATTAAATTGATTTTTTTCGGTTTCGTTGTCATTCGTCGAAGGAGAAGAGTCCCTGTACGTCGGTACGGTTTACGCCGAGGTGGCGGAAGGCCAGGTCGGTGGCTGTGCGTCCCTGCGGCGTGCGGTTGATGAAACCTTCCATAATCAGGTACGGCTCGTACACCTCCTCTACCGTTCCGGGGTCTTCGCCGAGGGCGGTGGCGATGGTCTTGATGCCGACGGGTCCGCCCTTGAATTTGTGTATGATGATGCCCAACAGCTTGTTGTCGATTTCGTCGAGGCCGTAGCTGTCGATGTTGAGGGCTTCGAGGGCCACGCGGGCGATGTCCTCGTCGATGGCTCCGGTGCCTTTGACCTGGGCGAAGTCGCGCACGCGGCGCAGCAGGGCGTTGGCGATACGTGGCGTGCCGCGGCTGCGGCGTGCTATCTCGTGGGCGGCGCTGTCGGTGATGTCTGTGCCCAACAGCCGTGCCGAGCGGCGGATGATGGCCTCGAGCACGCTGTGGTTGTAGTATTCGAGGTGGCAGGAGATGCCGAAGCGGGCGCGCAGGGGCGCCGTCAGCAGGCCCGAGCGGGTGGTGGCGCCGACGAGGGTGAACGGGTTGAGGGTGAGCTGCACCGAGCGCGCGCCCGGACCTTTGTCGATCATTATGTCGATGCGGTAGTCCTCCATCGCCGAGTACAGGTACTCCTCGACCACGGGGCTGAGGCGGTGTATCTCGTCGATGAAGAGCACGTCGTTGGGCTCGAGCGACGTCAGTATGCCGGCCAGGTCGCCGGGCTTGTCGAGGACGGGTCCGGAGGTGATTTTGAACCCCACGCCCAGCTCGTTGGCGATGATGCCGGAGAGTGTTGTCTTGCCAAGGCCCGGCGGGCCGTAGAGCAGGATGTGGTCGAGGGCCTCGCCACGCATGCGGGCGGCCTGGACAAAGACCTTGAGGTTGGACACTATCTTGTCCTGGCCGGCGAAGCTGTCGAACCGGTTGGGACGCAGGGCGCGCTCATAGTCTTTGTCGCTCTCGGCGGCGGCGTTGCGTATGTCGTATTCTTCGTTGTCCAATATGGTGAATTTTATCGGAATTGTCGTATAAGGTGTTGTGCCGTAACGTGGTGGCCGTCAGGGCTGCCGTCGGGTGATGACCGCGTTGACGGCGTCGGCTATCATGTCGGGGGTGATGGCCTGCATGCACGGCGGCACGGTGCCCTCCCCCACCCTGTGGCACGGCTTGTTGCCGAAGATGCTGCACGGGCGGCAGTCGAGGCTGTTGTCCTGCAGGAGGATATGGCGCTGGCCCTTGCGGCATACCACCGGGCCGAAGCCGGCGGCGGGGTGTGTGGCGCCCCAGATGCTGACGGTGGAGGTGCCGGTGGCGGCGGCGAGGTGCATGTTGCCCGAGTCCATGCTCACCATTGCGTCGAGGTCGGCCATCAGCGCCATCTCGCCGGCAAAGCCGAGGTCTCTGCCGGCAACTACGGTGACGCGGTCGAGGCCGCGGGCAAAGTCGCCGAGGGCCGCAGCCTCGTTTTTTCCGCCGAAGAGGAAGATCCGTAGGTCGGGATTTTGCTCCAGCAGCTTCCCGGCGGCCTTGCGCAGCTGCTCCGTGGGGTAGACCTTTGCGGGATGAGCCGCCGAGGGTGCCATGCCCACCCACTTCTCGCCGTCTTTTTTGGCGGGGATGCCATGACGTGCGGGCAGAGTGCTGTCTACGGGCAGCGGGCACAGCTCCCCTACCCTGTATCCGGCCTTTTCGAGGGCCCGGGCGTAGCGGTCGGTGGTGGGGCTGACGGCCTCGGCACGGGCGGCGCCGCGGGCCGTGAGGGCGCGTTTGGCGGCGCGGGCCTTGTCGAAGACGGTGACGCGCGTGCGGCCCATACGCAGCAGGTTGCGCACAACTTTTGAGCGCAACACGTCGTGCAGGTCGACAAAGACGTCGCAGTCGATGTCGCGGGCAAGCTGTACCAGTCCCCGCGGCCCTTTGTGGCGCCCTTTGGTGTCGGCGACAAGCACGGTAAGGTTCTGCGGCTTTTCGGTGGCGAGGCCGGCGAAGGCTTTTTTTGTGACGAGCACGAAGGTCACCCCGGGATAGTCGCGGCAGGCGGCGTACAGCAACGGCAGGGCCATGGCAACGTCGCCCAGTGACGACAGACGCATCACGGCCACGCGGACGGGGCGCGCGGCGGCGGTTTCGGGGTGTCGGGCGGCGTCAGTCATTTCTTGCCGTAGAGGACGGGGTTGGTGTCGGCGTCGTTGTACATCTTCATCTGGCGGTAGACCTTCATGTACTTGCGGCCGGCGGCGATGTCGTCGAGGAGTGTGTCGATGGCCTCGGTGAGGTCTGTGCGCTGCTGCTCGAGGATGTCGAGCTTGGCGCGGCACTTGTCGAGGTGGGCCTTGTCGGCGTCGACACGCTCGGTCTGCTCCTTCATGTGGTATATCTTCAGGGCAAGGATCGACAGGCGGTCGAGGGCCCATGCCGGGCTCTCGGTGTTGATGGTGGCGTCGGGGAGCACCTTGACGTCGGCATATTTGTTGCGGAAATAGGTGTCGAGCTCCTCCACCATGTCCGTGCGGTCCTGGTTGCTGCGGTCGATGCGGTGTTTCAGCTCCATGCCGGCCGCGGGGTCGATCTGCGGGTCGCGGATAAGGTCCTCCATGTGCCACTGGGCGGCGTCTATCCAGTTCTTGTGATAGAGAGTCTGCTCAATCGAGCCCTCGGCGTAAGCGGCGGGACAGGGAGTGTCTATGCAGTCGGTGGTGTGGTAGTCGTTGGTTGCGCGTTCAAAGATTTTGTACGCTTCCTCTGCGAATTTCATCGTCGGTAGTTTTAGTGTATAAAATATCAGTGTACAAATTTAGACAAAATCCCCGAAAAACCTCCCCCACCCGCCCCCGAATTTACCAAATCCCCCCAAAAAATAAAGCATGCCTGAAATGAGAATGGATTTTGGAGTAAACTACTTAGGGTGAATTTTGGTTTTAATGCTAAATTTAGTCTCTTTGCAGTAATATTTTATCGTAATGATGGACAAAGCTATATCATGCACAAACCACATCCGTCAACAATTATTAAACCCACTGCTTTGAAGGAACGACGCCCGCCGGGAATTCGGCGGGCGTCGTTGTATAGCTATTGTAGCTAATATAGCTATTGTAATCAGGGGTGGGGTTAGCGGATGAGGAGTTTGGTGGCGCGGGTGCCTTGGCGGCGGATGTAGAGGCCGGGGGTGAGGGCGTCGGCGCTGACGCGGATGCCCTGCAGGGTGTAGTACTCGACGGGGGCGTCGGTGGAGTCGACGGTGATGTCGTTGACGCCGGCGTTTTTGTCGGTGATGGCGTAGGCGGCCAGGCCGTTGCCGGGGCTATAGATGTAGACGTTTGTCACGCCGTCGCCCATGGGTACAGCCACTACGGGGGCCGAGTAGGTGTTTGACTCGGTGGTGCCCAGGCCGTTGGCGGGGATGGTCCAGCGGTAGGCGAGGTCGCTCATGTCGCTGTTGCCGTGTACGCTCAGCTTCCATTTTGTGCCGTTGGAGGCCGAGGCGCTGCTGTATGCCAGCATCTCGGTCGAGCCTACGTTGAAGAGGCAGCCGCCGTTGTTGAGGACGTCGGTGAGGCGTACGTTGGTGTCGGACGAATTGTTGAGCTGGCCCGTGAGAGCCATGCTCTGGCCTTGGAGTTTGTAGTGGGCGAAGGCGGTGGCGCTGCCGTCGACATATACGCGAAGGGGGCTGACGGCGTGTACGCGCGGGGCCACGGCGAGGTGCGAGACAGACGAGCTGCCCGAGTAGGCGTCGATGGTGCGGCGCAGGCAGGTGCCGACGATGCCCTTGTTGACCGGCCAGCGGGCCACGTCGGTGCCGTTGGAGATGGCGGCGAAGACGTACCACAGGTCGGAGTCGACGTCGCCGTAGACGGTGACGTGGTCGATGCGGCCTTCGGTGGAGAACTCACCCAGGCTCTTCAGCGTGCCGTCGCTGAGGTTGACCTTGAACAGGCGGATGGGGTTGGTGACGGCGTTGGTGGTGAGGTTGCTGATGATGACGTTGCCCTTGGCGTCGGTGAAGACGTCGTTGCAGGGGTAGTAGCCGCATTTGCCCGAGTCGTCGAGCTTGATGTCGCGGATGTGGGCGCCGGTGGCGGCGTCGTATTCGGCAAGGTAGATGTCGGCCGAGGACGAGTTTGACTTGCGGCCGCTGACGTAGACGTTGGTGGCGGTGGCCGTCATGCCGCGGTTGAGCGAGCCGTCCGACTCGACGGTGAAGTTGGAGTAGGGGGCATGGGCCGAGCGCAGCCACAGGCTCTCGATGGAGAGGTTGCCGTTGTCGGCGTAGGTGGCCTTGTCCTTGACGGGGGTGTAGCCCTCCTCGTAGTCTGACGAGGTGCGTACGGGAGCGGTGAACTGCGCGGCCGGGGTGGTGTAGGGGCGACGTTTGGTCTGCAGGGCCGATACGCGCCACCAGCAGTTGGCGCCCGAGGGGACGTACAGCGGCTTCAGGTTGACGCTGTGGCTGGTGCCGGTGAGGCCTTCCTGGCTGTATACAACCTTTGTGAAGTTCTCGTCCGTGGCGATGTCGATGGTGTAGGTGGCGCCGGCGGCGGCTGTCCAGCTGAAGTTGACGTTGAAGTCGACGGTGGCGCCGTCGGCGGGAGCGACGAGCGAGATGGCGTCCGACTCGTTGTCGAGGTAGTTGGTGACCGCGGGCTTCGACTCAAGGCCGTAGCCGTCGTAGACGCAGACGGCGTACCAGTATTTGTCGGTGTCGGCGACCGAGCTGTCGAGGGTGAAGGATGTTCCGTAGGTCACGCCCTGCAGGTAGGCGCCGTCAAGGCCGTCGGCGCCGGAGGCCAGCTCGACCGACTTGTTGATGGGCACGGCGTAGACCGTGTAGCGGATTATGGCGTTGGCGCGGGCCGGAGCGGTGGCCGACCAGCTGAGTGTGTTGCCGTTGAGCTTCAGTCCGGCGGGAGCGTTGTAGACGGGAGCGTTTTTCCATGTCACGGCGGGGACGAGCGACGGGTTGGTGTAGGTGTTTTTGGCGAAGTAGTCGCCCATGCCCTGCATGCCGGGGCCGCTGATCCATTTAGCGCTGTACCAGATTACGCCGCAGCCGCCGTTGTCGGTGTTCTCGCGGGTGATTTCGACCTGCTTGGCCAGCTCGCTCCGACCTTGTCGTACCACTCGGTCAGGGGTCCGAAGGGAGCGCTCTTGTGCGTTGTCTGCCAGTAAATCTGCGGCGACACAAAGTCGATGGTGCCCTCGCTTAGCCATGCCAGCGGGTCGCAGTAAATCTGGTCGTACATCCAGTCGGACGATGTGATGTTGGGGCGTCCAACACCGTATTTGTCACCCGATGCGCCGGCCACACCGGCCGGGCCGATGCCGAAGCGCATGTCGGGACGGGCGGCCTGGATTTCGTCGTAGAGCTCTTTGACAAAGGTGTTTACGTTTTCGCGGCGCCAGTCGCCTATCGACAGTTTCGTGCCGCTGTCGAGGTACATCTGGTAGTCGCCGGCCGAGGCGTCCTCGGGGGTGCCGCCGCCGGGATAGAAGTAGTCGTCGAAGAGCATGCCGTCAACGGCGTAGTTGGTGTAAATCTCCTTCATCACGTTCAGGCAGTGACGGCGGGCGTCCTTATGGGCGGGGTTGAACACCGTGTAGTTGTTGACGGCGAGGAGCCATCCGGCGTCGCGCCATTTTTTGTCCCACTCGGTGGTGAGCTGCTTGACGTTGGTGGCGTTGGAGGACAGGCGGAAGGGGTTTACCCAGGCGTAGCACTCGAGGCCGCGCTTGTGGCACTCCTCGACCATAAAGGCCAGGGGGTCCCATCCGGGGTCCTTGCCGCGGGTGCCCGTCAGCGCCGAGGCCCACGGCTCGTAGCTCGATTTGTAGTAGGCGTCGGCCAGGGCGCGCACGTGGAAGCAAACGCCCGTAAAGCGCGCCTTGTCAAGGTTGTCGAGGTAGGTCGTAAGCTCGGCCTTGGCGTTTTTTATTGCTGTGGCCGTCGTGCCCTTCGAGCTCGAATAGTAGGGGAAGTCGATGTTCATGCCGGCTATCCAGGTCGAGCGAAACTCGCGCTTGGGCGATGCCGCCAGCATTGTCACTGCGGCAAGGGCAAGGCTTAATGTCGTAGTAAGAAGCTTTTTTCTCATGGTTATCAGGGGGTGAAAATAATCTGTGATGAACCTGTTGTGCGTACGGCGCCGGAGGGTGGGGGACCCGCATCGACGCGGCATCGGGCACACACCCTGCAAAGTTAAGTGATATTTTCGGTTTTTAGCCTTTTACAGCCGATTTTTGCGGCCTGTTGCCCTCAGGACCGGCTCGTAGCCCTCAGGAAGAAGGTGAGGAAGAGCGCCGCGGCGGTGAAAAGGCTCACCGAGAAGCTCAGCACCACGCCGTAGACGCCCAAGGCGGCATTGAAACAAAGCATGTAGGTCGATGGCAGGCCGATGACGACGTAGCTGAAGAACGAAATCCACAGCATAGGCTTGACGTGCGCCGTGCCGCGCAGGGCGTTGGCAAAGGTAATCTGCGTGGCGTCGCCGAGCTGGTAGAGCACCAGCGGCGTAATCAGCGTCAACGCCAGCCCCAGCACCGCGGGGTCGTCGGTGAAGGCGCCCATAATGTGTCGGCTGCCGAAGATGAAGGTCAGCGACGACAGCACCATTATCGCCAGGATGATATGGTACCCGGCCCAGGCGCGGCTGCGCATTGCGGCACGGTCGCCGGCGCCGGCGGCATTGGCCACGCGCACCGACAGCGCTGCTCCGGCCGAGTAGTAGATGCAGAAGCCCAGAGTGCCCGTTATCACCACAATCTGGTAGGCCGCCAGGGGCACCGTGCCCAGCTCGCCCACCCAGATAGCGGAGATGCCGAAGGCGGCGGTCTCGAAGCACATCTGCAGGGCCACCGGCAGCGACGTCGCCGTAAGCAGACGCACATCGGCGCCGGTGAGGCGCGCACGTCTGAAGCCCGCGTGATAGGGGCGGCCGCGGCGCGACGAGGCGAAGTACCACATTATGGCCACGCAGATGGCCACGCGCGAGACAAAGGTGCTTATGCCGGCACCCGTCAGTCCCATCTCGGGGAAGCCTCCGACACCGTATATCAACATCCAGTTGCCCAGCACGTTGAGCACGTTGCCTCCGAGGATTA
The DNA here is from genome assembly GCA_004553485.1 of Bacteroidales bacterium. GTDB lineage: Bacteria > Bacteroidota > Bacteroidia > Bacteroidales > Muribaculaceae > CAG-873. The sequence goes on along the minus strand of SFLG01000048.1, from coordinate 5,072 downwards.
TCCACATCGGCGCGACGGTGTTTTCGGTGCCGAAGCACCATTGCTCAAAGACGTTGAACAGCGTCAGCGGCAATATCCCCGCCAGCGCCAGCAGGAAGTAGGGCCTTATCAGCGGTAGCAGCTCGGCGGGCTGTCCGAGGCGGTCGAGGCACAGGTACACCACGCCCATCACCGCCATCGTCAGCAGAGCGAAGACGGTGTTCACCACCGCCGCCGAGCGCAGCAGGGCGCCCGTGCGCGATGTCTCGCCGCGGGCAAAGAGGGCACCCACAAGGGGTGTCAGACCCATCGTGAAGCCTATGCAGGCCAGTATGGCAACGTTGAACAGGTTGTTGACAAACGAGGCCGAGGCCAGCGCCTCGGTGCTGTAACGGCCTACCATGATGTTGTCGGCAAAGCCTGTGGCGATGCTGCCGATCTGTCCGGCAAGGATGGGCCCGGCAAGCGTGAGGATGACGCTGTATTCGCTTTTGCGTGTCCGTGTCACTGTCGCAAAAAGGCCGCACCCGTAGCGGGCGCAGCCTTATAAGGTGTTACGATTTGTATCAGTCGCGCGAGTCGCCGAAGAAGCGTAGCAGATACAGGAACATGTTGATGAAATCGAGGTAGAGGGTCAGGGCGCCCAGTACGGCCAGGCGGCCGGCGGCGGCACCGGGAGCGGTGAGGGCCATTGTCTTGATTTGCTGGGTGTCCCAGGCGGTGAGGCCCACGAAGATGAGCACACCGACAATGGAGATAATCCAGCCCATTGTGTCAGAGCCGACAAAGATGTTCACCAGCGAGGCGATGATCAGGCCGATAAGGGCCATGAAGAGGATGCTGCCCCAGTGCGACAGGTCGCGGTTGGTGCAGTAGCCGTAGATGGTCATTGCACCAAAGGTGCCGGCGGTGATGAAGAAGGTCTTGGCGATGGACTCGCCCGTGTAGGCATAGAAGATGGGGAACAGCATCAGGCCGTTGATGACGGCGAAGAGGATGAACAGCGCCATGGCCGTGCCGGTGCTGAGGCGGTTGATGCCGGCGCTGACACCGAAGACGATGCCGAGCTCGGCGATGACGAGAACCCACATTGCCCAGCTATTCTGGGCGAAGAAGGAGATTACGCTGTAGCTGCTTGCGCAGAAGAGCGAGGTGAAGGCGGTGATGAGCAGACCGAGGGTCATCGTCAGGTAGACACGCTTCATCACGTTGCTTACCAGCGAGCCCGAGACATACTGGGGCGGCTGGTTGTACTGGTCGTACTGACTGTACTGCTGGTTGTTGTACTGGTTGTATTGCATAATTTTATGTGAGGATTGAGTGTTGTTTTTTGGAGGGTGGGGGTATCAGAGATATCAGAGATATCGGATAGGGTGGGGGTGCTTGGGTTGTCGATGGCACTGATGCCTCTGATAAGTCGGCGGGGTAGGGGCTTACATCCTCTCGGGTACTTTGATGCCGAGGAGCGACATGGCGGTGCGTACCACGCGGGCTGTCTGCTCGCTGAGGGCCAGGCGCAGGCTGCGAACGGCGGGGTCGGGCTCGCGCAAAATCTGATGGTCGTGGTAGAAGGCGTTGTAGCCTTTTACCAGGTCGTAGGCGTAGTTGGCGATGGTCGAGGGCGAGTAGGTGCGACCGGCCTCGGCCACTACCGAGGGGAAGGCTGCCAGCTGCTGTATCAGCGCCGCCTCTTTCTCGTCGGGCTGTACGCCGCTGTAGTCTACGGGGGTGAAGTCGGCGTTTTTGCGCATCACCGAGCGTATGCGGGCGTAGGTGTACTGGATGAAGGGACCGGTGTTGCCGTTGAAGTCGATCGACTCTTTGGGGTTGAAGGTCATGTTCTTGCGCGGGTCGACCTTGAGCAGGAAGTACTTGAGGGCACCCAGGCCGACGGTTTCGGCGATGTCGTCGATTTCGGCCTCGGTAAGTCCGTCGGTCTTGCCCATCTCCTGAGCCACCTGGCGGGCGGTGTTCACCATCTCGGCCATGAGGTCGTCGGCGTCCACCACTGTGCCTTCGCGGCTCTTCATCTTGCCCTCGGGGAGCTCAACCATGCCGTAGCTGAAGTGCACGAGGTCTTTGCCCCACTTGAAGCCAAGTTTGTCGAGCAGGATGGACAGCACCTGGAAGTGGTAGTTCTGCTCGTTGCCGACAACGTATATCATCTTGTCGATGGGGTAGTCGGCAAAGCGCAGCTTGGCGGTGCCGATGTCCTGGGTCATGTACACCGATGTGCCGTCGGCGCGCAGCAGCAGCTTGTGGTCGAGGCCGTCGGCGGTGAGGTCGGCCCATACCGAGCCGTCGTCCTTGCGGTACATGATGCCTTTTTCGAGGCCTTCGAGGACTTTGGACTTGCCTTCGAGGTAGGTGTTGCTCTCGTAGTAGATTTTATCGAAGTCGACGCCCATGCGGCGGTAGGTCTCGTCAAAGCCGTCGTAGACCCATTGGTTCATTGTTTCCCACAGGGCGCGCACCTCGGGGTCGTGGGCCTCCCAGCGGCGCAGCATCTCGCGGGCCTCGAGCATCAAGGGCGAGGCGGCCTTGGCCTCGTCTTCGGTCATCCCTTTGGCCATTAGCTCTTTCACCTCGGCCTTGAAGTGCTTGTCAAACTCGACGTAGTAGTCGCCGATGAGGTGGTCGCCCTTTTTGCCGGTGCTCTCGGGGGTGGCGCCGTTGCCCCACTTCTGCCAGGCCAGCATGGACTTGCAGATGTGGATGCCGCGGTCGTTGACGATGTTTGTCTTGACGACGCGGTTGCCGCAGGCGCTCAAAATCTGCGACAGCGAATATCCCAGCAGGATGTTGCGCAGATGGCCCAGGTGCAGCGGCTTGTTGGTGTTGGGCGATGAATATTCCACCATCACCAGGGGCGAGCCCTCGGTGGCGGCGGTGATGCCGTAGTCGGGGGTGGCGGCGATGTCGGCAAGGAGCTTGCTCCAGTTGCCGGCCTTGATGACGATGTTGAGGAAGCCGCCGACGGCGTTGGTGGACTCCACCTCGTCGACGTTGTCCTCGAGCCACTTACCTATCTCGGCGGCCACGACAGCCGGAGCCTTGCGCGCGGCCTTTACCCAGGGGAAGACCACAACGGTCAGGTCGCCGGCAAAATCTTTGCGGGTCTCCTGCAGCTGTACCTTGTCGGCGGGAGTGTCCACGCCGTACAGCTCTTTGACAGCCAGGCTGACGCCCCGGCCAAGCTTTTCCTCTATAGTCATTGTCTGTGTAACTGTTTCTTCAGTGTAACTGTTTGGTTGGTCTAATCGTTCAGAGACGCAAAGTTACAAAAACTTTGCCAAACCCGCTAAAATCATCGCCCTTGCCACAAAAAATTTAGTAATTTTGCGGACGTTAGGCGGACGTTAGATTGTGACAGCCCCCCTTGTCAACCCATAATCTCCCGTGAAAGAGAGCAACAGCCCTAAATATCTGAAATATATATCTTACCTGCAGGTCATCGGCATTGTGCTGGTGGTGGCGGGCCACTCGGTGCATCTGTACCCCGATGGGATACACGGGTCGGGGACGCTGTTCTACAAGGCGGTATACAGTTTCCACATGCCGCTGTTTGCCTTTATTTCGGGCTTTCTGATGATATATACGTCGCGGCTGACATCGGAGAGCCGGCGTCGGCCGTGGCCGTTCGTCGCGGGCAAGCTGAGACGCCTCATTCTGCCCTTTGTCACGCTGACGGCGGTGACGTTCGTGCCGCGGGCGATGATGTCGGGTATGGCCGACAACGTGATAGAGATAAACGCGCGGTCGTTTCTGCTGTCCTTCGTCCATCCGAACTACTTGCCCATCCCCTTCTTTTGGTATCTGCAGGCCAGCTTTGTCATGCTGACGGTGGCATACTGTATCCTCTACTTCGGGCATCGCATTGGCATAAAGGTCAAGGTGCTGGTGACGACGATGTTTGTGGTGATGTTTGTTTTTGCCGTCAGACCCGTTTCCGTCACCTCCGTTTTTTCGCTCGGTATGGCCGTCGAGCTGGGCTTCTACTTTATGCTTGGGGCGATGTATAGTGTCTTCGCCGACGATGTCGACCGCTGCATACCGTGGACGCGGACATGGTTCGCGGTGGCAGCTGTGCTGCTGTGGGGCGTGACGTTAGTGCTGTTTGAGCGCACCAAGGGGATGATTCTCTGCGCCGTGGCGGGGATAATAATGTGCACCTCGATGGCGCGCATACTCGAAGCGCGTCAGTGGCGTTTCCTCGACCACCTCACCGGCGCCAACTATCTGATATTCCTGCTGTCGTGGTACTGCAACATAGCAGCCCAGCAGGTGCTGTCGCATTATGTTACCCTGCCCTGGTGGGTCCACACGGCCCTGTCGGTCACCTCGGGCATCTACATCCCGTGGCTTGCCTACGGCTACCTTCAGCGCCACAGCAACAGCCGCTGGATAAGACTCACGTCCTATCTCCTGGGACAGACCCTCCCCCGCAAGTAACCCCCGCCAACCCCGCCCTTAGCTACGGTAGCTAAAATAGCTACTTATACTAGCTAAATTAGCTACCAGCCGCATTAGAGAACTGCGTATATGCTGTAATTGCAAGCAAATACCGGCTTGCTCTATGTGGAATTTGGATTTTTGGGGTCGTGGATTGTTGAACTATTGGATTTTACGGACACGGAACTTCTTTTCAAATTCGCTTTGCTCTTTGTTATCACTGAACGGACGAAATTTCACGGAACATTTTTTTTGCAAGGGCAACGAAAACCTGGCCATTTGGTAGCGACCTTAAGGTGATGGCCCTTTGATGAAGTATGACCTCAATACCCATGGGCACCGGCATCCATAGGCGCTGCGCGCATGGATGCTTCACGGAACAGGCGGAACGCGAACCCCTATGAGGCCGGGACACATTTGAAGGGGACTATTATTGCTTTTATGGGCTTTTTCGCTTTTACTTTTTACTCTCTTTTTATTTACTCTTTTTTCCCTCTTTTTTACCATTTTCCTTCTTTCTCTCTTTGGATAATATGTTGGTTGTCAATTAATAATGCGATATAGGCCTTTGTCTAATGTGATGCCGCTGTTTTTTATGTCACCGAAGCTGAAATCTGCAGCGCCGAAGTTTATCAATAGCC
>SFLG01000124.1 GCA_004553485.1 Bacteroidales bacterium | reverse complement strand
GTTCACATGAACGGTGATAATGAGCATCATCGCACCGTCTGATAGGCGCGAGCTTTCTTGTTATAGACCAGATCGACCGGCGCGCCGCAGGAAAGGCAGCTGTAGGTGAAGACGTCCTCCTCGAAATTCGTCCGGTATTTGAAGTGCTTTCCGCACTTGCAGCGGATGTGCGCCGACGTGAGATCGTGCAGCGGCGTCTCTCCGTTGCAGGTTGCGCACCGATAGGACGAGATAGGCTGTTTTGCACAAAAGCCGCGCAGCTCGCCGCATTGTGCGCACCGAATAAGCAGAAACCCCTTGTATGTCTTCGGCGTGGTCTCCTCGGCTTCCGCTCTATCAGGGATAGCCCAGGCCTCTTTCGGTCCGAACATAGTCTCCGCACGGCTGGGCTTTGCACGAAGCAAAGTCGGCTCTGCCTTGTGTATCTCCGGCAGGGAGGCCTTCGTTGCAGCGCCGCGCCACACAGGGCGGCAGTCTATGCCGTTTCCGAGACGGCAATGCCATCTGTTCGCGCCGCTGAACTCCTCTTTCTCTCCGTGCTCACAATATTCGCAGTTGCCGTTCAGCCACAGCAGGGCGGCAATATCGGTCGCGGCGGCGTTGATTGCCTCCTCCGCTCCTGCGAACTCCTGCACCAAGTCAAAAAGGCGGCTGTAATCGTCATACTGAATACGCCCGTTCTCATTCAGCTCATTGATAAAATCGAGCAGGTTTTCAAATCGTTCCATAGAAGCTCCTTTTCATTCCATCACCACGCAACCACAGACTGTACATTGACCGTGAAAGTGTCCGTTGCTGCGCGCCCTTGCCCCGACCATCGTGCTCTTTCCTCCGCAGGAGGGGCAGTCCATGCGAACTTCCTCCGGCGGCTTGCTCCATTCCTCCGTAAGCGCGTCGGGCAGAAACCTTTGACCGCAGAAGACACACCGCTCCAAGCTGTACGGCATATTCCCGCAGGAGGGGCATTCGGGATATCTGCCGCTCCAATAATCCTCAGCCCAGCGAATATGTACCGGCTCAGCCTTGCCGTTTTCCTTATCATCGGCGGCGGGCTGGTGTTCGCAGGTATCGCAGTAAAACTCCTTCTTGCAGACCAAGCCCTTATCCCAATGGCAGTACATAGTGAGATCTCTGGTATCAATCATTTCTGTCGTCCTCCTTCGGCGGCGCAGGCAGCGGCATCCAATAGACAACTGCAACATCGCTTCTATCTCCGATACCGACATGGACGCTCCATTCCGCCCTTTCGGGAGCGCACCAGCCCATATAGACGCCCCATCTTTCGTGCCAATACGCGACAACGAGGACATTGCTACGATCTTCCGGTAACCTCTCTTTTACAGATACCCATTTTGGCATCCGTTTTGTCGCAGCATTCAGCTTCAATTCGAGCCGGCCGGAATAGCGCTTGCTATCCTCGAACATCATCCCCATCTTTACGATTTCGTCCGGCATCAACCCTGTTGCTTCGTAGGAGGCAAGCCGCGCCAGTGCAACCTCGTACCCACGGCGGCAGTAAAGCCGCCCATCCTCGTCATACCATGTCAGCTTATCCATTGTGTTCCTCCCTCGACTTGAAGCTGCCTGCCGCCCGGCAGCTCCCCCAGTGGGGAGCGAAGCCGGTGCCGGTGGCCTTGTGCGGATCTTCCGTATACTCACAGGAAATGACCTCGCCGTTAGGCGTGACGATCTTTTTACTGCCGGAGCGGGGCTTTTCGATGTAATAGCGCGGGGTGGCGTCACACGGCATGGACTTCCCTCCGGGTGTTCTGATCCAAACGATAGCCGCGCCGCAGCCTTTGCAGGTAGATGCTCTCATTCGTCGGTCGCCTCCCCGAAAAGCTCATGTGTTCCGTCCTGGAGCGCCTTTTCATCGTCGGACATCTCGTAGCCCAGCTTGACGAGCAGCGCATAGATGCGGTCCAGCTTCTCGTTTTCCTCATGCTTCATGGTGTAGCTGTTCCAGTAGCTGCGGAAATAGCCCTCGGATTTGCCATCGCCCAGGCGCGCATAGATCATTCGCAGGAGCGCCTTTTCAGGCGTCTTGCCGATCGCGTCGGTCACGGCCTGGAGCGTAAATGCGGCATCGTCCTCGCCGTCCTCGTCATCTTCGGCAAGGGTCTCGGCGCCGGTAGCCTGCGCGATTTCCTCTTCGGTGAGCCAACTGGTATCGTCCCAGTATTCGGCGTAGGCCCACAGCGCCACGACATCCGCAAGGCG
>SFLG01000047.1 GCA_004553485.1 Bacteroidales bacterium | reverse complement strand
GTCGGCGGTGTAGATCTGGCCCGACTTGTAATCAGAGAAGACGATGCGCTTGCCGTCGGGCGACACGGCGGGGTCGAGCTCGATGCGGTCGGCGCTGTTGGTGAGGGCCTTGGCGCTGCCGTCGAGGTTGAGCAGGTAGAGGTCGCCGGAGGTGTAGTCGTGGCCGTCGTCGGTGGTGCGCTGCACGATGAGCTGGCTGTCGTTGGCCCAGGCGGGCGAGAAGCCGTCACCGACGGTGCGCAGGCCGCTGCCGTCGAGGTTGATGACACGCACCTGCGACTTTTCGTCGCAGAAGGCTACGCGCCGGCCGTCGGGGCTGAGCGCGGGCAGGAAGGCGTAGCCGTCGTAGATGGATGTGCGGTTGCCGTCGGCGTCGATTACCCAGAGGTGGTCGTTGTCGGTGTCGAAGCTGATGCTGTAGCAGTCGCCGATGGTGCTGACGCTGCCCGAGAGCGAGCGTGCCTTGGCGCGCGTCTTGCCGGTGGCGGGGACGAAGTCTTTGAGGACAATCTCCTTGGCGGGGCGGATGACGCCCTTGCCGAGGGTGACGGAGGCGCGGCCCTTGGCGTCGTAGCGCCAGGCGGGGAGGCGCATCTCGACCTGTTCGTCACCTATGCGCTCGACCCGGCCATCAGCCACGCTGATGACTTCGAGGCTGTGCACGCGGGGCGCTCCCGAGGGATGGTTGTTCACCAGGCGCGTTGAGCGGGTGAGGATGCGTGTGCCGTCGGCACTCCACTGGTAGCCTACGCCGGCACCGAGCCGGTCGGTGAGCTGGCGGCCCTGCGTGCCGTCGCTGTTCATCACGTACAGGCCGGTATAGCCGAACCGTGTGTACGCAATCTGCTTGCCGTCGGGCGAGAACCGGGGGTTCTCGTACCGCTCGCCTGCAGCTTTGGTGACGGCGCGAACGTTGGACAGCGTGCCGCTGAGGGGCTGCTGCGCCAGCGTCGTCCCGGCCACAACCGCCGCGGACGCAAGCATTAGTGCTTGTCTAAAAATCTGCATAATAAAATATTAAAAGATTGATTTTGATTTGTTTATTATCATGGTTTAAGCGTCAGTCCCGTCCAGTGTTACCATAGAAGCTGTTACCCAACCCGGCCAATGCGCGTACCGCATGCTCCGGCATTTTGCAACGCCCGCCGGGCCAAAAAACCTCAGCTACAGGCCTAATTACAATTGTGCAAAGTTACCAATTTTAATCATACTGTCAAAATTGTTCGGCACTTATAAACGAATATGGCATATAAAAAAACTTTTGCACATCCCCGCGCCCTCCCGTACAAAACTGACACCCGCCGCCCCGACCCTCCCAAACCCGGGCGCCTTTACACCCGGTCTCTTTTTCGCCCCCGGGGTGCACATCTATATATGTAAGGGGAGAGGGGTGCAAAAGATTTTGGGGATTTGGGCTTTTATTCAACATTTTTTTGTAACTTTGCGGAAAATTAACAACGACCTCTTTCATGGCAGTTTTTTACGGGCTCATCACTCCCGCCAAATCAACGCTTACGCACGGGCATCTCATAGCCGCCGGAGGCGCAACTTGCGCACGGGCCGTTCATGCCGGTCGCAAGCGAGGCTTCGATTGGGGCCTATCGTTCCCGCTCGACACTGTCTTTATAACCGAATCATCATACGCGATATACAAAGCCGACGCAAAGGACTGACACCCTTAGCGTAGGCTTTTTTTGCGCCCTGTGCCAACCCCCGGGCACTCCGCAACCTCGGGTAGGTTGCAAAACCGCAACACAATAGCAGCCAACAGGCACCGGCCCACCCCCGGAGGGCCTCGGCCCCGCCAAAGACGGCTGTCTCGCGGCGATGATGCCAGACCGCTACAACAAAACAGACAACCCTAAAACCCCATTTTATCACTAATCCTTTTTCAGCAATGAGAAGAATTCTTTCAGCACTAATGATGCTATGCATCTCGGCTGCGGTCATGACGGCCCAGGCCCGCGAATGCAAAGGCGTCGTTGTCGACGAGGAAGGCGAGCCCATCCCCGGCGCCAGCGTCGTTGTCACCAACGGCAAAGCCCTCGGTGTCACCGACATCGACGGCACGTTTAAAGTAAACGCGCCCAACAATGCCAAGACGCTGACCTTCAGCTTCGTCGGCTATGAATCGAGCACCGTCGGCGTCAGCGACGACATGGGCTCAATCACACTGAAGCCTAAGGCTGAGGTTCTCAACGACGTTGTCGTAACCCAGTCGCTGGCCCGCACGCGTCAGACCCCCGTGGCCCTGTCGCAGATCAACCAGATTGACATAGACCTCAAACTCGGCAGCCAGGAGTTCCCCGAAATCCTGAAGACCACCCCCGGTGTGTGGGCTACCAAAGACGGCGGCGGCTTCGGAGACGCCAAGATCAACATGCGCGGTTTCAAGAGCGACAACCTCGCCATCATGGTCAACGGTATCCCCGTCAACGACATGGAAGGTGGCTGGGTATACTGGAGCAACTGGGCCGGCCTTAGCGACGTTGCCTCCAACATCCAGACCCAGCGCGGCCTCGGCGCCGCAGTGCTGTCGGCACCCTCGGTAGGCGGTACCATCAACGTCACCACCGCCTCCACCGACGCCAAGCGCGGCGGCTCGGTATGGTACGGCATGGGCAATGACGGTCTCAACCAGATTGGCATGAAAGTCTCCACCGGCATGATGAAGAACGGCTGGGCCATCACCATGATGGGCTCGCGCCGCTGGGGCGACGGTTACGTCCAGGGCACCTGGTTCAACTCGTACAACTACTTCCTCAACGTATCGAAGAAGTTCAACGAGAACCATCAGCTGAGCCTGACCGCCTTCGGTGCACCGCAGACCCACAACAAGCGCAGCAGCCAGGACGGCCTGACCATCATGGGCTACCAGACCCTCGCCCGCGACTACATGGACGGCGAGAGCCCCTACCGCTACAACCCCACCTGGGGTTACGACCGCAACGGCCAGCCCCGCACCTCGAACCTGAACAAGTACCACAAACCCCAGATCTCGCTGGCTCACACCTGGAAGATCAACGAAAAGTCGAGCCTGTCCACCACCCTGTATATGTCGATCGCCTCGGGCGGCGGCTACTCGGGCCAGGGTCGCACAAGCACCTGGCGCAGCGCCTGGTACGGTGCCAACAACGGCGAGGTCACCACTCAGTTCCGCAACCCCGACGGCACCTTCGCCTACGACAAGATACAGGAGATGAACGCCGCCTCGGCCACCGGCTCGAATATGATAATGAGCCAGAGCAACAACTCGCACAACTGGTACGGTCTTATCTCGACCTACACCAACAAGTTCTGGGACAACAAGCTGTCGTTCCTCGCCGGTATCGACATGCGCTACTACATCGGCAAGCACAACAACAAGATTGTCGACCTCTATGACGGTGCCTACTACATCGACGACCTCAACCGCGGCAGCGTCGACCCCGCCAACTCTGCCATCTACAACAAGAACAACACCGAGTGGGTCAACGAGAAACTCGGCGTAGGCGACATCGTATACCGCAACTACGACGGCCGCACCAACCAGGAGGGCGCATACGTCCAGGGCGAGCTCTCGCTGCTCGACCGCAAGCTCACCCTCGTGCTCTCGGGTGCCCTCAGCAACACCGGCTACCAGCGCGTCGACTACTTCTACTACGACAAGGACAACGGCAAGTCCAAGACTTACAACTTCCTGGGCGGCACAGCCAAGTTCGGTGCCAACTACAACATCGACCGCCACAACAACGTCTTCTTCAACGTGGGCTACATCAGCCGCGCTCCCTACTTCGCAAAGGGCGTGTTCCTGTCGCAGGCCACCAGCAACGCCGCCAACCCCGACCCGCTGAACGAGAAAGTCTTCTCGGCCGAAATCGGCTATGGCTTCTCGTCGCGCATGTTCTCGGCAACCCTCAACGGTTACTACACCAAGTGGCTCGACAAGACCACTACCCGCACCGGTGTCATCGGCCAGGGTCCCGATCGCTACTACATGAACATGGGTGGTGTTGACGCCCGCCACATGGGTATCGAGTTCAACTGCACCTTCATCCCCGTCAAGGGTATCGAGCTCACCGGTATGGTATCGCTGGGCGACTACATCTGGGACTCGAACGCCTTGGGCTACTACTACAACGAGAACGGCCAGCCCCTCGCCAACACCACCACCGGCGCCATCGCCAGCGGCATCATGGCTGAGGACCACCTGTGCGGCACACTGATGCAGAAGGGCCGCAAGGTCGGTGGCTCGGCACAGACCACCGCCGCCCTCGGCGCCACCTTCCGCCCCTTCAAGGGCTTCCGCATCGGTTGCGACTGGACCGTCGCCGACCGTCTGTACAGCGACTACGAAGTTTCGGCTCCCAGTGCCGGCGGCACAGTTACCGTCGCCGATCCCTGGCGCGCTCCCTGGGGCAACCAGTTCGACCTCCACGCCTCGTACAAGTTCGAGGTAGGCGGTGTTGAGGCTGTCCTCTCGGGCAACCTCCAGAACCTCTTCAACTACAACTACGTTGTGGACGCCTACACCAGCTCAAGCACAAACGGCACTTGGGAAAACGCTTACCGCGTATTCTACAACTTCGGCCGCACTTACACAATGAAACTCCGCGTCAACTTCTAAGTTCTCAGTCAACACCATCTAATAAGACATATATATGAACACCAAGATATTTTTCAGTCTGATGGCTGCGGCTGCTGTTTCGGCTACGCTCAACGGCTGTGACGACAATGCCTGGAACGACAAACTTGACGGGTTCAAGGACAAGGAAAACGAACCCCTCACCGAGGTCCAGACCATCGAATACACGATGACCGACGCCGACTACGCTTCGGTATCGTCAAACAAAACCAACCAGGCCCTCGCCGGCGAGGACCTTGCCAATGCCCTCGCCAATGTAGGCAAACAGAAATGCTTCAGCGAGCAGATTCCCGCCGAGGACTATGCTCCCGCCCTGCTGGCCTCGAAGTACTACTACCTCGACAACGGCTCGGCCGTCAACCTTACCTACCGCCAGTCGGTAGGCCTGCCCGCCTACCTGGCCGACGCAGCCGCCGCCGAGCTCTACACCGTCACCGAGGACGACTACAAGAACACCGTCTGGGAGAGCGCCGAGGACTACGTCAACGGCTTCGCCCCCAGCAAACCCGCCTCGCGCTACCTGTCGCGCATCCTCGCCGCAAACGTCAGCGATGACGCCGGCTACTGCATCGTCAGCTACAACCAGTCCAACCAGGAGCCCGTCTTCGGCAACATAGGCGGCGAGCAGCCCCAGCCCTGGAAGCCCGGCAACACCATCGGCCAGGCCACCCTCAACGCCGACATCGAGGCCCAGGCCGTCGTCACCGGCATCTGCGCCCAGGGTTACATCGTAACCGACGCTTCGGGCTCGATCCTCGTATACATGGGCTCGTCCTTCGACGCCTCCAGCGTCCAGATCGGCCAGCAGCTTAACATCACAGGCGTAATCGGCGCGTACAACAAGGGCCTGCAGATCACCGGCTCGTCGGCCACCGTCGAGGTTGTCGGCACACAGAAGGTCACCTACCCCACCGCCGAGGTTGTAAACGGCGCCAAGCTTGACGAGCTGGGCGCACGCACCGACAACGAGCTTGCCAAGTACATCACCATCACCGGCAAGGCTGTCGTCACGGAAAAGAACATCAACATCGAGGTTGATGGCGCCGCCACCACCAAGGGCTCGGTTTACCAGGGCACTCCCGCCCAGAAGGCCCTCTTCACCGACGGTGCCACAGTCACCGTCACCGGCTGGTTCATCGCCGTTGCCGGCGGTAACCGCTACGCCAACATGGTTGTGACCGCCGTCGACGGCAAACCCGTCGCCGCCGCTCCCCGCCACCGCGCCGCTGCCGTCGAGGTTCCCATGACCGCCCACAACGCCGTCTACACCTACACCGACGGCCGTTGGAGCGAGGCCACCGACTTCGTTGTCCTCCAGCCCGGCGACTACACCGACATGGGCCAGAAGTACCAGAACCTCACCAACGCCAACCAGCTGCTGCCCACATACCTAAAGCAGAAGTTCCCCTACGCCGCCGCCGAGGCCGTCAAGAACGTCCTCTACCTCTACTACAACTCTTCGAGCAAGGAGACCTACTACATATGCGACCAGTATGTATACAACGGCAGCGAGTGGACCCTCAACAACGGTATCGAGACCGTAACACGCCAGTTCGTCAAGAACGCCGGCAAGTGGATGTACGACCCCTCGGTTGTCATCACCCTGCCTTCGGGACGCAACCAGGCCTTCTCGGCTACCTACTACCAGGCTTGCGTTGACTGGGTTTACGAGAACATCTGCGTGCCTCTGGGCGACACCTCGATCACCAGCGGTCTGTTCTACGTCTCCAAGTACGGCAACAACGACTACTACTCGGGTGCCTCGGCCTACCAGAACAACGTCGACATCCGCGGCGCCTCGGCCCGCGAGCAGTATGCCGCCGGCTTCGAGGGCATGACCGATGACCAGATTTCCGAGCTCATCAAGAAGCGCTTCTTCGAGGAAGTCTTCCCCGCTGTCATCTCGAAGATCCACGCCGACGTCGAGCCCATCCCCGGTCTTGACTACACCTACACCTTCAACTTCTACGCCTACAACGGCTCGACCATCGCCTGCCAGGCCGTCTACAAAGTAGTCGGCAAGGGCCAGTTCGAGCCCGTCAAGTGCGTCTGGGGCATCGAATAACCCCCACCGCACCCCGGCACGCGGCCCCCACGGCCGCCTGCCCCGATAACCCCCACCAAGGCCGTGCCCACCCCGGGCACGGCCTTTTTTCCGCCCCCCCCCGCCACCAAAGGCCATGCCGCCCCGCCCTCCGTGCCCGGTGCCCTGCCCTTGCCGTGCCCTTGCCCGTGCCGCCCTCCGTGCCCGTGCCCTGCCCTATGTGGCGGCACTGTTATCGGTCGAGCTCGACCGATAACGGTAACGGCACCCGCCACGCCCCCCCCCCGCGGGCCGCTTCACCGGGCCTTTTCCGGCTGTTTTTGGCTCTCTGTCGGCGGTCGGCGGTGCATTATTGGCCGTCGAGGGAGGCATAATCTAAAAAGTTTTATTAATTTTGTAGGTTGAAATAGGAGTGTGCACTCTATTTTAACCAACAAAGACAACCAAGAAACGCCATACAACGGCCCACTTGTTAACAAACAACGGCCCACACAAGAAACGCCAAACAACGGCCCACTTGTTAACAAACAACGGCCCACACAAGAAACACCAAACAACGGCCCACTTGTTAACAAACAACGGCCCTCACAAGAAACGCCATACAACGACCAATGAAACGACTGATACAAATATTTGCGCTGACAATAGCGGCGGCTTGCTCTCTGTCGCTGACAGCGCAGACCGCGCCCGCCGACCCCAACCTGCTGGTGACGATGCCGTCGCCGCCCGACCGACTGACCACGCTGACCCAGCGCTGCAACTACATTGTCGACAACTATTGGAAGACGTTCAACCCCAAAAGCTCGTTCTCGTCGCAGGGGCGCCTCAACCACACCCTGGGCACCTTCTTCGGCTTCGTCCCCTACTCGACGGCCGACACGGTGTTCATGTCGATTGACGGCCTGCTGAAACAGGTCGCCAAGGCCAAGCCCCAGAACCTGCTCGACCTGGCCCGCATGGCCGAGGGCTGGACATACAGCGACACCGCCGAGGTGCGCAGCGACGAGCTCTACTTCCCCTTCGTCGAGGCCGTGGCCCTCAACAAAAAGGTCAAGGGCGCCGAGAAGGAACGCTTTGTATACCAGTACAAGCAGCTGCTCGGCAGCCGTCTGGGACAGCTCGCCCCCGACTTTGAGATGACGCTGCGCGACGGCTCGAAGAAAAAGTTCTCCGAGGTGACCCCGCGCCACATCATCCTGCTCTTCTACGACCCCGACTGCGACGAATGTCGCGCCGCCAAGACGCGCCTCGACGCCGACTTCACCATCAGCACCCTCATCCGCCGCAAACAGGCCGCCGTGGTGGCCGTCTACACCGGTGACGACCCCGACTGGGCCGCCGCCTCGGCCGACCTGCCCGAGACGTGGGTGGTGGGCAAGGCCCCCGAGGCCGAGACGCTGTACACGATGATGGCCCAGCCCGAAATTTACTACATCCTGGGCGACACGCGCGAAATCCAGGCCAAGGACCTGTCGGCTACCGAGCTCATCGAGGCCTTCCGCGTCACCTTCACCCGCAGCACCCAGAAACAGCAGGAGCAGGCCCGGTAAGGCCGCACTCTCCACACAAAAAGCACCCATACCGTTGACCCAATGAAGATTGCAGCATTAATATCCGGAGGCGTGGACAGCGCCGTGGCCGTACATCGCCTCGTCGAGCAGGGCCACGACGTGCACCTGTTCTACATCCGCATCGCCATGGACGTCAACGACGGCTCGAACGACTGCTCGGCCGAGGAGGACATCGACATCTGCCGCCTGATAGCGCGCCGCTACGGGCTGCCCTTCGACGTGGTGTCGCTGCACGACGAATACTGGGAGAACGTCATGGAGTACGCCCTGCGCACCGTCCGCCGCGGCCTGACGCCCAACCCGGATATGATGTGCAACAAAATCATCAAGTTCGGCTTCTTCGAGCAGCGCTGGGGCCACGAGTTCGACCTCACCGCCACCGGCCACTACGCCTCCACCGTCACCGACCCCGACGGCACGAAATGGCTTGCCACCGCCGTCGACGCCGTCAAGGACCAGACCGACTTCCTGGCACAGATCTCCTACGACCAGCTGCGCCACCTCACCTTCCCCATCGGCGACCTGCCCAAAGCCGAGGTGCGCGAGATAGCGGTGCGAGAGCACATGCCCAACGCCATGCGCAAAGACTCGCAGGGCATCTGCTTCCTGGGCAAAATCAACTACAACGACTTCATCCGCCGCCACCTTGGCGAGCGTCCCGGCCCCATCATCGAGATAGAGACCGGGCGCAAGATAGGCGAGCACCGCGGATACTGGTTCCACACCATCGGACAGCGCAAGGGCCTGGGCCTCAGCGGCGGCCCGTGGTTTGTGGTGCGCAAGAACATCCACGACAACGTGGTGTACGTGTCGCGCGGCTACGACACCGAAAAGCAATATGGCCGCACCCTGCACCTCAGCGAGATGCACTTCATAACCCGCGACATCTGGGCCGGCGCCCCGTGCCGCTCGGTGCCCGTGACCTTCAAGAACCGGCACACGCCGCAGTTCACCGAGGCCACGCTGACCCGTCTCGACGACCAGCTCGACGGCTCGGGACGTCCCGAATACGTGCTGCACAGCGCCGAACGCGTGCAGGGCATCGCTCCGGGACAGTTTGGCGTAATCTACACCCCCGACCGCCGCATCTGCCTCGGCTCGGGCCTGATTACCGGACGCGCCGTCACCGGCATCGCCGACAGCTGACCCCCAAGACCATCTCTCGCTCACCCCCTCCGACAATCCCTCTCCCGCAAGATATCCCCTCTCCCTGACAAACAACAAAACAAAAGCAAACAAATGCCTGAACGCATAAAACTCCGTGTAATGGGTCTCTCCTACTCGCCGATGCAGAGCGGCGCCTTTGCCCTGCTGCTGGCAGTCGACGGCGACTCGCCCGTGCGCATCCCCGTGGTGATAGGCGCGCCCGAGGCGCAGTCCATCGCCGTCACCATCGAGGGCGTCAACTCGCCCAGGCCCATGACGCACGACCTCTTCGCCACCTTTGCCCGCTCGTTCGGGATACGCCTCACCGAGGTGTTCATCTACCGCTTCGAGGACGGCATCTACTCGTCCGAGATGACCTTCACCGACGGCGACCGGCAGGTGGTGCTCGACGCCCGCACCAGCGACGCCGTTTCCATTGCCATGCGCACCGGCGCGCCGATATACACCACCCCCGCCATCGTCGACGAGTGCGGCATAGAGCTTGAGGAGGTGACAACGGCCACCGACAACGACGACGTGGACGCCGATGACGAAGAGACGGCCGACGACGGGCTGCTCGTCGCCCCCGACCCCGAGACGGTCGACCTGCCCGACGGCGTCGAGGAGAACCTCGACGACGAGACGCTGCAGCGCCGTATGCAGTTCTTCGCCGAGCACGACGACTACGAGTCGGCCATGCGCATCCGCGCCATCCTCGCCGCCCGCGGCAAAAACGCCTCGAACGGCTGAACCCCGGTCGCGCGCTTTCACATATTACATATAGACACTTCCCAAACCGCAAAATAATCAATCAAGCATAACAGAAAACCAAATTCTACCATGAATCCGATTAAACCGCGCTTAGCCGTCCTCAGCTTCCTTGAGTTCGCTGTCTGGGGCTCGTACCTGGTCTCGATGGGTATGTTCCTCGGCCATGTTGGTCTCGGCGACAAAATCTACCTCTTCTACATGGCCCAGGGCCTTGTGTCACTCTTTATGCCGGCAGTCATCGGCATCATCGCCGACCGGTTCATCCCCGCACAGAGGACTCTGTCGCTGTGCCACCTGCTGTCGGGCCTGTTTATGTGCGCCGCCGGCGTATACGCAATGTCGGTGCTCCCCGCCGGCTGGGTCAGCATGCCCACCGAGGAGCTGGCCGGAACAGTCAGCTTCGGCACCATCTTCACCCTCTACGTCATCTCCATCGCCTTCTTCATGCCCACCATCGGTCTGAGCAACGCCGTGGCCTTCAACGCCCTGGACTGCAACGGCCTGGACACTGAAAAGGACTTCCCGCCCATCCGCGTCTTTGGTACCGTCGGCTTCATCGCCGCCGAGCTCTTGATCAACTTCGTCTCGATAGGCGGCGTCACCATCCAGATGAGCTACACGCAGTTCATCACCTCGGCAGTCTTCTCGCTGCTGATGGCCGGATACGCGCTAACCATGCCCAACTGCCCCATCAACAAGGGCAAGAGCACCTCGCTGTCGCAGGCCCTCGGACTCGACGCCTTCAAGCTGTTAAAGGGCTACCGCATGGCCATCTTCTTCATCTTCTCGATGCTGCTGGGTGTGTCGCTACAGATTACAAACAGCTACGGCACCTCGTTCATCGAGAACTTCTCCAACATCGAGATGTTCAAGCAGGGCTTCCTCGACGGCTGGTTTGCCAAGAACCCCACCGCGCTGATTTCGCTGTCGCAGTGCTCCGAGGCCCTCTGCATCCTTATGATTCCCTTCTGCCTCAAGCGCTTCGGCATCAAGGGCGTGATGATGATGGCAATGTTTGCCTGGGTGCTCCGCTTCGGCTTCTTCGGCATCGGCGACACCAACATGCCCGGCGTCATCTTCCTCATCCTCTCGTGCATAGTCTACGGCGTGGCCTTTGACTTCTTCAACGTCTCGGGCGGCATCTACGTCGACCAGCAGGTCGATCCCAAGATGCGCTCGTCGGCCCAGGGCCTCTTTATGGTAATGACCAACGGCATCGGCGCCTCGATTGGCACCTTCGTTGCCGGCGAATTCGTTGTCAACCGCCTTGTCGAGTCCATCCCCAAGTCGAACGCCGTGGCACGCCTGGCCGGCTGGCACGAGTCGTGGCTGATTTTCGCCGCCTACGCGCTGGTGGTATTCGTCCTCTTCTGCCTCATCTTCAAGGATACCAAGAAGGAGCACGTCAGCAAGGAGGTCATCGACTCGACCTACGCCGACCCCGAGAACGACCTGGCCAAATAACCGGCAAAACACTGATTTCAACCCCTTTCTGAGCCGAAATGATACGCTTTTACGCTCCGGATGCCGCAGACACGGGACGGCTGCCCGAGTCGGACTCGGGTCACGCCGTGCGTGTGCTGCGCCTGCGGGCCGGCGACGAGCTGCAGGCCGTCGATGGTCGCGGGCATGTGCTGACGTGCCGCCTCGCCGACGAGAACCCGCGCGGCGCGGCCGTCGATATCGTCGGCATCGCCGACGAGCCGCCGGTATGGGTCGGCTCGCTGACGGTGATGGTGGCGCCCACAAAGCAGATGGAGCGCATGGAGTGGATGCTCGAAAAGCTCGTCGAGATAGGCATCGACCGCTTTGTGCCCGTGCGCTGCGCGCGGTCCGAGCGCAAGGAGATAAAGACCGAACGCCTCACCCGCATCGCCGTGTCGGCAATGAAGCAGAGCCTGAAGGCCACCCTCCCCGTCATCGACGACATGACGCCACTGGCAAAGGCGGTGGCGACGCTGGCGGACGGCTGCCAGAAGTTTGTCGGCTACTGCGACGATGCCATCGAGCGTCGCCTGCTGGCCCGCACCCTGCAGTCCTGCCGCGACACCGCAATCCTGATTGGCCCGGAGGGCGACTTCACCCCCGACGAGATAGCCATGCTCATCAACAGCGGCTTTGTCCCCGTCACCTTGGGCGACAACCGCCTGCGCACCGAAACCGCCGCCCTGGTCGGGGCGGACACCTTCCACATCGTCGGCCAGCTGGCCGGCATAAATTCTTAGAGCCCGTTCCCCCAATTTCTGTTAACGCAGGGTCGCATATTTTGGGATGGATTTTGATTTGTGAAGATGGAGTGTAGCGAGCTACACGACTGATGAA
>SFLG01000004.1 GCA_004553485.1 Bacteroidales bacterium | reverse complement strand
TTTGTCCCGGTGGGAGGACAAAAAAGCCTGCAAACGGATGGTTTGCAGGCTTTTGCCCTTAAAGGGTCGGGGTGAGAAGACTCGAACTTCCGACCTCCACGTCCCGAACGTGGCGCGCTGCCAACTGTGCTACACCCCGGGTGATTGAAGGGACGGGCCGTAGGGGCGCGTCCTTCTGTCGGCGAGCGCAAAGGTAGCATTTTTTTTTGGTTCGGACAACATTATAGTTCAAAATTGCATATCTTTATAGTTTAAAAATGCTTATCTTTGCATTGGAAAGATTTTGCAAAGGGGTCTTGGGCCGGGCAAACCGTGCCCCGACGGACTTGCCGTGCAAGGCTGTCCCGGGATTATCCCCAGGCATCATTTGCCACGTACCGGAAATTAATTCATTATAACTGAACCCGTATGTCGGCGTTCTTGCCGACGACTGATGATACCGAAGCCTATGGAAAAACTGTTGCCGCCACCGCGCCTCGCCATTGTCATCCCGTGCTATAACGAGGAGGAGGCTCTACCGCTGTCGCTGCCTGTGCTGCTGAAGCTGCTCGACGACTGTGTCGCCGCCGGCGACATCACCGCTGACTCGTACATCCTGTGCAGTAACGACGGCAGCCGCGACCGCACGTGGGCGCTGCTCGAGGAGTGGCACCTTGCCGACCGCCGCGTGCGCGCCGTCTCGCTGGCCCACAACCGCGGGCACCAGTACGCGCTGCTGGCGGGGCTGATGACGGCGATGGACAACTGCGACGCTGCCGTGAGCATCGACGCCGACCTCCAGGACGACCCGCAGGCCATAGTGGAGATGGTGCGCAAATACCGCGAGGGCACGGAGATTGTCTACGGTGTGCGCTCGTCGCGCAAGACCGACACCGTCTTCAAGCGCACTACGGCCCACGCCTTCTATTCGTTCCAGAAAAAGATGGGCCTGGAGACCGTCTACGACCACGCCGACTACCGCCTGATGTCGAACCGCGCTCTGCATCTGCTGTCCGAGTACCACGAGAGCAACATGTTTCTGCGCGGGATAGTGCCGCAGATTGGCCTCGACAGCGATGTGGTGTACTACGAGCGCGCCAGCCGCGTCGCCGGCGAGTCGAAGTACCCACTGCGCAAGATGCTGGCGCTGTCGGTGGACGGCATAACGTCCTTCTCGGCGCAGCCTATGCGGTGGATATTCTTCACCGGCCTGTTCATCCTGCTGGTGACGCTTGCCGTCACCGCCTACGTCGTGGTGGCGCGTTTCTTCACCGACCACGTCAGCCCGGGATGGGCGTCGATAATGCTGTCGATATGGGGACTGGGCAGCCTCATCCTCATCGCCATTGGCATCACCGGCGAGTATATCGGCAAGATTTTCAACGAAGTAAAGGGCCGTCCGCGCTATGCCATCCGCGACCGCCTGTGGGACTGACCGCCTTACCGACATGAAAGAGAACCCGCTGCTCACGGTGGTCATGCCGGTGTACAACACCGCCGCTTATCTTGACGAGGCCGTCGACTCGGTGCTCGGCCAGACGTTGCGCGACATCGAGGTCATCCTCGTCGATGACGGAAGCACCGATGGCAGCGGTGCAATCTGCGAGGCAAGGGCCGCGCGCGACCCGCGCGTGCGAGTCATCCACAAGGCCAACGGCGGTCTGGGAGCGGCCCGAAATACCGGTATGGCCGACGCCCGCGGCAAATATATCGCCTTTGCCGACTCGGACGACATTGTGCTGCCCGAAACCTACGCCACGGCGGTGGAGATGCTCGAAAGCGCCCACGCCTCGCAGGTGTCGTTCTCATATCAGAATTTTGCAGACGGGACAACGCCCGTGCCGGGCGACCTGACGGCTGCCCCGCGTATCTACAAAGGCGCCGACGAGATGCGGCGCATAGCCCTGGCCGTCTTTTCCCAGCCCTACGCCGACGACGAGCGCTTCCACCTGCCCGGCAGCTCGTGTATGGCCGTTTACCGTATGGATATCATACGCGACAACGGCATAACTTTTGAAAACGACCGCGTTAGCAGCGAGGACTTCCTTTTCGGCTTCCTGTATTTTATGGCATCGGACAGTGTGATATGGCTCGACCGGCCGTATTACCTTTACCGACAGACTGCCGGCAGCCTTAGTCGTGGCCTGCGCCTCGACCGCATGACGATGATAGAGGATATGTGTCGCCGAATATCGGAATATCTCGCCGCAAAAGGGATGGACCCTGCCACCGACGTCTATGCCCACGGATATTACGCCAACAACCTGAGGGTGGTAATAAAGCAGGTGCTGGGGAGCAAGGAGTTGACGCTCAGGCAGAAACGCCAGTGGTTTGCCCACGAGATGTCGCGCCCCTATATGGCCTGTCTCAAGACCTATCCGTGCGAAAACATGACGGCGAAACAGCGTTTGCT
Source organism: Bacteroidales bacterium (assembly GCA_004553485.1). GTDB lineage: Bacteria > Bacteroidota > Bacteroidia > Bacteroidales > Muribaculaceae > CAG-873. Next base: position 41,588 of record SFLG01000004.1, on the reverse strand, counting down.
GCACAAGTCGTTGACGAACAAACTATTTTGGCCGGTCATCGCCATGGCGATGTGGCAAAACCGCAAATCGTAACAAACACTGCCCATTCAGCTACTGCAATGAATATACTCATACTCAACCTCATACTTTCCACGTCAGAGAAGGGCGTCATCACGCGCCGCCGCACCAATGCCAACACCATGATATACAATATGGCGCGTGGCTTTGTCGCGTTAGGGCACGAGGTGACACTGGTCGCCATGGATGAGTTTCGTCCCCTCGAGCCCGAAGACAACAGCTTCGAGGTAGTGTATTTTAAGTCGAGTATGCCGTCGCTGTTCAAGCCAGATCTGCTTCCCAAGGCAAAGGGCCTGCGCAAGTGGCTGAAGCGTAACACCGACCGCTTTGATGTCGTTATCTCCTCCGAGCTGTTCTCGCTGGCCACGCTGACGGCGGCCCGTGTGTGCCCCGAAAAACTGCTGGTGTGGCACGAGTTGAGTGTGATGCAGCGCGCGCTTTTCAAAATCCCCTCCCGGCTGTGGTATCACGCTGTTGTGCCGATGTTTATGCGCGACGTGCGCGTGGTGGCACGCTCCACCGATGCCCGCAACTTTGTCTGTCGCTTCTGTCGCAACGTCTCACACATCATCGCCGACCACGGCTCAGATCCGGAGGTGTTTTACCCCGGTGACGATGGCGATACCAGGGATGCCTTTATCATAGTGTCTCAGCTTGTGCCCCGAAAGAATATCGGGCACATCGTAGACGTCTTCGCCGACTTTGTGTGCCGTCCCGGTTACGGCCACTGGCAGCTCGACATCTGCGGCGACGGCGCCGAGCGCGAGGCCCTTGAAAAGCGCGTAAAAGAGCAGGGGATAGAGGCTAACGTCAAGTTCCACGGCTATTGCACGCACGAGCAGTGGGCGCCCCTTGGCCGCACGGCAAAGGGTATGCTCATCGACACGCTCAAGGATTGCAATATGGTTACCGTCACCGAGTGCCTGAGCCTTGGCACGCCTGTGCTGATGAATACCGTGCCGTCAACTGCCACCCTTGTGCAAGAAACCGGCGCCGGCATTGTTGACGATGGCTGGACAGCCGACCACCTCGAGCGCATGGCCACCGAGTATCCGGCCTTCCGCAAGGCCGCCCTCGCCGTCGCGCCCACCCTCACCAGCACCGCCTGCGCCGCCAAACTCCTCGACTCCCTCACCAAGTAAGGGGAGTTGTGGGTGAAATGGGAAGTTTGGAGGCCCCTTAAGGCAACGGTACCCGGGGGCCGGGGCAGGGGAGGGGAGGACGGTTATCGGCCGAGCTCGGCCGATAGCGGTAACAGCCTGCACGGTGACGGCCAACGCGGTGACGGCCGGTAAGGTGACACGCGGTGCGGTTACGCCGCACTCCGCCGTCAGCGGCCGAAGGTGCCCGTCTGGCGGAGACGGCCGTTGCCGCCGAAGCCGTTGTTGTTGCGGTTGCGGCTGTAGCGGTTGTTGCCGTTGCTGCCGCCCATCATGGTGTTGCGGCGTGTCGGGTCGACGGGCTCGCCCCACTCGTCCAGCTCGGTTTCCTCGTCTTCGTATTGCTGTTGCTCGCCCTTCTTGGGTTTGGGCTTGTTCTTCTTTATCTTCATCGGCTTCTGGGCGTCGACGGGCAGCTCGTAGATGTCCCACGAGTTTTCGACATCCCAGTTGGCCTTGAGGTCGAGTTTGCGGGGATAGTAGTACACCTCCTCGGGCTGGATGGAGTCGGCGATGTTGCCCGTTGTCCAGCGTCCGTCGGAGTCGGCGTCAATCCACAGGCGGGCGTAGTACGTGCCCGGGTTGACATAGCGGAAGACCGCCTTGCCCTTCTCGGCGGGCACCACGCGCACGGGGTTGTCGGCCTCGCTGAGCAGCTCCACCATCATCGGCAGCGAGTCGGGGGTGATGTTGAGCACGAGGTTGGAATATTCCTCGAGGTTGCGCACGGTAAACTCCTGGCTGAAGTCCTTGTTGTGCAGCCCGTAGATGTCCTCGACGCCGAGCGAGTCGACGCTGATGCGGTACTTCTGCCCCGGGCCGGTGTCGAAGTCGATTACCAGGCCCATCAGCGGGTTTAGCGTGTCGGCGCGGGCGGCAGAGTGGGGGACGGCGGTCCATACCGTGTCGACGAGCTGCTCAAGGTGGAAGGCGGCCGAGTCGACGCGGGCGATGGGCGTGTTGGTGCCTAAGCGCAAGGGCTGGTAGACATTGAACTCGTGGGGCGAGGTCATCGTCAGCGGCAGCAGCTCGATGGGCTTGGGCACAGTGTCGGCCTCCTCGTCCTTCTTCTTCTTTTTCTTGTCCTTGTCGCGCCAGAAGAAGCGCAGGGTGTCGGTCTGCCACACTATGCGCTCGAGCGTGTCGGTGTTGAGGTGGCGCACCGACAGCATCAGCGAGTCGGTGGCAATCAGCTCGGGGTCGTGCAGCCAGTAGGTCAGCGTGTCGTTGGTGGCGTTGCCCTGCAGCACCGCCATCTCGCTGAAGGGACGGCCCTGTGGACCCTTCACCACCGTTATCTCGGGCAGCGAGTCGGCGGGTGCGCCCATCTCCAGGGTCACCTTGCGGCGCTCGGGGCGTTTGTAGTCTTTGAGGTACTGCGATTTGTAGCCCTCGTTGAACCACGTGAGCAGCAGGTCGTTGGGGTAGTATGCCGTTCCGGGACGCGTGGCTGTCGAGTCGGTTCCGGCGTCGGTGCGGATGGTGTCGGTGACGGTGATGGCCTCGACCGAGGGCGAGACGAGACGGCCCAGGAAGGCGATGTCCTCGGTGCGGTCCCACCGGTTGTCGCGGTTGATGTCGTTGATGGCGTAGACAGCGTAGTTGCCCGCCTTGAGGTTGCGCACGGTAAACTGACCCAGCTGGTTGGTGCGCGCGATGCGCTCGAAGGGCAGGGTGGCGATGGCCGTGTCGGCCGGCTCGCGGAAGATGCCCACCGTCATTGACTGCGCCGGCTCGAGCGTGCGGGCCTCAAGGACAATTCCGGACAGGCGCAGCGTGTCGATGCTGTCGCCGGTCGAGAAGTCGAGGGCGAAGCCGTCGAGGACGTTGCCCTCGTTGAGGTCCTGGATGGCGTCGGCAAAGTCGATGGTGTAGGTGGTGTTGGACTTCAGAGTGTCGCGCAGCTCGACGGTGACGCGTCGCCCCAGCGAACGCACCACCGGCGCAATCTTCTGCGTCGGCGATACTATCACCTTGTTAAAGGCGTCGTCAAGCTGGATATTCTCGTCAAAAAAGGCCTCGACGCGGTCGCCTTTGAAGTTGAGCATACCCTGCGGCGGGTTGCTGCGCACATATACCGGCGGCGTCTCGTCGCGCGCACCGCCCTGCGGACGGCCCATCGACGCGCACGATGCCACCACCCATAGCGCCAGGACACACACCAGTGCGCCCCATATATCTCGTAAGGACGGTTTTTTCCACTTCATGCCACAAAGTTAATGAATTTTCGGGGAAAAAAGCGCCATTGCGGCGCCGCTGTTGCTAAAGTGGGCCAAAACGCGTACATTTGTACACTCGTTTGTGCACGCGACCGTGCACCCGTCCGTGCGCTCTCATGCGCATACCCGTAGCAATGTCGATGACAGTAAAGGAAGCATACAATTTTTTGTGTTCGCGAGGGCTGACGCTGCTCGTGGCCATGATGACAGCCGCTTTCTGCGTCCTGTGGCTGCGGTCGATGCCGTTGCCGGCGCCCCCGGCCTTTTTCCGCGGCATCGTCGTGCCCAGCGCCAACCTGTGGTTCGACGACCGGCTTGTGTCGCTGGCCGTCAACCTGGTGTGCGTGGCGGCGACGGCGCTGATGATACTGTCGCTCGACCGCACCTTCAGCCTGCTGCAGCGACAGACGTCGCTCGATGCCACCTACTTCCTGGCCATGTCGCTGTCGATGCCCACGATGTTGCTCAACTTCAACACGGGCACACTGCTGGCGCTGACGGTGCTGGTGTGCCTGTTCCTGCTGTACAGCACCTACGGCGACCCCACGGCGACGAGCCGTATATTCCTGATTTTCCTGATATTGTCGGCGATGTCGATGACGCAGTACTGCTACCTCGTCTATGTGCCCGTCTTCATTGTCGGCGTCATACAGATGCGTGTCTTCAGCGGTCGCGCTCTGGTAGCCTGCCTGCTGGGACTGGTGACGCCATGGTGGATATTGGGCGCCGTCTCGCTGGCGGTGCCGGTGCGCGTCAGCTTCCCCGACCCGAGCCTGTTTCTGACGGCCTTCTCGTTCCAGTCTAACCTCAAACTCATTGTCACCACGGCCTTTGTGGTCCTGCTGCTGATAGTGTCGTGGGTGGGCTGCATACCGCAGATGCTGGCCTACAATGCCCACCGCCGCGCATATAACGGCGTGCTGTCGCTGATTTCGCTGATGACATTGCTGGCGGTGTTCTGCGACTTCGCCAACTTCATGGCCTACGTCCCGCTGTTGGCCGTATGCGCGTCGGTGCACCTCGGACGCCTCTTCAGCCGCGGCGCCACCAAGGGCGGCAACATCGTGGCATCGCTGACAATCGTTATATTAGTACTGATATTCCTATGCTATCCCGCCCGCTTAATGTGGTTGTAGACAGCCACATCCCATACCTCGAAGGCGTGCTCGAACCCCTGGGCGACGTTCGCGTCCTCGCTCCCGAACAAATCACCGCCGAAACTGTCGCCGACGCCGATATCCTGCTTGTGCGCACGCGCACCAAGGTGGGACGGGCCCTGCTCGGCGATAACCCCCGCTGCAGCTTTGCCGGCACGTGCACGATAGGCTTCGACCACATCGATGCCGCCTATTGCCAAAGCCACGGCATCACCGCCGTCAACGCTCCGGGCTGCAACGCCCCGGCCGTCGCGCAGTACGTCTTTGCAGCCATCGCGCAGCTGATAAACCGTCCCGTCGACCAGTATGTGCTTGGTATAGTGGGCGTAGGCAACATCGGGCGACTCGTGCAGAAGTGGGCCGAGGGACTGGGTATGCGCGTACTGTTGTGCGACCCGCCCCGTCAGCGCCGCGAGGGCGGCGACGGCTGGAGCACCCTCGACGACATCGCCCGCGAGGCCGACATCGTCACCTTCCACACCCCGCTGACACGCGAGGGCGAGGACGCCACATACCACCTCGCCGACGGCACCTTCTTCGGCAAGCTCCGTCGCGCCCCCATCTTCATCAACGCCTCGCGCGGCCCCGTCACTGACAACAACGCGCTCAAGGAGGCCATAAAGCGCGGCCTTGTCAGCCACACCGTCATTGACGTCTGGGAAGGCGAGCCCTCGATAGACACTGACCTGCTGGACATTGTCGACATCGGCACCCCGCACATCGCCGGCTATTCGGCGCCGGGCAAGGTGCGCGCCACGACGATGGTGCTCGACGCCCTGGCGCGTCATCTCGGCCCTGAGCTGATGCGTGAGGCCTACGGCAGCGAGCGCTTCACCGTTCCGGCCCCCGAGCCCCCGGCCGTGCCGTCCATCGTGCGCCTGCCTCAGGTGGCACGCTCCTACGACATCATGGCCGACGACGCCCTGCTGCGCCGCTCACCCTCCACCTTCGAGGCTCTGCGCGACTACTACGCCCTCCGCCCCGAAGCCCCCGGCAAACCCAAAGTGGATTAGGCAGTTAGCTGCCATAGCTACCATAGCTATTATAGCTACCTGCACTTGATCCTGGAGGACAGGAATTTGTGGCCGAGGCGGCAGTAGAGGCATTTGCGCGGCTCGCAGTAGGCGCGCCGGAGCTGCAGCACGGCCTGCGAGGCAAAGGCGTCTTTTATGGCAAAGCCGGCTGTCTCGAAAAGCGTTGTTACCGAATTTTTCTCCGGCTTCAGTGACTGAAGCATCTCCACGGCCTCGTCGCGCTGACGTTCGTCGCCGCAGTACTCGCCGTGCGCATACTTTAGCGGCACTATGGCGTTGATGCACAGCAGTCTTATGCTGTTCTCGGCGAGGGCGGCGGCAGGGAAGGCGCCGGTGACGCCGAAGGTAAGGTGCTCGCGCCAGTATTGCGGGATGGTGAACGAGAAGAGCTGGCGCGCCTGTTCGTAGTCGCCGACGGCAAGCATCTCTTGCCCGGGCGACCCGTGAGCGCACATAAACGCGGCCAAGGTCACCACGCGCCGCAGGGGCGAGTTGGCGGGACGCTGCCGCAGGTTCCACACGGGCGGGGTGTAGGGCATGGGTTCGCCGGCGCAGTTGAGCAGTTCGAGGTCTTCGGCGGTGCCGAATTTGTGGCTGTAAAAGCGGAAATCGGCCAGGAGCCGTGCCTCGTAGGGGTCGCGGGGCGGGTCGGCGAGCAGTCCGGCGCGGCCTATCAGCATTGCCTCTACCGCCGTCTGCGAGTCGGCGTGCCGGCGGATGCGCCTCAGCGGGGTGGCGCGGGCGACGCGCTCCATGGCGTCGGCGTTAGAGCCGAAGCCCATTGCGCGGGCCAGGGTGACGTAGGCCGCGGTGTTCCAGTCGCCGTGGGTGGCCTCGACAAGCTTCATCACATCGTCGGCCTTGCGCTGGAGACGCTCGAAGGCCAGCGCTGTCAGCCAGTCGTTCATAATTATCGCGGGCACATCGGCGATATGTCGGGCGCAGGGCAGCTCGGAGGCCGGCGACTGCATGAAGTTGCGGTATTCCTGTTCCAGCGCCTCGTGGCAGCGCATTGTCACCTGCGGAATGACCGACCCGTCGCTGCGGCAAACCTCGCAGTCGTCGTATGCCACGACGTGGAGGATGACGCTGTCGTAGGCCGGGTCGCCGTCGTGGCCGTGGCGGTGCCAGTCCGAGGCGCGGACGTGGATTTCGACATTCCCCGCCCACAGCTCGCCGCCGATGCGTATGCCGGCGTTGAAGAAGTCGGGGCCCGAGCCGCGGTTGAGCCGGCCCTGGTCGACAACCTCCACGGCAAGGCCGTCGGCTGTCGTCAGCGACAGATCGGGCCAAAGGCGGTAGCGCCAAACATATTGCATCAGCTCTTCCATTCAACGGGGTGGGGGATATCCTGGCGCCGGCGCCCCGGTGACGGGCGCTCGACACCGACAAAATTAGCAAAAATTAAACCTTTAAAAAAATTAATTGTCTTTAATATGTGTGGCACACGATGCCAAACAGACTAAAATACTTAAATTTGCAAATACAAAATGATATCCATATTTCGCAAGTCCTTTCGGAACTTGACAATTTGAGGTTTACAGGTTTGTCGGATTATGAGTTTGTCGGATTATATCAACCGCAACTCCCATAAATCCATAAACATATAAACCCATACACCTTAAGCTGAGCTTGCGAAACTTAAATTAAAGAATATGCCACTGACCGCAAATAAAAACGATAATAAGGGATCGGCGGTGCCCGAGTTAGGCATCCCTCCCGTCGACAAACCCGAGGTCGAGGCCGCGGAGATAAAGCCCGCAGCCGCTGAGTCCAAGCCCGCTGCCGTTACCGACGAGGTGGCTCCCCAAGGCGCCGTCGAGGCCGCCGCTCCGGCACAGGCCGAGTGTCAGCCCAAGAAATGGCCGGCGGTGATCAGCTTCGTGATTACCGCTCTTGCCTGGATTGCTTTGCCCCTCAGCGAGATAGCAACGTTGGTGCTCGGCATCGCCGGCCTGATTACCTCGATATTTGCCCTGCGGCAGCCCCGCGGAGCATGGCGCAACCTCACGCTCGTCGCCCTCGTGGCCGCGGCAGTGCTGTTGCTCGTGCTGATAATCTTCTGGGGCGGGATATTGTATGTGTTGGGCACGCTATGACTTAGACGCTAGACGCGCAATTAATCGTTGCTTTTTATCAATAACAATATCACAATAATAAACCTATGAAATTTTTACGTTACATTCTTGCCGTTGCCGTGATGGCCGTCTTTGCCGCCGGCGCACAGGCTCAGACTGCCGCTGAGGTAGCCACCTCGGTAAAGAAAATGGAAAGTGCCACTGCTCCCTGCAACAAGGGTCCCGAGGCTTTCAAGACCTTCATCCAGAAATTCAACACCGACCCCGAGTTCCTCGCCGAGCGTCTCAAAGTCAGCGACGCCGAGAAGGAGAAATTCGCCGACATCCTCACCCCCGGCAACTTCGAGGCCAAGAAGCCTTTCGCCAAGGACGGTGACCAGTTCTACCAGTCGTGGGGCGAAATCCAGTACAACAAGGTTTACCTCGACTGCGGCTGGGTTGACTCGTACGTCACCCACACCTTCGAGTTCATCCGCGACGCCAAAGGCCTGTGGACACTCGCCAAAGTCGTCGCCGACGAATAACCCCGCGACGACCATCATACCAAGGCCCGCCACCCCACCGGTGACGGGCCTTTGCTATCTTTTGGCTTCGGGTGCTAATTTAGCTAATGTAGCTATTTTAGCTATAATAGCTATAATAGCCCCTTACCTTTTTGATCCGCGATAGAGGGTGGGGGTGTTAGTCGTTTTGGAGGAGGTCGGGGCGGAGGCGGAGGGTGCGGGCGACGGCCTGGTCGTGCTTCCACTCGGCGATGCGGGCTTCGTGGCCCGAGAGCAGGATGTCGGGGACGCGCCAGCCCTTGTACTCGGCCGGGCGCGTGTAGATGGGCGGCTCGAGCAGGTTGTCCTGGAACGAGTCGGTCAGCGCCGATTGCTCGTCGCCGATGGCCCCGGGGATGAGGCGCACGATGGCGTCGGCGATGATTGCCGCCGGCATCTCGCCGCCGGTGAGGACATAGTCGCCCACCGAAATCTCCTTGGTAATCAGGTGCTCGCGTATACGGTAGTCGATACCCTTGTAGTGGCCGCAGAGGATGATGATGTTGTCGAGCATCGACAGTCGGTTTGCCATGGGCTGTGTAAACTGCTCGCCGTCGGGGGCGGTGAAGATTACCTCGTCGTAGTCGCGCTCGGCCTTCAGCGCCGAGATGCAGCGGTCTACCGGCTCGATCTGCATTACCATGCCGGCCTCGCCGCCAAAGGGATAGTCGTCGACCTTGCGATGCTTGTTGAGGGTGTAGTCGCGCAGGTTGTGCACATGTATTTCGGCCAGCCCTTTGTCGCAGGCACGCTTGAGAATCGAGCATCCGAGGGGCGACTCCAGCATCTCGGGCAGCACGGTTATTATATCTATACGCATAGTCGTTGTTTTGCAGTTTTCGTATGCAAAGATACACAATATTATTATAAATGTTATGAGCTATTGTTAAAAATTGCATACGACAGCAAAATGATGTTAAATATCATTAACAAAATCCAAGCGGTCGCCAAAAAAGTCGTAAGTTTGTATCGAATATGCCCTTGGCAAAGGCGTCTTCAACACATTGTGGCACGGCATAAAAGCACCCTGCAGCGCGAATCAACGTCAAAAAGACAGACGACACGGCCGGATGCGCCTTTTGTTGTCGATAACAACGGCCTGAGGGCAAACATTTTGCTGCTGCCGTAATGCTACAACCCGCCGGGCAGAGGCCTGCGCGGTGATAATCCGGAAAACTATACCAATCAAACGAACAATAAAAAATTTAATCCAATCCAAACAGAAAACAGAAAAACTTTAAATCAACCAACCAATCGTTAGAAACTGTCCCCCGCGGACAGAAAAATGAAGGTTTAACCTTGAACAACAAATCAATCACACAAATGCAATTATGAAAAAACAGCTACTTCTACTGTTGTTTTCCTTCATGGCGATACTGGTTCAGGCCCGTGTCGTGACCGGTACGGTGACTGATGAATTCGGCGACCCGGCAATGGGCGTCTCAGTTACCGTCAAAGGTGTCAAAGGTGGCGTTCCCACCGACATCGACGGAAAATATTCAATTAATGTACCTAACGACAATGCTGTTCTTCAGTTCTCCTTTGTAGGATATAAGACAGTAAGCGAAAAGGTCGGCACCCGCACCGAAATCAACGTTCAGCTTGAGACCAACGTTGACGTCCTTGGCGAGGTTGTGGTAACCGCCATGGGCCAGAGCCAGGCCAAGGCCAAACTTAACTTCGGCGTACAGGAGCTCAAGAGCGAAGAGGTAACGGCCGGCCAGTCGTCCAACTTTGTCAACACCCTCCAGGGTAAGGTTGCCGGCGTACAGGTATCGATGGCCGGTGGCTCGCCCAACTCGGCCAGCCAGGTGGTTATCCGCGCCATCTCGTCGGTCAACAACGCACAGTCCAACGAGCCTCTGTTCGTCATCGACGGTATGCCCGTCCGCGGCGGTGCCTCGACAATCGGCGACATCAACCCCAACGATATCGAGAACATGTCGGTGCTGAAAGGTGCCGCAGCCTCGGCCCTCTACGGCCAGGAAGGCGCCAACGGCGTCATCATCATCACCACCAAGAGCGGTAAGGACGGCAAAGTCAACGTCACCGTCAACGGCGGCTGGGAGTTCAGCAAAGTCATGGACATCCCACCCCTGCAGGACATCTACGTCGGCGGTGCCAACGGCATCTACACCACCAACGCCAACGGCGGCTGGGGTCCCCGTCTCGACGCCAACGACACGCGCTACGACAACGTCCACAACTTCCTGGGCACCGGCTTCATGCAGAAGTACGACGTATCGCTCTCCGGCGGTAACGAAAAGTACAGCGCCTACGCCTCGGCCAACTACATGGACAACCAGGGTGTTGTTCCCAAGGACTACCGCAAGCGCATGGGCGTGTTCGTAAAGGGCGAGTTCAAACCCTCCAACGCCGTCAAGATGATGATCTCGACCAACTTCGTCGAGACCAAGAGCCGCTCGTTCGGTAACTCGATGAGCACCGTCTACGGCTGGTCCATCAACCGCGACATGGCCGACTACGAAGATCCCGTGACCGGCCTGCCCAACTGGAGCAACCGCTACGACCGCTGGGACGAGCTCACCAACACACAGCGTGTCAATGCCGGCCTGTCGCCCTGGTACGGCCGCTACCACGACCGCTCGCAGAGCGAGAGCTCACACATTATTATTAACGGTTCTATCCAGTGGGAGCCCGTCAAGAACCTCACCTTCACCGGCAAGGTCAACTACGACAAGACTTGGAGCGCATACGAGTCGGCCACAATGCCCCGCTACAGCCGCGACGGCCGCGAGTTCATCTTCGACAACGTCTATGACGAAGAAGGCAACGTGACAGGCACCGAGTTCCCCAAGGACATCCAGCAGGCCTACGACCAGCGCATGGGCGCATACCAGTTCAGCCCCTCGCGCGGCCAGCGTTTCACCGCACAGGCTCTGGCAAACTACTCGTTCAGCCTTCCCCACCAGAACAACTTCAACATCTTCCTGGGTGCCGAATACACCGAGAGCCGCAGCTACTCGGCCGGCATGGGCGGTTACAAGTTCGTCCTCGACGGTGACTTTATCTCGCTCAACAACCTCACCGACAAGTACCTCCAGTACGGCTCGGGCGACTACCAGGTATTCCTCAACCACGCCAAGCGCAACAAGTACGGCTACTTCGGCGAAATCCGCTACGACTACCGCAGCGTCATCCAGGCTTCGGTAACCGGCCGTATCGACGGCTCGTCGACCCTGCGCCAGACCAACCGCCCCCACTACTTCTATCCCTCGTTCACCGGCGGTATCATCTTCAGCGAGCTGCTGCATCTGCAGAACAACTGGTTCTCGTACGGTAAGATCCGCGGCAACTGGGCAAAGGTAGGTAAGGACGCCCCCGCAAACCAGTTCTCGGACAACTACAAGACCTGGACCAACTTCCCCGACGGCGGTATGGGTGTCAACCCCACTCTGTCGCGCGCCATCACGCTCGAGCCGGAGATGACCAAGTCGTGGGAAATCGGCGCCGACCTGCGCTTCTTCCGCAACCGCACCCGTCTTGACATTGCTTACTACAACACCACCGTCGACAACCAGATTGTCACCGTGCGTGTGTCGCCCTCGTCGGGCACCATCCTCCAGACCCGTAACGAGGGTACCATCGAGAACAAAGGTCTCGAGTTCACCCTCAACCAGGACATCATCACCAGCCGCGACTGGAACTGGACAGCCACACTGAACTTCTCGTACAACCGCGGCAAGGTTGTCAGCCTGCCTGAAAACGTCAGCGAGATCACCGGCGGCCAGTACGGCGACATCTTCGCCTCGGCCTACGCCGGCGAGTCGACCACCGGTCTGTCCGGTATCGACTACCTGCGCAACGAAAACGGCGACATCCTCATCGACGAAAGCGGCTACCCCCGCATCTCGCCCAAAAAGGACACCTACATCGGCAACCGCGAGCCTGACTGCCTCATCGGCCTCGGCTCCACCGTCAGCTGGAAGGACCTGAGCCTGTCGCTCCTCTTCGACGGACGTATAGGCGGCGACATCGCCAACATCACCGGCCGCAGCCTTTACAGCAGCGGTATGGCCCGCAACCTGGTCAACTACCGCAGCCGCAAGGTTGTCTTCAACGGCGTCACCGAAAACGCCGACGGCACCTACAGCCCCAACACCACTCCCGTCATCCTCGACCAGACGACCTTCAACAACTACATCTACAACGTCTCGTCCAACTTCATCGAGGACGGCTCGTACCTGCGTCTGAGCTACGTTACCCTTGCCTACGACTTCGGCAACCTGCTCAAGCGCCTCGGCAGCGGCAACCCCGTCAAGGGTGCCAAGCTGTCGTTCACCGGCCGCAATCTCTTCCTGCTCACCAAGTACTCGGGCGTCGACCCGCAGGTTATGCCCTCGGCAGCCAACGGTACCGGTGCGATGGGCATCGACAACTTCTCGGTTCCCACCCTGCGCAGCTACAACCTCACCCTCAACCTCACCTTCTGAGCCAGGGACGTTAATTAACTCCTCATCAACAACAATCAATTCCGACATCTATAGGATATGAACAAGATAAAGACATGGGCCCTCGCAGCACTGGTAGGCATTGCCGCCACCGGCTGTGACGACACGCTGATGGAGAACGTAAATCCTGACGCCGCCCACCAGAACACCTGTGAGCTGGGTCTGCCGGTGCTGATTTTCTACGCCAGCCAGGTCAACTACGACCACGCCGAGTACGGCATCTACCTGTCGCAGTGCCTCACCACCACCGGCCGCAGCCAGACAGGCTCGTACGCATACAAGAGCGGATGGCAGTTCCTGACCATGAACCGTCACCCGCAGTGGCGCCGCCACTTCTTCGACATCGGCAAGAACACCAACGACCTTCTTGCCAACTCCGAAGCCGCCGGCTCGCCCAACTACGCCCTCATCGCCCGCACCATCCGCCTGATGAGCACACAGCTCACCACCGATATGTTCGGCGACATGCCCCGCTCCGAAGCATACCTTAGCAACTCGCCCCACTACGACACCCAGGCATCGATCTACAACTGGATGCTCAACGAGGAAATCCCCGAGCTGCTGTCGATGTACGAGGACCCCGCCATCACCGAGGCCTCGGGCAACAAGACAATCGACGTTACCCAGGACCGCATCTACGCCGGCGACCTCCAGAAGTGGAAAGGCCTCGTTTACGCCCTGCGCGCACGTCTGCTCCTCCGCAACATCCCCAACGTCAACACCTCCACCGCCATGTGCGACCAGATCATCGCCGCGGCACAGCAGGCCATCGACCAGTGGCGCAAGGGCGACCTCCTCTACGGCGCATGGTTCGGCAACGAGCCCCGCTACAACTTTGACGGCGGCATCACCGAGTCCAACGCACAGTGGAGCTCGTCAATGCCCAAGATCAACAACTGGGAGTCGCGCTCGAACGACCTCAACACCGCCGTTCCCTCGCGTTTCTTCATGGAAGACTGCCTGGGTATCATCAACCAGGGCATCGAGAACAGCCAGGGCTACTGGGACCGTGAAAACGGCTACGGCGCCGACCCCCGTCTGTTGACTATGATGAAGCCCAACGAAGGCCCCATCAGCGCCAGCAACCCCTCGAAGCGCGTAATGTACCGCTACCTCGAGAACAACATCGGCGGCGGCTCGACCTTCAAGCAGGCCAACTACCCCGACCTCTTCAAGGGCGCCTATGCCGGCGGCACCGACGCCTACACCCCGCTGTTCACCATGGAGGAGCTCTACTTCATCCAGGCCGAGGCTTACTACTGGAAGGGTGACAAGGCCAAAGCCTGCGCCCTCGTCCGCGAGGCCACCGAGAACAACTGCCAGCGTCACCTCGACCGCTTCCTGCGCGACAACGGCGGCGCATATCCCAAGGCAGGCTGCGAGCCCGGCACCACCGCCGACCAGGAGCGCTACGAGCGCATCCTCACCGCCTTCTTCGACAACGAGGGTGTAAAGCGCTGCAAACCCGCCGAGCAGATCGGCAACAAGCACTGGTTCTTCAACCCGTCGGCCTTTACCCTGTCCGACCTGATGATCCAGAAGTACATCGCCATGTACATGCAGCCCGAGCAGTGGACCGACATGCGCCGCTACCACTACTCCAACAACCGCAACGCCTACGGCGTTGGCCCCAACAAGGAAATCGTTTATCCCACCCTGCGTCGTCCCTACAACCTCTACTCGGCATTCTGGGTAGACGGCCTCAGCGAGGCAGAGAAGGAGAACTGCTGGATACAGCGTATCAACTACGACCCCGAGACCGAGGAGAAGTACAACCTGGCCGAACTGGAGCGCCTGGGTGCGTCAAAGAACCACCTGTGGCTGCGCAAGCCCATGATCTGGGCCCAGGAAGCCGGCGTCTGCACCTCGCTCACTCAGGAATAAGCCCAAGAAACTTAATCATCTAATATTGAACAGTAATATAAAATGAAATCACAATATAAGAATCTGCTTGTGGCCCTGGGTGCCGGCCTTCTTCTGAGTTCGTGCGGACACCGCGACATCCTCGAGGACATCGTCACTCCCGGCCAGGAAGTACCCGTTGCTTACTGGGAAGTAGGCTCCACCGCCTGCAAGGCCGGCGAGAGCTTCAGCTTCCAGGGTAAGTACAATGTGTCACCCGGCAAAACCGCCGCTTACAGCGAGGTATGGTACAACGTCAACCGCGACGAGAGCGCTGCCGTTACCGCCAAGCTGGCCGGTGCCGCAATGGCCTACACCAAGACCTACACCTCGATTGACGAAGTACGCTCGTACGCCCCCATCGTACGCTTCGACCACTCGCAGGCCTCCCTCGACGACATCGAGGTCGACGGCGACGACATCGTCCGCCACTACGAGTACGTCATCAAGGGCGAAGTTCCCGTCTCGCGCACCCTCAGCCCCGTCAGCTGGGCCGACGCCGAGACCTGGGACCAGGAGCGCTTCGACAGCTACTACCCCGCCGGCTTCGCCCAGGAGTTCTGCGATGAAGTAATCGAGCGCCTCACCGCCGACTCGACCTACTACAGCAGCCTGCGCGTCGTTTACTGCAACTACGCCTTCACCAACGAGCAGGTAGCCTCCGTCAACACCAAGTACGGCGTCAACCTGCCCACCGACATCGACATGACCGCCTCTGACCAGGGCACCGCCGAGAAGTCGGACCGCTGGTTCTCGACCACCGAGGCCTCGGACGACGCCATCACCGGCTACTACTACAAGACCGTCGAAAACGGCGTGACCTACGTGCATGAGGTTGCCAAGGACGTTCCCACCCCCGGCGACAACGGCGCTCTCCAGTACAACGGCTTCCCCTGCTATCCCGTATACAAGGCCGCCGACTGGGTATTCTGCCGCTACGACGACGACAAGGGTGCCATCATCTCCACAGTGCGTGCCCAGTACATGCCCGCATTCAAGGAGCTGCTCACCTTCATCCCCTTCCCCGACTGGATCTACGACTCCACAGCAAAGGTCTACAAGGTGGACTTCAGCCGCAAGTACTCGCTCAACGCTCAGTTCCGCGTCTATGACACCGACGGCGAAGAAGGCATCGCAACAGACGTTCGTGTAATCTCCGTTAACTAATCCATCCAGCACTTGTAACGACTATGAAATTTTTAAATATTATAGCTCCCCTTGCCGCCGGGCTGGTGGCTCTCGGCGCCGTCTCATGCTCAGACGACACTCCCGAGTACACCCACTACCCCAGCAAGGATGTGGACTTCACTTACAACGTGGACGGCGACGAGTACACTCTCGACTACTACGTAGTGTCGTCGGTACGCTTCAACAACACCTCCTCCAAGAGCGGTGCCGTGACATGGGATTTCGGTGACGGCACAACCAGCAACGAGCCCAACCCCGTGCACAAGTTCCCCAAGGCCGGCAATTATAAGGTTACCCTCACCGTCGACGGCGTGGGCTCGCGCACCTATCCCATCATGATCTACGACATCGTGCCCATCCTCACCATTGCCGAGCAGAGCAGCGACATCGTGGAGTTCAACAACACCACCCTCAGCTTCAACCTCGAGCTCCCCAACCCCGAGGACCTCAAGGTACGCTACGAGTGGCGCTTCCCCGAAGGCACCACCTCTTCCGACGGCAAGCCCATGACCACCTTCACCGGCTTCTCGGAGAACGGTCAGGTCGAATATCCCGGCGAGGTCAAGTTCAGCAACATCGGCAGCCAGCGCATCGAAATCTCGACCTGGTTCGACGTTGACGGCGAGAACCGCCGCCTCGAGGACATCTACCTCAACGTACAGGTAGGCTGCCAGGAGCCCGCCGCCACCATCTACTACGCACAGCGCGGCGGCAACATCAAGGCCCTCAAGCTCGTCGACATGTCGAAACTGCCCGCAGGCACCAAGGTGCTTCCCTTCGATATGGGCGTTTCGGCCGGTTCGACCGCCCTCAACCTCGCTTACGCCGACGTTGACGGCTACGACGCCGAAGGCAACGTCGAGAAGCAGGGCTGGATCTACATCACCGACGCCGGCAAGCAGTACACCTACATCAACGACGGCGACGGCATGCACGGCGACGGATACATCAACGCCATGCGCACCGACGGCACCGGTGTCAACACCGTGATCACCAATGTCGGCGGTCCCGCCTTCTGCGACCCCTTCCGCACTTGCGTAAACGCCGGTTACCTCTACTTCTCGGACCGTAACCAGGGTATCTCGCGCACCGAGCTCACCACCCGCGGCGGTGTCATAGGCTCCGTTAAGAGCGGCGACACCTTCCTGCGCACCGACTACGTGATGAAGAACAACCTCATCCCTTACTACAACAAGGGTCTCGCCTACGGTGCCGTTCCCGTCTCGATCGAGCGTGACAGCCGCGGCGCATGGTGGGTTGCCTACGGCTACAACGGCTATTGCATCGTCCGCTACAAGGACTCGGACATCTACAAGACCCAGGCCGAGGCCGACAAGGCCGTCATTCCTTATCCCATCGTCGGCAGCGGCAGCGACTACCGCGCCATGACCATCGACGAGACCCGCGGTGCCCTCTACACCTGGAACGCCTCCGCCGGTAAGGAAGGCTTCTACGCCTGCCCGCTCCCCGGCGACACCGAGGCTCCCGCCAACATGGGCGCCACGTTCTTCAAGGCTATGGAGGCCGATCCCATCAACACCACCGGTTCGGAGTCGGTCAACACCTGCCAGTTCGCCCTCGACAAGGAGACAGGCCGCGTTTACTTCTGCTGGCGTCCCACCGCCACCGACTCGTCCAACATCCCCGCCGGTATCGTCTACTACGATCCCGCCACCAAGAAGATTGTCCGCTACAGCGAGTCGACCGACCTTGGCCTCGGCATCTGCATCAATCCCAACAAGACCAAACTCTTCTAAGAAGCCCCCAAGGGCCCAAAGGACCTTAAAGTCCTTAAAGACCCTAACGCCCTACCTCTTCTGACCCAAGAGTAACGTCATAACCCCCTGCCACGGGCGGCCTCCCCACCGGGAAGCCGCCCGTGCTGTTTAGTTGCCAAAACCGTACCGGTACCGCGGATTTTTCGGCTTGTTGGCGGAGTTGTGAAATTTTGCTAACTTTGTCGTTTGAAACAGCGGGCTGTGAACAGCTTGCAGCCCTGCAATGTTGAATAGACATGGACGAAACGTATAACAAAGATAAAACACATTTCAGCACCACTACCGCTGACGAAAACTCGAACCGGCGCGCCATCGACAAGGCCGTTGGCGAGGAGTACAAATACGGTTTCGTGTCAGATATCGACACACACATCCTCGACCGAGGCCTCAACGAGGAGGTGGTGCGCACAATCTCGCGTCTGAAGGGCGAGCCCGAGTGGCTGCTCGACTTTCGCCTCAAGGCCTACCGCCACTGGCTGACGCTGACGCCGCCCCACTGGGCGCACCTCGAAATTCCCGAGATAGACTTCCAGGCCATATCCTATTTCGCCGCCCCCAAGACCAAAGAAGGCCCCAAGAGCCTCGACGAGGTAGACCCCGCCCTGCTCGACACCTTCAACAAGCTGGGCATACCCCTTGAAGAGCAGAAACAGCTGAGCGGAATGGCCGTCGACGCCGTTATGGACTCGGTGTCGGTAAAGACCACCCACCGCGCCGCCCTGGCCGAGAAGGGCATCATATTCTGCTCGTTCTCCGAGGCCGTGAAAGACTACCCCGACCTGGTGCGCAAATACCTGGGCAAGGTTGTGCCATACACCGACAACTTTTACGCCGCCCTCAACTCGGCCGTGTTCTCGGACGGCTCGTTTGTCTACATCCCCAAGGGCGTGCGCTGTCCGATGGAGCTGAGCACCTACTTCCGCATCAACGCCGCCGGCACGGGCCAGTTCGAGCGCACGCTCATCGTTGCCGACGACGACTCGTACGTGTCGTACCTCGAGGGCTGCACAGCCCCCATCCGTGACGAGAACCAGCTGCACGCCGCCATCGTCGAGATTATCGTCGAAGACCGCGCCGAAGTCAAGTACTCGACCGTGCAGAACTGGTACGCCGGCGACGCCGAGGGCCGCGGCGGCATCTATAACTTTGTCACCAAACGCGGCCTGTGCCGCGGCGAGCGGTCCAAGATATCGTGGACGCAGGTCGAGACCGGCTCGGCCATAACCTGGAAATATCCCGGCTGCATCCTCAAAGGCGACGGCAGCGTGGGCGAGTTCTACAGCGTCGCCGTCACCAACAACCGCCAGCAGGCCGACACGGGCACCAAGATGATACACCTGGGCCGCGACACGCGCTCTACCATCGTCTCGAAGGGCATCTCGGCCGGCCGCTCGCAAAACTCGTACCGCGGCCTCGTCTCTGTCGCCCCCGACGCCGATCGCGCCCGCAATTACACGCAGTGCGACTCGCTGCTGCTGGGCGACAAATGCGGCGCCCACACCTTCCCGTACATCGACGTCAAAAACGACAACGCTATAGTCGAGCACGAGGCCACAACCTCGAAAATCAGCGACGACCAGCTGTTCTACTGCAACCAGCGCGGCATCCCCACCGAGGAGGCCGTGGCGCTCATCGTCAACGGCTACGCCCGCGAGGTGATGAGCAAGCTGCCCATGGAGTTTGCCGTGGAGGCGCAGAAACTGCTGGCAATAACCCTCGAGGGGGCTGTCGGCTGACATAAATTACCAACAAGCATTCATTAATGACTATGTCACTGTTAGAAGTCAGAAATCTGCATGCCGGCATCGACGGCAAGGAAATATTAAAAGGCATCGACCTCACCGTCGAGCCGGGTACGGTGCACGCCATAATGGGCCCCAACGGCTCGGGCAAGAGCACGCTGTCGGGCGTCCTCGCCGGCGACCCGCGCTTCAACGTCACCGCCGGCACCGCCACCCTCGACGGCAAGGACCTGCTGGCACTGTCGCCCGAAGACCGCAGCCACGAGGGCCTTTTCCTCTCGTTCCAGTACCCCGTCGAAATCCCCGGCGTCTCGATGACCAACTTCATGCGCGCTGCCGTCAACGCCAAACGCGAGTACCTGGGCGAAAAACCCATGCCCGCCGCCGAATTCCTCAAGCTCATGCGCCAGAAACGCGCCATCGTCGAGCTGGACTCCAAGCTGGCGTCGCGCTCGGTCAACGAGGGCTTTTCGGGCGGCGAGAAAAAGCGTAACGAAATCTTCCAGATGGCCGTTCTCGAGCCCAAGCTGTCTATCCTCGACGAGACCGACTCGGGCCTCGACATCGACGCTCTGCGCATCGTCGCCAACGGCGTCAACGCCCTGCGCACGCCGCAGAACGCCACCATCGTCATCACCCACTACCAGCGTCTGCTCGACTACATCAAGCCCGACGTGGTGCACATTCTTTACAACGGACGCATCGTCTACACCGGTGGCCCCGAGCTGGCCCTCGAGCTCGAGGAGAAAGGCTACGACTGGATCAAGCAGCAGGCCGACGCCGCCCAAAAGTGAACACGCTTATGCAAAGCAACTCGCTAAAACAATATACCGACCTGTACGAGCAGCACGGCCACGATCTCCGCGAGGGCTCTCCCGAGGCCATGAACCGTCTGCGCCGGCACGCCCATGAGTTCCTCACCGGTGCCGGCACAAGCCTGCCGCGCCGCGGTCAGGACGGATACGCGCACACCGACCTCAACGCCATGTTCGCCCCCGACTACGGCGTCAACATCGGGCGCCTCGCCTTCCGTGCCGACCTGCCGTCGGCCTTCCGCTGCGGCGTGCCCAATGTGTCGTCGCTGATGGGAGTGGTGGCCAACGACATCTTCGGCCCCGGCGAGGCCATGGCCAAGCGCCTGCCCGAGGGCGTCACCGTCACCACCCTGCGTCGCGCGGCGCTGACCATGCCCGAGGTGCTCGAGCAGTACTACGGCACCGTCGCCCCCGCCGACAATCCCGCCGTCGCCCTCAACAACATGCTTGCCCAGGACGGCGTGCTGGTGCACATCGCCCGCGGCGTAAGACTGCCGCAGCCCGTGCAGCTTATCGAAATCCTCGGCGGCGTGACAAGTCCGCTGCTGGCCCTTCGCCGCCTGCTGGTGGTGCTCGAGGCCGGCGCCGAGTGCCGCCTGCTGGTGTGCGACCACAGCGCACCCGCCGACGACGTCGACGGGCATCCCGTCAGGATGGCGTCCGACACGGTGGTGGAGATAGACCTCGGCCCCGGAGCACACTTCGAGTACTACGACATGCAGGAGAGCGCCGCCGCAACCGACCGCTATGCCTGCATCGCAGTCCGCCAGAGCGCCGACTCCTCCTTCCGCTCAAACATCACCACCCTGCGCTGCGGACAAACCCGCAACGACATCATCGTCAGCCTCGACGGCGAAGGCGCCGACTGCCGTCTGTCGGGCATGGCGACGGCCGGAGGGATGCAGGTGGTGGACAACTCGACGCTCGTCGTCCACAACGCCCCGCACTGCCACAGCGACCAGCTTTTCAAGTATGTCGCCGACGACGAGGCCCGCTGCGCCTTCGAGGGTCTGATAAAGGTACAGCCCGGCGCCCACCACACCGAGGCATACCAGAACAACCGCAACATCCTGGCCTCCAAAGGCGCGCGCATGCACACACGCCCTCAGCTGGAGATATACTGCGACGACGTCAAGGCCAACCACGGCGCCGCCACGGGACAGCTCGACGAGGAGGCCCTCTTCTACATGCGCACGCGCGGCATTCCCGTCGACGAGGCACGCACGATGCTGATGCAGGCCTTTATGGTCGACGTCATCGACAGCATCACGCTGCTGCCTCTGCGCGAGCGTATGCGCCAGCTTGTGTCGCGCCGCTTCGGCAGCCCCGGCGACATGTGCGCGGCCTGCTCGCCCGAAGTCGAACCCTGAAATCCTCCCGTCTGAAAAAACTATGCTGGACGTAGAAAACATACGCAAACAGTTCCCCATCCTCTCGCGCAAGGTGTACGGGCACGACCTGATTTACCTCGACAACGCGGCCTCGGCGCAGGTGCCCCGCAGCGTCATCGACGCCATCACGCACACCTACGCCAAGCACCACGCCAACGTGCACCGCGGCGTGCACTGTCTGTCGCAGGAGGCCACCGCCGAGCAGGAGCTGACGCGCCGCGAGGTGGCGGCATGGATAGGCGCCACCGACGCGGCCGAGATAATCTTTACCCGCGGCACCACCGAGGGCATCAACCTCGTTGCCTCGTGCATCACCCGCGACATGCGGCCCGGCGACGAGATTGTCCTCACCGTCATGGAGCATCACAGCAACATCGTGCCCTGGCAGCTGGCGGCAAAGCAGCGCGGGCTGGTCATCAAGGTGGTGCCCATCAACGCCGACGGCAGCCTCGATATGGACGCCCTGCGCGCCCTGGTGTGCGACCGCACGCGCGTCGTCGCCGTCACCCATGTCAGCAACGTGCTGGGCACGGTCAATCCCGTGGCCGAGATTGCCGGGATAGCGCACGACCACGGCGCGCTGTGCCTGGTGGACGGCGCCCAGGGCGCTCCGCACTACAAGATTGACGTCGCCGCCATGGGATGCGATTTCTACGTCTTTTCGGGACACAAAATCTACGGCCCCACCGGCGTGGGCGTGCTGTGGGGACGGCGTGAGCTGCTCGAGCAGATGCCCCCGTACCAGGGTGGCGGCGAGATGATTGACCACGTGCTTCTGCCCGAGGGCACGACCTTTGCCGAGTTGCCCTTCAAATTCGAGGCCGGCACACCCGACTACGCCTCAATTCCCGCCCTGCGCGAGGCCATCCGCTTCATCGACAGCGTCGGCATCGACGCCATCGAGGCGCACGAGACGGCCCTCTACCGCCACATCACGGCGCGCATCGCCGCCGAGCTGCCTCAGGTGCGCATCTTCGGCACCACCCCCGGCAAATGCCCCGTGCTGTCGTTCCTCATCGGCGACGCTCACTCGTACGATACCGGCGTGCTGCTCGACAAGCTCGGCATAGCCGTGCGCACAGGCCACCACTGCGCCCAGCCGCTGATGCAGGTGCTGGGCGTGCCCGGGACGGTGCGCGCGTCGATGGCCGTATACAACACAATGGACGAGGCCGACCGGTTTGTCGACGCCCTCGTGCGCATAGCCCCCATACTGTCATGAGAACGCTGACACTGATACTGACGGCGCTGTGCCTGATGATGCTCGGCGGCTGTTCCGAAAAGAAGTATTTCACCGTCGAAGGCACCGTCGACGGCGGCCGCACGATGAACCTGCGCTTTGTCTACGTGGGCGAGGACCGGCTCAACAACGTCATCACCGCCGCCCGCGACGGAAAGTTCGTCTTCCGCGGCGAGGCACCCCGCGACGGCGCCCTGGTGCAGGTGCTCGACAACGACTACCGCCGGCTGGCTGTCTTCTATGCCAAAAACGGCGAGAAAATCAATCTGAAGGTCAACGCCGACGACCCCGTGGCCTCGCAGGCCACCGGCACCGACATCCTGGAGCGATGGAACGAGTGGACTGCCGCCAACAAGGCCGTCCTGAAGGGCCTTGACGCCCGCGCCCGCAACAAGGCGCTGGCAAAATACGTCGGCGCGCACAAGGACGACCTGCTGTCGACGTTGCTTGTGGCGGCTTATTACGACTCGTCGGTCGACCCCCAAGGCGCGGTGACGCTGCTTGAGTCGATAAAGCCCGAGGTGCGCCCGCAGAGCGTGGTCGAGCTGATGACGGCCAACAGTGCGATGCGTGACGAAAAGGGCGGCTACAACAAGGTCATGCCCTTCCGCTACTTCTCGTCGGAGACCGACTCCATGGCTACCTTCCGCGCCGATGCCAATCGCCGCACCCTCCTCGTCTTTACCGCTGGCGCCACAGGCCGCGACTCGATAATGCGGGCCCTGCACGAGCTCAACGACGAAAAAGGCACCAAAGCGGCCATCCTCGACATCCGTTTTGACGTCGACACGCTGATGTGGAAGCGTGACCTGCGCGGCGACTCGGTGGACTGGCCCTCGGCCTGGATGCCCGAAGCCACAGCCAATCCCTCGATAGAGCGCCTCGGCATAACCTCGGTGCCCTTCTTCATCGTCGCCGACTCGGCCGGCACCCAGCTCTACCACGGCCCCGCCCTCACCCCCGCCCTCAAAGCCGTCCGCCAACGCTGACCACCCGCATCGTCACGCAATGGTACGGGCCATGTATACCGTCTTTTCTGATTGAAAGCCCCGGTTCTTTGCTGTCTCGGAAATTTCAGTTAAATTTGCGAGTAAAGTAAACCCTTAAGTTTTTTATTATGGAAAAACGGATAATTGAATGTGTGCCCAATTTCAGCGAGGGCCGCAACAAGGAAATCATAAAGAAAATCACCGACGCCATCGAGTCGGTAAAGGGCATACGCCTGCTTGACGTCGACCCCGGCGAGGCCACCAACCGCACCGTGGTGACCTTTGTGGGCGAGCCGGAGGCTGTTGTCGAGGCCGCTTTCCGCGGTGTCCGCCGTGCCTCGGAGCTTATCGACATGAACCTGCATCACGGCGCGCACCCGCGCATGGGCGCCACCGACGTGCTGCCGCTGATACCCGTGTCGGGCGTCACCCTTGAGGAATGTGCGCAGATGGCCCGCGACCTGGCCCGCCGCATCTCGGACGACCTGGGCATCCCCACTTACTGCTACGAGGCCGCGGCCTTTACCCCCGAGCGCCGCAACCTGGCCGTCTGCCGCCAGGGCGAATACGAGGCGCTGCCCGAGAAGATGAACCACCCGGGCCTGGCTCCCGACTTCGGCGACCGTCCCTACGACGAGGCTGCCGCACGCACCGGTGCCACCGCCGTCGGCGCACGCGACTTCCTCATCGCCGTCAACTTCAACCTCAACACCACCAGCACCCGCCGCGCCAACGCCATCGCCTTTGACGTGCGCGAGAAGGGCCGTCCCAAACGCGAGGGAGGCAAGCCCAACGGCAAGCCCGTGAAGGACGAGAACGGCAACGTGATAATGATTCCCGGCACCCTGCCTGGCACAAAGGCAATAGGCTGGTACATCGACGAATACGGCATCGCCCAGGTGTCGATGAACATCACCGACATCTCGCGCACGCCCTTGCACGTGGCCTTCGACGAGGTCACCCGCGCCGCCGCCGCCCGCGGCATACGCGTCACCGGCACCGAGATTGTGGGCCTTGTGCCCAAAAAGGCCATCGTCGACGCCGGACGATACTTCCTGCACAAACAGCAGCGCTCGACGGGCATCCCTGAGCACGAGATTGTGCGTATGGCCGTCAAGTCGATGGGCCTCGACGAGCTGGCTCACTTCAAGCCCAAGGAGAAGATTATCGAGTACATGATAGAGCCCGAGGCCGGCAAAAATCTTGTCGACCTCACCGTCAAGGGCTTTGCCGAAGAGACCGCCAGCGAGTCGCCTGCTCCCGGCGGCGGTTCGGTGTCGGCATATATGGGCGCCCTTGCCGCCGCCCTGGGTACGATGGTGGCCAACCTCAGCGCCCACAAGGCAGGATGGGACGACCGCTGGCACGAGTTCTCCGACTACGCCGACGGCGGCCAGATGCTGATGGAGCGTCTGCTCGACCTCGTCGACGAGGACACGGCGGCCTTCAACCGTATCATGGCGGCAATCCAGATGCCCAAGGGCACCGACCACGAGAAGATGCTGCGCGACAAGGCGATGGAGGAGGCTACCCTCTACGCCACCCTCGTGCCCCTGCGCACGATGCGCGCCGCCAACGAGTGCTTCGACCTGTGCGAGGCTATGGCCGAGACGGGCAACCCCGCAAGCATCTCCGACGCCGGCGTGGGCGTGCTGGCAGCACGTGCCGCAGTGCTCGGCGCCGGTCTTAACGTCCGCATCAACGCCGCCGGCCTCAAAGACCGCGAGAAAGCCCGCGAGCTGGTAGAGCGCGCCGAGGCCATCGAGACCGAGGCCAAAGAGCGCGAGGCCGCCCTCCTGCAAACCATCACCGCCAAAATCCAGGGCTGACAGGCCCTCACCCGCTTCATTTAGCCCTCACCCGCTTCAACTACCCGTCACCGTTATCGGTCGAGCTCGACCGATAACCGTCCACACCCCCCATAATACCCCCTACGCAAATGACACTGGAAGAGTTTCGCGCCGACATCCGCGGCGGCATCCCCGCCACCATCCCCCCGGCACGTGAATACGACGGCACGGTAAACCATGCCCCGCGCCGCAAGCACATCCTCACCCCCGACCAGGAGCGCCTTGCCCTGCGCAACGCCCTGCGCTATTTCCCCAAGGAGCAGCACGCCGCCCTCGCGCCCGAGTTTGCCGACGAGCTGCACCGCTACGGCCGCATCTACATGTACCGCTACCGCCCCACCTATCCCATGTACGCCCGTCCCATCGACGAGTACCCGGCCAAGAGCCGCCAGGCGCAGGCCATCATGCTGATGATACAGAACAACCTCGACCCGCGCGTGGCACAGCATCCGCACGAGCTCATCACATACGGCGGCAACGGCGCCGTGTTCCAGAACTGGGCACAGTACCGCCTGACAATGAAATATCTGAGCGAGATGACCGACAACCAGACCCTGGTGATGTACTCGGGACACCCCCTCGGCCTGTTCCCCTCGCACCCCGGCGCACCCCGCTTGGTGGTGACGAACGGCATGGTCATCCCCAACTATTCGAGCCCCGACGACTGGGAGCGCATGAACGCCCTCGGCGTGTCGCAGTACGGCCAGATGACGGCCGGCTCGTATATGTACATCGGTCCCCAGGGCATTGTCCACGGTACCACCATCACCGTCCTCAACGCCGGACGGCGCCGCAGCAAGGCCGCCGACCACAGCCTGCGCGGCATGCTCTTTGTGACGGCGGGTCTGGGCGGCATGTCGGGCGCGCAGCCCAAGGCCGGCAACATCGCCGGCGTGGTGTCGGTGACGGCCGAAATCAACCCCGCCGCCGTGGCCAAGCGCCACGAGCAGGGATGGGTCGACGAGGTGTACACCGACCTGCCCGCGCTGCTCAAACGCGTCAACGAGGCCCGCGAGGCCGGCGAGGCCGTGTCGTTCGCATACCAGGGCAATGTGGTCGACCTGTGGGAGTTCCTTGCCGACAACGGCGTGCAGGTCGACCTGGGCTCTGACCAGACATCGCTGCACAACCCGTACGCCGGCGGCTACTATCCTGCCGGGATGACGTTCGACGAGGCCAAGGCCATGATGGCCGACGACCCCGAGCGCTTCGCCGACGAGGTGCACAAGTCGCTCCGCCGTCAGGTTGATGCCATCAACCGCTTGACCGACAAGGGTATGTACTTCTTCGACTACGGCAACGCCTTCCTGTTGCAGTCGAGCCGCGCCGGTGCCGACATAATGGCCGCCGACGGCAACGGCTTCCGCTATCCGTCATACGTGCAGGCTATTATGGGCCCCGACTTCTTCGACTACGGCTTCGGACCCTTCCGCTGGGTCTGCACCAGCGGCGACCCCGCCGAACTTGCCAAATCGGACAAGATTGCCGGCGACGTGCTCGAGAAGATGCTCGAAACGGCTCCCGCCGATATCCGCGGCCAGCTTGCCGACAACCTGCACTGGATACGCCAGGCCGGCGACAACCACCTTGTCGTGGGCTCGCAGGCGCGCATATTGTACGCCGACGCCGAGGGCCGCGCACGCATCGCCCTGGCCTTCAACGACGCCATCCGCCGCGGCGAAATTTCGGCACCGATAGTGCTGGGACGCGACCACCACGACGTCTCGGGCACCGACTCGCCCTACCGCGAGACATCAAACATCACCGACGGCTCGCAGTTCTGCGCCGACATGGCCGTCCACAACGTCATCGGCGATGCCTTCCGCGGCGCCACATGGGTATCGCTGCACAACGGCGGCGGAGTAGGCTGGGGTGAGGTGATAAACGGTGGCTTCGGTATGGTCATCGACGGCTCGGACGAGGCCGACCGGCGCATCAGGGAGATGCTGCTGTGGGATGTCAACAACGGCATCGCACGCCGCTCGTGGGGCCGCAACGACGGCGCCATGACGGCCATCCGGCGCGAAATGGACCGCACCCCCGGCCTGACGGTGACGATGCCAAACCTTGTCGATGATGAAATAATTGAAAAGACCCTGCCAAAGAAATGAAAACATATCTTATCGACCCCTCGCAGCGCCTGTCGCTCGACACGGTGCGCTCAATAATCGAAAACGGGATGCATGTCGGGCTGTCCGACACTGCCGTCAGCCGCATCGTCAGCTGCCGCGAATACCTTGACAAAAAGATTGAACGGGCCGACCGTCCCATCTACGGCGTCACCACGGGCTTTGGCTCGCTCTGCAACGTCAGCGTGTCGGCCGACGGGCTGGCACAGCTGCAGGAGAACCTGGTCAAGAGCCACGCGTGCGGCCTGGGCGAGATGCTCGACCCGGAAATTGTGCGTCTGATGCTTCTGCTCAAGGCCCAAAGCCTCAGTTACGGCAACTCGGGCGCGCAGCTTGGCACGGTACAGCGTCTGCTCGACTTCTTCAACCTCGGCGTCTGCCCCGTGGTCTACCGCCTGGGCTCGCTGGGCGCCTCGGGCGACCTGGCGCCGCTGGCCAACATGTGCCTGCCCCTGCTGGGCCTGGGCGAGGTGCACTACAAGGGTGCCGTACGCCCCGCCGCCGACGTGCTGGCCGAGCTGGGCCTCGAGCCCATACGCCTGGCGTCGAAGGAGGGCCTGGCGCTCCTCAACGGCACGCAGTTCATGGCCGCCAACGCCGTGCACGCACTGCTCGCCGCCGAAAAACTCATTACCCTTGCCGACAAAATCGGCGCCCTCAGCCTTGACGCCTTCGACGGCCGCATCGAGCCCTTCGACGACGAGGTGCACGTCGTGCGCGCACATCCCGGCCAGCTGCAGACGGCTCAGGCCGTGCGCCGGTGGCTCGAGGGAAGCCAGCTCATAGCACAGCCAAAGAAGCATGTGCAGGATCCGTACTCGTTCCGTTGTATGCCGCAGGTGCATGGCGCCGTGAAGGATGCCTTCGCCTTTGTGCGCAACGTTATAGAGACCGAAATCAACAGCCCCACGGACAACCCGATGGTGTTCCCCGAACTGGACATGGTGGTGTCGGCCGGAAATTTCCACGGCGAGCCCATAGCGCTGCCGATGGACTATCTGTGCCTGGCGATGGCCGAGCTGGCAAATATCTCGGAGCGCCGCATCTACCGCCTTATCTCCGGAGCACGCGACCTGCCGTCGTTCCTGGTGGCCAATCCCGGCCTCAACAGCGGATTTATGATCCCGCAGTACGCCGCGGCCTCGGTGGTCAACCAGAACAAGGGCCTCTGCTGGCCCACGAGCTGCGACAGCATCCCGTCGTCGCAGGGGCAGGAGGACCATGTGTCGATGGGCGGAAACAGCGCCACAAAGCTGGTGAAGGTGGTCGACAACGTGCGCCGCGTGCTGGCCATAGAGCTGATGAACGCCGCCCAGGCAATCGAGTTCCGTCGCCCCCTGCGCACCTCGCCGGCCCTCGAAGACTGGCACGCGCAGTACCGCAAGGTGGTCCCCTTCATCGTCGACGACACGGTGATGTCGCCCCTCATCGAGGCAAGTGTGCAATTCCTGAAAGAACAGTGACGGAGCTATGCTGGTAATGAATATCGCCCGCATTTTCGGATACGAATGTGCCGGACCGGCGTGGCTTCGCACCGAAGGCGCCGATTTTGCCGCCATGGGCCCGATGTCGGCCTGTCCCGCGGCTTTTGCCGACGAAGAGGTGGTTGACGCGCAGGGGGGAATGGCCCTGCCGTCGTTCTGCGACTCGCACACGCACATTGTCTTTGCCGGCAGCCGCCACGGCGAGTTCCGCGACAAAATTGACGGCCTCAGCTACGAGGAGATAGCCGCCCGCGGTGGCGGCATCCTCAACAGCGCCGACCTGCTGCACGGGACAAGCGAGGACGAGCTGTTCGCTCAGTCGATGGCACGCGCCGACGAGGTGATGCGCAAGGGCACCGGCTCGATAGAGATAAAGAGCGGCTACGGCCTCACACTGCCCGACGAGCTGAAGATGCTGCGCGTGATAGCGCGTATCGCCGAGGCGTCGCCGATGACGGTGCGCACCACCTTCCTGGGCGCCCATGCCGTGGGCCGCGCCTTTGCCGGCCGTCAGGACGACTACGTGACGCACATCGTCGACGATATGCTGCCCGCCGTCGCTGCCGAGGGCCTGGCCGACTTTGTCGACGTCTTCTGCGACCGCGGCTTCTTCACCCCCGACCAGACAGCCCGCATCCTCGATGCCGCCGCCCGCTACGGCATGCGTCCCAAAATCCACGCCGACGAGCTGGCTGCCAGCGGCGGCACGGCGGTAGGCGTGTCGCACAACGCCGTTTCGGTAGACCACCTCGAACAGGCCGGTGAGGCAGAGCTGGACCTCCTGGCGCACTCGCAGACCATCGCCACGATGCTCCCCGGAGCCAGCTTCTTCCTGGGCATGCCCTACGCCCCCGCCCGGCGCGCCCTCGCCGCCGGATGCCGCGTGGCCCTCGCCTCGGACTACAACCCCGGCTCGTCGCCCTCGGGCGACATGCGCTTCGTATGGGCCCTCGGATGCATAAAGATGAAGCTCACCCCCGAACAGGCCCTTACCTGCTGCACCGCCACCGGCGCCGCCGCCATGGACCTCGGCGCCACCCGCGGCCGCATCGCCCCCGGCTACCGCGCCGACTTCATCCTCACCCGCCCCCTCCCCGACCTCTCCGTCATCCCCTACCAATACACCACCCCCTACATCCACCGCCTCTACCTCTCCGCCCACCCCCTCCCCTAACCACCCGCCCCCCGGCGCCCTCCCTCCCCGGCCCGGCGCCCGGCCCGTGCACCCGTCACCCGGCCGTGCACCCGTCACCGTTATCGGTCGAGCTCGACCGATAACAGTAAATACGCGGCGGCCAACACCGTGGCCGTTACCGCCCGGCGGCGAGGGTGGCGGCGAGGGCGTTGAGGGCCAGGCAAGTGGCGCGGGTAATGGGATGGGAGGCGGGAAAGCCGGTGTCTATTCCGGGGCTGATGATGAGGAGGCGGCCTTCGTTGCAAAGGTCAAAGTCATGGCCGGCCGGTTTATAGCGGTCGGCAATTGTGTCGTTGGTGATGAGGATAAAGCGGCTGCCGGCCTCTTCGGCCTCGTCGCGGATGACTTTTTCGGCAGGTGAGATAAAGGGCGAGACAAGAACACCGCCATTGGCGGCGGTGTAGAGCAATCGTGCACGGTTGCGGGCGCGTTGGTCGGGGCTGTCGGCACGGTGCACCACTACCTGTTCTTTGAAGGGGTTTTCGAGCAGCTGCAGGTTGCCGTATGCCCGGCACTCGTGGCCACCGATGGTCAGGCTGCTGACGAGCCTGAAAAAGTCGGGGTTGGCACGGCGGACGGCCAGACGGCGCGGGTTGTCGAGGATGTAGCTGCGTACTCTCTCAAACTGCTGGTCGTCAATGATGACGCGGTCGTGAAAGCCTTCCTCAAAGGCGTCGAGGTCGGGGTCGCCGACAAGTTTGCGTATGCGGGAAGTGGTGGTGGCCTTTATTGCCTGAATAACATCGCCCAAATGGCTTTGCATAGGCTGCAAAACCTCTAACAATATGTGCACGTGGTCGGGCATTATCACGTAGTCGTGAATTTTGACTTCGGGGCGGAGGCCGGGGGTGGCTTCAATCTGGCCTTGTAATATTTGACCGGTGGGGGTAAGGTTGGTAAAGGCCGTTTCGGGCTGTGTGTATTCAAGTGTGCTTAGAGCAGGGCACTCCCGCTGTTTGTTGAAGGTAACCATATATGCACTTTTGCCGTAGTAGTTGTGCCACGGGGCCCGCCGTTTCTGGCTCGGGATGGTGGGCTTGTAGTAGGCGGGCGTGGGGGCGGTTTTCGGCTGCATATAAAAAGGGGGAGCTTGGTGGTTTTTTGGGGGGGGTACTGTTATCGGTCGAGCTCGACCGATAACGGTGAGGGGTGCACGGGCCGGGTGGGGGGCCGGGTGGGGTGCCGTGGTTAGAAGGTGGTGCCCCAGGTGGAGCGGTCGAGGGCGCGGTAGGAGATGGCTTCGCGGATGTGGCCGGGGAGGATGTCAGCGGCGGAGTGGAGGTCGGCGATGGTGCGGGCGACGCGGAGGATGCGGTCGTAGGCGCGGGCCGACATGTCGTAACGGTCCATGGCGGTGCGCAGGAGGCGCATGGAGGCGTCGTCGAGGCGGCAATATTGGCGCAGCATCTTGCTGGTCATCTGGGCGTTGCAGTATATGCCCGGGTTGTCGCGGAAGCGGTCGGCCTGGATGGCGCGTGCGGCGACGACGCGCTCGCGTATGGCGGCTGAGCTCTCGCCGGGCTGTCCCTGGCTGAGCTGGTCAAACGGCACGGGCTGTATCTCGCACTGGATGTCGATGCGGTCGAGCAGGGGGCCGGAGATGCGGTTTTTGTATTTTGCCACTGCTCCGGGCGAGCATGTGCAGGCGCGTGTGGGGTGTGTGTAGTAGCCACAGGGGCAGGGGTTCATCGAGGCCACGAGCATAAAGCCGGCAGGGTATTCGACGGTGTATTTTGCCCTGGACACCAGTATCTTGCGGTCTTCGAGGGGCTGTCGCAGCACTTCGAGGACCTGGCGGTTGAACTCGGGAAATTCGTCGAGGTGGAGCACACCGTTGTGGGCGAGCGAAATTTCGCCGGGCATGGGGTTTGCGCCTCCGCCGACGAGGGCGACGGGGGAGACGGTGTGGTGAGGGGCGCGGAAGGGGCGCGTTGTCATCAGCATCGAGCCACGGCCCAGCTTGCCGGCCACGGAGTGTATCTTTGTCGTCTCGAGGGCCTCGGCGAGTGTCAGGGGCGGCATTATGGAGGGCAGACGCTTGGCCATCATCGACTTGCCCGAACCGGGAGGGCCTACGAGCAGAATGTTGTGGCCGCCGGCGCAGGCCACCTCGAAGGCGCGCTTGACGTTCTCCTGCCCGCGGACGTCGGCGAAGTCGAGGTCGAAGTTGGCCTGGGCGCGTGCAAACTCGGCGCGCGTGTCCACCACCGTCGGCTGTAGCTTTGCCGCGCCGGTGAGGTGGTCGATTACCTGTCGCAGGTTGTCTACGCCGTAGACGGTGAGGTTGTCCACTACGGCGGCCTCGCAGGCGTTTGCGCCGGGGACAATCATGTACTTGAACCCTTCTTTGCGGGCCTGTATCGCCATTGGCAGGGCGCCGCGGATGGCGCGCACCTCGCCGTCGAGGCCCAGCTCGCCCATGATGTAGTATTTGTCAAGGTCGGGGGCCTGTAGCTTGTCACCGGCGACGAGCACCGACAGAGCTATGGGCAGGTCGTATGCGCCGCCCTCCTTGCGCACGTCGGCGGGGGCGAGGTTGACCGTCAGGGCAGACCGCGGAAATTCCATGCCGATGTTGGTGATGGCGGCCTGTACGCGCTGGCACGACTCCTTGACGGCCGTGTCGGGCAGTCCGACCAGCATAAGCCCGGCGCCCAGTTGCGTGCACGCCTCGATAGTGACGGTGATGGCGTCGATGCCCGTCAGGGCGCCTCCGAAAGTCTTGATCAGCATAGGTGAATTTAAGGATTACAGAAGATTAAGCAGAGACAAAGGTAAGGATTTTGGGCAAAAGGCCAAAAGGGGGGACGAAAAAAGGCTGCGCCGGTGGGGGCGCAGCCTTGGGGGAGGTGGTGATTAGCGGGTTCAGTTGTGGAGGAGACGCAGGGTCTGGGCGGGCTTGCCGGGGGCGGTTACCTGGAGGAGGTATGCCGAGCGGGGAGCGCCGAAGGGGATGGTCAGCGTCTCGCCGGCGTGGAGGTCGGCCTGGAGCGACAGGACGGTGGTGCCGGCCATGTCGAAGACGTTGATTGTCACGTTGTCGGCGGTGTAGCCGCTGAGCAGGCGGATGGCGTCGCTGACGGGGTTCTCGAGGAGAACGACGCTGTCAGTGGCGTTGTCGGCAACGATGTCGTCGATGCCGGCCTGTTCGCTGACTTCAACGGGGATTTCGACGGTGGCGGTGAGTCCGGCCGGGTCGGCAGCGGTGACGGTGAGGGTGGTCTTGCCCACCTTGACGCCACGCAGGATTACTGCCGAGGGCGACTGGTAGGGCTCGGCCACGGTCTGGTCGGCCACGGCGACGGTGTAGGTCATCTCCTCGCCGTCAGGTTCCTCGAAGTAGGTCGAGAAGGTGATGAGGTCGGATATCTCGCCCTCGTGGATGGAGATGGTGGCGGGGGTGCCGGCCTGGGGAGCGCGGTTGACCTTCTCTACCTGGTAGTTGACGCGGACGGTGGTGGCGTGGCTCTTGGCGTCGACGGCCTCAAGGGTGAAGCTGTAGTCGCCGTTGTGTCCGAAGTCGGGGCTGAGGACGACAGCCACACTGCCGGTGCCCTGGCTGATGAGGACGTTGCCGGCTTCGTCGGCGCCTTCGAGGGCGGCTATGCCCTTTTCGTCGGTGAGGGTGACGGTGACGTCGTCGCCGTCGAGGTCAGAGACGGGAATTTCGACGCGGGTGGGCTCGCCTTCGCGTGCATACAGCTTGCTTGCGGGAGCGTCGACGACGGGAGCGGAGTTGCGGTCGAGTGTGACGGGCACGTTAACCACGGGAATCGTCGGGTCGTTGGAGCGGATGATGAGCATAGCCTTGTTGCCGCGCTCGAGGCGTGTAGCCGCGGCGTTGAGCTGAACCTTCACCTCGGTGGAGGCTTCGGGAGCCACCTTGCCTTCGGTCTCGGGGTTGAGCAGCTTGATCCAGGGTTCGCCGGCCTTGGTCTCGAGGCACGACAGGACGTAGCCCAACGAGCCGTAGTTGTTCTCGAAGAGGCGGCCCAGGTCAAACCAGCCCGAGCTCTGGGTCCAGCCCAGGTAGCGGCCGTCGGTGACGGGCTCTTCCTTGACACAGAGGTAAGCGGGGAACTTGATGCCCTCGGGGAAGGTAGCCACTACGCAGAACTCCTCGCCGGGGTTCATGTAAACGGCGCGGTCGAAGGGCACGAGGTAGAACGAGCCTACGCTGGGGTTCTTCTGCGAGGGAATGAACAGGTCGGTCGAGCCGATTACCTCGCCCGTCTCGGGATCGCTGCCCGAAACGATGTCGAAGCGAACGGTGACGTTGGACGCGCTCTCGATGTTAATGGGCGTGTAGATGTGCGAGATGTTGAAGCCGTCGGCGGGAG
This sequence comes from Bacteroidales bacterium, assembly GCA_004553485.1. GTDB lineage: Bacteria > Bacteroidota > Bacteroidia > Bacteroidales > Muribaculaceae > CAG-873. The sequence goes on along the minus strand of SFLG01000004.1, from coordinate 6,825 downwards.
CCTTGAAGGCTACGGATGCCTTGTAGACGTCGAGCAGGCTGTTGGCGCCGTAGTTGTACGAAGTCGAGTTGCCGGGCATGACGCTGTAGAACAGGGCGCGGTTGAAGTCGAAGTCGGCGGGAGCCTCAAAGACGTGGTAGGTCTGCTCGCCGGCCTTGGCGATGGCCTTCTTGAGCTTGGCGCCGAAGTTGCCCTCGGCGAGGACGTCGGGAGCGGCACCCTTGGCGGCGCGCACCTTCGACATCGGGTCGATGCCTCCGCCGCCGATGTCGCCGGCACCCTGGTCGCCTACGCCGGTGGGATCAATCTCGAGGCTGTATTCGAGGTCGTACTGGCCGTTGTTGCCGATGACGACGGTCTCGGTGGTGACAAGGTCGTCGTCGGCGTTGGTGACGGCGATTTCCTCCTTGTCGAGCACCATCTGGGGCGCGGGAGTGACGATTAAGCGTACGGTGACGACGGCGGTGTGTGTGCCGTTCTCGCCCTCGGCCAGGGGCTCCAAGCCGCCTATGCCGCTGTCGCCGCCGCCTTCGCCGCTACCGGCGTCGGCCGCACCTTCGACGTAGGTGATGGTGACGGTGATGGTGTACTCGCCGGGCGTCATCCAGTATTCGCCTTCCATCATCGGTACGGCAAACTCGAGGGGTTCCTTGCCCACGGTGACGGGGCTGAAGGAGCCGTTCCCGACCTGCTGCCACTCCTTCTTGCCGGTGGGCTCGCCTGTTATCCAGTCGACGCCTTCGAGGTTGGCGAAGAGGTAGAATGCGGGCACCTGTCCGCCCCACCACTCGTCTTCGATCATCGGCGACTCGTACGAGACGTCGGTGACGGTGATGGGGGCTGTGCCCTCGTTGGCGACGTTGAAGTATGCGCTGTAGCGTGCGCCCATCTGCACCAACGGGTCAGAGTAGTCGGTGCTGGAGTAGCCCATCACGTGTGTCTCGCTGACCTCCGAGGGTATCACGGGCTTGGCCTCGCCGGTGACGGTGAGGGCAGCGGGGATTTCGATGCTCTCGGCGTGCGGGGCGTTGGTGGACACTTTGACGGCGCCGGTGTAGGAGCCGGCCAGGCGGTCGGTGTCGAAGGTCAGGGTGACCTCGTCCTTCTCGCCGGGTTTGAGGGTATTCTGACGGATGGGAGTGAAGGCGACGGCGTTGCCGAAGGCAATCGAGCGGTCGGGCAGACGGACGTACTGTTCGCCGTTTTCGTCGCTGATGCCGGCCAGGCCGAAGGCGCCCAGAAGCTGGGCATACTCGTCGTGGGCCTTGTACTGGAACTTGAACGAGCCGTCGTCGTTGAGGATGAGCTGGAAGTCCACGCCGGCGTTGAGCGAGTTACCGTACTCGAGGAAGCTGATTACGGCCTGGTGCTCGGACACCTTGTGGTAGGTGCCGGCGGTCTTGGTGGTGTTCATCGAGTGCAGGCCCCAGTAGGGAGCGATGAGGTTGGTGTAAACCGTCTCGTTGGGGAATGCTGCGGGAGGCTCGGGCCAGAGGCGGTCGTCGTGGCGCTCGGTGAAGCTGACAAAGCCGGTGTTGTAGATGTAGATGCGGCTGTACTTCTTGCCGTAGAAGGGGAACTGGAAGGGCAGGTCGACTGCGATCCAGTCGTGCTCGTTGTAGTAGCGGAAGGCGTGCTGCTCGGCCTCGGGGTCGGCGGTGATGTCGATCCAGTCGAAGGCACACTTGCCGTCCACGGCCTGGCGGTACGAGTAGGAGACGACGGCGTCGGCCTTTTCGGGCACGGTGGCGTTGACGAGCTCGTCACCGGTGACGGTGTAGGTAAGGTCCTCGTTGCCGGTGTTGCTGACTTCGAGGGTCTTGGCAAGGGGCGTGCCCGAGAGGACGGTCTCGTCAAGGGCGTTGAGCGAGAGCTCGACCACGGGGGTGCCGATTACCGTGCCGTGGATCGACACTTCGGTGTCGCCGGCATCGGTTGCCACGGTGAGCTTGTCGGCCAGAGCGCCCTCGGTCTCGGTGGGTACTGTCACGAGCAGGTCGAGAGCCAGACCGGGCTTGAGCACTGCGGGGAGCTCGGTGCCGACGGTCATGCCGGAGGTGCCGGCAAAGGTGGCGCCGGTGATGTTGAGGTCGTTGCGGCCCGTGTTGCGTACGGTGACGGGGACGACGAGCTCGCTGGTGCGGAAGACGCTGCCGAAGTCGATGTCGGTAGAGGCGATGTCGACGGCGGGGGCGAGACCTTCGGCCGAGACGATGGCCTCAAAGCGTACGGCGCGTACGGCGGGCTGCGGGTCGTTGGTGACGATGGCCAGGTTGTTGACGGTGGGGCCGGCAACCATGGCGTCGTTGATGGCCACGGTGGCCTTTATCTCTACCGACTCGCCGGGAGTGACGAGGCCGTAGGCGGGAGCCAGGGCGGTGACAAAGCGTGTCTGGGGCGCGGTGAAGCGCACGGCGGTGCCCGAGGTGAACAGGCTGTAGCGCGAGTTGTCGGCGGTGGGCTCGTCGGTGCCCCAGTAGTCGGCCATGTCAGAGCTGGTGACGGTGACGACATCGCTGACGGCGGGGTCGTTGATGCCGCAGAAGAGGGTCGAGCCCCCCTGGAAGAAGTTCATGGCCTCGTAGTCGTCGTAGAACATCTCGATGTCACCGTTGGGCGACAGGACGATGCGGAACGATACGGGGGCGTAGTCGCTGGCGTAAACCAGACCGAGGACATTGCGGAAATTGACGACAAACTTGCCGTCGGCCGTTCCGTACTCGACGTGCGAGTCGGGACCCATCTGCAGCTGGCGTCCCCAGGCGCATATCAGGCCTGTGCCGGGCAAGCCGTAGCTGTCCGGGGTGAGGGGCTCGCGCATGACCTCTTGGTTCAGGGCGAACATCACGCCGCCGAACGAGGTGATGTAGAGTTTGTCATAGCTCTTGCCGTAGTAGGGGAAGCTGAAGGGCAGGCTGATGGCACCGCTGACGTAGTTGTCGTCGGTGAATGTCGAAGCCAGGTCCTTGGCGCCGATAACCTGAACGGGAGCGCTGTACTCGAAGGCGTCGTATCCCTCGAGTGTCGAGGCCACGGTGTACCCGAACTTGTGCAGCGAGGCTGCGCCTTCGACGGTCTCGTCGGAGAAGGTGGGGAAGACGTACTCGAGGGGGTATTTGCCGGTGTTGGTCACCTTGAAGGAGAGCTCGCGGGGCTCGTCGCCGACGGCGATTGTGCCGGCGTCGACAACGGCGGGCTCTACGGCCAGCTGTGCGGGCATCGTGGCGGCACCCTGGACGAGAATGCGGTAGCTGTTGCCGTCATAGTCGGTGATGGTGATGGTGCCGGTGTGCGAGCCCTCGGCCTTGGGGGCGAAGGTGAGGTCAACGGTCGAGCGGGCGCGGGCGGGGAAGCCGCCCGAGATTACGTCGGGACCGGCGAAGTGCTCGCTCGAGCTGACGATTTTGTTGCTGTTGATGTTGGCGCCCCACGCCGAGCCGCGAGCCGAGCCGAAGCCGCGGTTGTAGACCTCGACGGTGAGCGTCTTGCTCTGTCCTACCAGCAGCGAGCCGAAGTCTACCACCTTGGGCACTACCACGTCGGGCTTGTTGCCGCTGACGCTGAGGCTGACGGGGATGGTGGTGACGGGGCTGCCCGACTCGTTGGAGGTGAGTCTGAGGTTGAAGTTGTATGTGCCGTTGACGAGCTTGCTGCCGTCGGCGCTGAGGGCAACCTCCTGCTTCTGGCCGGGCATGACGGTGCCCTCCTCGGGGTTGAGCTCGAGGAAGCCGCTGAAGTCGGGATTGAGCGAGCGTGCCTTCACGCCCCAGACAAACTGCTCGGCCTGTGCCTCGTATATGCTGCCCTTGAGGGCCTCGGAGAGGCGGTTCCAGCTTGCGCCGTTGTCGTTGGACATGTATGCCGTGTTGCTCTTGTCGGTGCCGGCGGTGCGTGCCATGGGCAGCATGTAGCCCTCCTGGCCGCCCGGGAAGTGGGCGACTACCCAGAAGCTCTCGCCGGGGGCGAAGTAGAGCTGCTCCTGGAGCGAGATGGGGTAGTTGTGGAAGAACATCGTGTAGCCTACCTTCTGTATCAGCGAAGCCGCCGAGATGGCCATGTCACCCTTGTAGATTTCGATGACGGGAGTGGTGGCCGAGCTGCGCTCGGGGCCCTGGAACCACAGCGTGGTGAGGTTGAAGCCCTGGGGATACTTGTCGGGGTCGACACGGAACCACTGAGCCAGCGAGTTGGGCAGGCTCTTGTCGGTGTCGCCGATCATCGCCCACAGTGTCTCGTACTCGTAGATTTCGGCGGGATAGTCGTCGGCGTTGTATTCGGGCTTTACCGAGGCTGCGCGGCGGCGGGCGTCGGCAGTGGCGATTTTGCCCTTGTAGGCCTGTACGTCGCCGGGAGCGGGACGGGCCACGCTCTGCATCGATACCGTGCGCGTGTTCTTCGAGGCCTTCCACTTGAGCAGGCCCTCGGCGTCATTGCCGATGGCGAGGGTGGCGGTGGCGACGGGGGCGTCGGCGGTGGTTTTCATCGACAGGGAGGTCTGGTCGACGGTGAGCTTGGGGCCGGCGTTGGTGGTTGCCTCCTTCACGGCCGACAGGGGCGAAGCCTGGCCCCAGCGGTTGACGGCCCGGATGGCGATGTAGTACTTGGTCAGGGGGTCGAGGCGGTCAAGCTCGGCCGAGGCTGTCTCGCCGGGGTTGAGGAACTTGGTGTCGACCACCTTCGACGACAGTGCCGTCAGGTCGTCCTGTGCGTTGAAGGGCGACTTGGAATAATATATAATGTGGCTGTCGCCGCCGGCAGGAACTTCCCACTGCACGTGGATGTAGTCCTGGGCTGCGGTGAGGGTGAAGTCGGCAACCGCTGTGGGAGCGGCGTCCTGGTCCATCGTCATAGCCTTTGCGGCGTCGAGGTAGCCCGAGCCGAAGTTGCCGGCGACAGCGCTGTTGCTGCCGTGGCCGTAGAAGTCGTTGACCGAGCTGAGCAGCTGTGTGCGCAGGGTCTCGGAGGTAAAGGTGGGCGAGCCGAACTTGCTGAGCACCAGGGCGGCGACACCCGACACGTGCGGTGTAGCCATCGAGGTGCCCTCGCTGTAGCCGTACTGGTTGTGCGGCAGGGTGGAGAGCACGCCCTGCAGCTCGCCGTAGTCGAGCAGGCCGCCGGGAGCGACGATGTCGGCCTTGGGGCCGTTGCTCGAGTAGGGGGCGGGGGTGAGCTCGGAGGTCATGGCCGTAACGGCGACGCAGGGCTCGTACGATGCGGGGTAGAAGTCGCCGGTCTCGCCGGTGTTGCCCATGGCGAAGATGCAGAGGCCGCCGGTCATGCGCGGTCCGCGGGCCTGTTCGGTGAAGTAGTCGATGGCGTCGAGGACGGCCTGCTCGTAGTAGTCCGGGCTGTCCCAGCCCCACGAGCACTGCGCGATGCTGGCGCCGTTCTCGCAGGCGTAGACGAGGGCCTTGGCAAAGTCGCCCTGGCCGGCGCCGCTGCGCGGGTCAAAGACCTGGCACGACATCAGGCGCACGCCCGTCTGTACCGAGCCGTCGCCGCCGGCCACGCCGGCCACGCCGATGCCGTTGTTGTTGACGGCGGCTACGGTGCCGGCCACGTGGGTGCCGTGGTTGTGGGGATAAATCTTGCCTTCGTTGGTGCAGAAGTTGAAGCCGTAGATATCGTCGACATAACCGTTGCCGTCATCGTCCTTGCCGGCCTCGCCGTTGAGCTCGGCCAGGTTGACGTAGAGGTTCTGGCTCAGGTCCTCGTGGCTGGTGTCGATACCGCCGTCGATGATGGCGACGACAACGTCGGGCGAGCCGGTCGAGACCTTCCAGGCGTCAAAGAGGTTGATGTCGGCTCCGGCGACGCTGTAGGGTATGTCGCCGAAGTTTTGGTAGTGCCACTGGAGCGACATCTGCGGGTCGTTCCACGGCATAGCCGAGGCTGCGGCACGCGGGGCGGCGTTGCGTTTGAGCAGGCGGAAGGTTCCGCGGCCCTCCTGCAGCGACATCGGTGTCACTGTCTCGGAGCGCTCTACGCCCGCCGCTGCGGCAAACACCTTGCGGGCCTGTTCGGGGCTGACGTTACCGTCGAAGCTGACGGTGTACCAGCGGTCGAGGCCGTATTTGGCGCGCTGTGCGGCATACTTGGGCGACGGTGGCAGCATCGGTTCGATGCGCACCGCTCCCACCAGTTTTACAGCGTTGTCGAGCGGCGAGGTGCCGGTCTGCAGCACGCCGTTGACAGCCTTGCGGGGTTGTGCTCCCAGCTTGGCCGCCACCTCGGGCTGCAACTTGACGCGTATCACGCCCTTGGTGGGCGCGACAGCCGCAAACGCTCCAAAGTCCAGTCCCATAGCTATTAAAGCTACAAGAAGGACTTTCCTGAGGAATGATTGCATAAGCGATAAATTATTTGTGATTAATGGATAGGTTTTAAGTCAGGTATATATATCTACGGCAAACTTTGAATTGGAAAATTGCCTCGGAAATGAAAGGAAAACGAATCGGAAAAGACTCGGAAAATGATTGGAACCGAGGTCTGCATCTCTTTGCCGATTTTAAAAACTCTATTGGCAGTTTAATAAAATCAAAGCAAAATCGCGCAAAAATCTAAAGTTCAACGGCAAAGATACAACTTTTTTAAATATAAGTTAGTTTTCAACAAATATTTTAGCAATATTTTTCTGCCGCCGGCCCGTTTTGTCAGACAATGTTAAACCCCGCCGGCAAAATTCGGTACGGTACGAGCCGAAAATCGCGCGGCGGGGTATGTCTTTGGCCTGGGGCGGAGGCTATTGCCTGTCGCTTCCATCCTTGACCTTGCCGCCGCCCGATTTGGGGCGGTGATGGCGTCGTCGGGGCTTGCCGTTGGCGG
>SFLG01000123.1 GCA_004553485.1 Bacteroidales bacterium | reverse complement strand
CTTTCGATTTGTTCATCAGTCGTGTAGCTCGCTACACTCCATCTTCACAAATCAAAATCCATCCCAAAATATGCGACCCTGCGTTAACAGAAATTGGGGAACGGGCTCTTAAAATCATAACTCTCTCCCTATGCGCCTCCCAATTGTATTGATGATAGCCGCGATTCTGCTGAACGCGGCAGCCGATTTTTATATCTACCGCAGCCTGCAGCGTTACAACAGCCGCAAGCTGTGGCGCCGTGTCTACCTTGTGGCGGCAGCAGCCTGCATGGCCCTTCTTATCGCCATCCTGTGCATGCCCTTCCGCTCGGGAGGCGAGGATGTCCTCCGGGCAACGATGTGGATGCTGTTCACCTTCCTGTCGCTCTTTACCCCCAAAGTCATATACGTCATCTTCGACCTGTCGGCACGCATTCCCATGCTGTTCCGCAAGCCGACTTTCAGACCCCTGTCGTGGTTCGGCCTCTTTATGGCCCTGGTGGCTTTTGTGGCCATGTGGTGGGGCGCGCTCTTCAACCGCTTCAACCTCGACGTGCGCAATGTCGAGATAGCGTCGCCGGAGGTTCCCAAAGGCTTTGACGGCTTCACCATCGCCCAGATTTCGGACCTCCACGTCGGCACCTTCGGCAATGACACGACATTTCTGTGCGATCTGGTGGGCAAGATAAACTCGCTGCACCCCGACCTCGTCGTCTTTACCGGCGACATCGTCAACCGCCGCACCGTCGAGCTCGAGCCCTTTGTCAACGTCCTCTCGCGCATCAGCGCCCCATACGGCGTATATTCGATACTCGGCAACCACGACTACGGCGATTACACCGAGTGGCCGACCAAGCAGGCCAAGGCCGAGAATATGCAGCTGCTCAAGGATTTGCAGCGCCGTATGGGCTGGAAGATGCTCAACAACGCCCACGACACGCTCGTGGCACATGGCGACACGCTGATGCTGATTGGTGTGGAGAATATCGGCGACCCTCCCTTCCCTGTCTACGGCTCGCTCGCCGAGGCTTACCCCGCCGGCGTCTCCGACCGCCACGCCAAAGTGCTGCTGTCGCACAACCCCGCCCACTGGGACAGCGACATCCAGGACAGTGACAGCACCAACATCCTGCTCACGCTGGCCGGACACACCCACGCCATGCAGATAACGATGCTGGGCACCTCGCCCGCCGCCTGGCGCTATCACCATTGGGGCGGACTCTACACCGACAAGAAGGGTCAGAACCTCTACGTCAACATCGGTGCCGGGACAGTAGGCTTCCCCGCCCGCGTGGGCGCGACACCCGAAATCACCCTTTTCACCCTCCGCCATGGCAACCCCCGGCAACGCTGACACCCGCCGTCACACCTACGTGCTCAGCCTCGGCAGCAACAGCGGCGACCGCACCCGCAACCTCGCGGCAGCCATCGAGGCGCTGCGGCCTTTCGTTGATGGCACCCCCGTCCTCTCACCCGTCATAGAGACCCCGTCCATCACCGGCTTCGGCGCCCCCTACCTAAACATGGCGGCGCAGATCACCACCGCCCTCGAGCCCCACGAGCTGAACGACGTTCTCAAGCACACCGAACGCACCCTTGGCCGCACCCCCCAATCCAAACAAGAGCACCAAGTCCCCATCGACATCGACATCGTCCTCTGCGACACACACATCCTCCGCCCCGCCGACTACCACACCCCCCACTTCCAGCACTGCCTCTCCCACCTGCAAAACCCCTAAGCCATTGAAGGCTAAATCGCAGAGCATACACCGGCACACCCCTAACCCTTTAACGCGAGTTCAGGATAAGAATAAAGCAAATGCCAACGAACCGGGTAGAAACATCCTATCGGGCGGCCAAACAGAGGTCGCCTGATTTTGTTGTATGCGATTAGAGAAGTGCAACTGTTAATGCCGGAGGACGAGTTGCCCTTTGGCCTCCGGGACCTCGAAATCGAAGTTTATCTCCGGCTTATTGGCGAAGAAACAATATGCGCCTATTGCTGCGGGCATGTTCATCAGAAAGTGGAAGCAGATCAAAATAGTTATGACCTCGGTATCCGACATCATGCGTTTTCTGCAGCGTTTGGGAGTGTCGACAGTGGACCGAAGGGTATTTTTGCCATCTCAACTTCAAATTCTTTGCAAAATCGTCGGCAATACAGAAAATTTCAGTAACTTTACTCTCGGTAATCATGATATAGTATTTATTGTTTGTCACCAGTAAACTAATAAATATCAATGATGTAACCAAGCGAAGAGGCTGTGTCGTAATTAAGGTTTACGGCGCAGCCTCTCTTTTTAGCGGTCTGAGGTTTGGATATTTATCATGCGACTGATTTTTTCGTATTTTTCCAA
>SFLG01000122.1 GCA_004553485.1 Bacteroidales bacterium | reverse complement strand
CTCCTCAGCCTCACACGCCGTTGCGCTCCTTGATAAAGCCGTGGCGGTAGCCGTAGAGCAGCTCCATCAACTCGTCAATCTGGGCCTGCAGCTCGCGGCCTTTGTCGGTGTCACGCACACGCATACGGTGGGCGCTCATCTCGACAATCTGGTTTGTGCTGACGATGTCGCTGCCGTTGGCAATGGCGTTCTCGGCCGAAGTAAAGGGCTCGTGCTGAACAAGTTCAAAGCCGCGACTGTGGAAGACGAGGGTGTAGCCCGCAATGCCGGTGGTGCCATGGTAAGCTTTGGCAAAGCCGCCGTCGATTACCATCAGTTTGCCGTCGGCCTTGATGGGGTTCTCGCCGCTGGCGGCCTTTACGGGCACGTGGCCGTTGATGATGTGGCGATGAGGGCCTACTACCTCGAACTCGTCGAGGATCATGTCGCAGACATCAGGGTCGTTGCGGCAGATGTAATACTGGCCTTTCTCCTCGGCCTGTGGCACTTTGTCGTTGATGAAGTAGCGCTCGAAGGTGGCCATCTTGGATTTGTCGAACAGGGGCGAGTCGGGCCCGCTCCACAGATACCAGAAGTAGTCGACGGCGCGCTGGCGCTCGTCTTCGTCCGAGTCGTCGTTGTAGGCGTAGTGCACAATCTGGTTGATGCGGTCGAGCAGGGCGCGGCCTTTCAGCTTTTCGCCGAACACGTCCACTTCCTTCAGACTGCCGTCCTTGTTGAGGGGTATCGACGCATGGTAGAGCAGGTTGCCGTTGTAGATGCCGTAGATGCCACCGTGCGAGAGCATAAGGTACATGTGGCGCTGCAGCTTATCGCTGACGGTGAACGAGTGCACGAGCCGGTCGACGAGCGCCTGCTCCTCCTCGGTGAGGCGGAAGGGGTCCTTGGGGTCTACGGTGGGGAAATTTGTGTCGTTGAGGGGATAGGATTTGCCGTCGACGGTGACGGTGCCGTTCTCGAAGTCGATGGCTCCGAGCAGTCCGCGGCCCTTCATCTTCCATTCGGGATATTTCTCGTACAGCTGGCCCTCGAGCTTGAACTGCAGCACGGTGATGGCCTTGTGCATCTGCGCCAGCAGGTACAGGCTCTTCTCGGTGTGGCTGCCGTCGTCGGGGTCGTCCTTGGGCTCGAAGCCGGTGCACGGGTCGTCGGCATACTTCTCCATGGCGTATGTCACCAGGGGGACGAGGTTTATGCCGTAGCCCTCCTCAAGGGTGGCCATATTGGCGTAGCGCAACGACAGCCTCAGCACGTTGGCGATGCAGGCGGCATTGCCGGCGGCGGCGCCCATCCACACGATATCGTGATTGCCCCACGTGATGTCGAAGTTGGGATAGCCGGTCAACAGATCCATAATCTGATGGGCGCCCGGACCACGGTCGTATATGTCGCCGAGGATGTGCAGCTGGTCGATGGCCAGACGCTGGATGACGTTGCACATCGCCTCGATGAAATCGTCAGCCTGACCGGTGAGGACGATGGTCTCGACGATGCGGTTGAAGTAGGCCTGCTTCTTGACATCATCGGGTGTCTCGTGCAGTAGCTCCTCTATTATATATGCGTACTCCTTGGGCAGCGCCTTGCGCACCTTTGAGCGGGTGTACTTGGACGACACACTGCGTACCACCTTGACAAGCTGGTTCAGCGTAATCTTATAGTAGTTGCTGATATTCTTCTCGGTAGCCTTGACCTGTTCGAGCTTGGGACCGGGGTAATAGATAAGCGTGCAAAGGTCTTTTATCTCGCCCTCGCGCAAGGTGCTGCCAAAAATGTCCAGGACCTTGCGTTTGATGTTTCCCGAAGCATTTTTGAGGATGTGGCGGAAGGCCTCGTACTCGCCGTGAAGGTCGGCCACAAAGTGCTCGGTTCCCTTAGGCAGGTTGAGAATGGCTTCAAGATTGATTATCTCGGTGCTGGCGGCGTTGACATTCGGAAAATTCTGCGAAAGCAGTTCAAGCACACGACGGTCACGCTTTATTTCTTTGCTGTTATATTTCTTAAGTCCCATATATACGGTTAGTTATGCTGGCTAATCAGGTCTGTGTTCATATCGATGGCCTGTAAAATCGCCTGTGATGTCTTATACTTTATTATAAACGTTTTTGTGTATCGTTTTGATTACTGCGTCAATGTCCTCAATGTCGCCGTGAAGCATCAGCTTCAACTCCAGCTCGGGCAGCTCGGGCGAAGTAGAAACGTATGCGTCGCTCGGCCTCGGGCGTACTGCCCGCCGGTTCCACCTCAAGTATCACCGGCTCCCTCAGCTGCGACAGCACCCACGACCCTACTCCGGCGCCTCTGAGCCCCGGCTGCACGGCAAAGTGCTCGACATACGAAAACCCGTCAAACTCCCACACCGTAACCAGCCCGACCTCAACAGGCTCTTCATCGATGTCATCATCAACGATGGCCCACAGCTTAAAAGCCGGGTTATCGACAGGCAAAGCACACCAGTCGCGCCTCTCTTCCGGCGGAAAAGACTGCTCATACAACAAACGCAGCGCCTCATTAGGCTTTGACAACAAAAGTTTCATATCACGCAAATATACAAATTAA
>SFLG01000046.1 GCA_004553485.1 Bacteroidales bacterium | reverse complement strand
GGTCAGGCTTCGGCGTCGGGGGTGGAGGTGATGGTGAGGGTGGAGGGGGAGAGGGGGGTGGCGCGGGTGACGCGGATCTGGACGGGGAGGCTTTCGGAGACGCGGGGGAGGTGGCTGATGATGCCGACGCGGCGGCGCGAGAGGCTGTGGAGGTTCTGCAACATGGCGATGGCGTTGTCGAGCTCCTGGCCGCTGAGGCTGCCGAAGCCTTCGTCGATAAAGAGGATGTCGGCGCCGCTGACTTCGCTTATGTCGCTGAGTGCCAAGGCCAGAGCGAGCGAGACGATGAACGACTCGCCGCCCGAAATCGACGTGGCCGGCCTGACAGTATAACCCTGGTATGCATCCTCGACAAGGATGATGAAGGTTCCGGGATATACCGACAGGCGGTATCGGTCGGTAAGGTTTTGCATATATTGGTTGGCCCGATCTATCAGTGCGCCAAGTATATAGCTGAGGGCGATGGTGCGGAAGCGCTTGCCGTCGGTCGAGCCGAACATATTGTCCAGCACCTTCCAGTTGGCCAGCACAGCGTCCTTTTTGTCCCTGTCCTCGCGCAACAGTTTGCGTTTGGCCTTGACCTCTTTGTTTGACTCCAGAAGCTGACTGATGCGCGCCTCGGCGCCCTGACACTCAGTCGTTTCAGCCGCAGTTTCGGCTTGCTGTTTTTCAAGCAGCGCAAGCTTCGGCAAGTCTTCGTCGGCAAGGTCGCACAGATCGGGCGGACACAGCCTGCGGTGCTCGTCCAGCTGACTGCGGCACTGGCTGAGCGCTCCGGCCGCCGTCGCCGTGCGCTCGTCCTTTTGCCGCAACCGGGCCGACACAGACTCAAGTTTATCGGCTTTGAAGGCGTCAAGCTCGGCAAGCCTTTCCATGGAAAAACCGGGATTATCGGCAAAGAAAGCTTCGATAGAATTCTGTGCGGCAAGCAATTGTTCTTTTCGGTTTTCACGGTCGTTGATGAGCGTGCGGGCGCGTACCGTCAGCGACCGTATCTCTGCGGCGAGTTCGGCATCCCCTACCCGTGCCGGTTTGGCTTCGTCCTCCGGCGCGGGGACGTCCTTGACTGCCGTTTTAAGCTCGGCCAGTGCCGCCTGAGCATCCGCCAAGGTAAGCCGTTGGGTCTCAATGGCCTTGCGACGCTCGGCAAGATTGGCCTCGCGTGCTTCAAAATCTGCTTTTTCAGTGCAGAGAGCATCGGCGTATGCAAGAATTTCCGGCACCCCTTCGGGCAGCTTGTCGCCCGCCTCTGCCACCTTTTGCGACAGCAGTGCAAGCGTATTGGAAACGGCAGTATCGGCGGCGTCGGCAAGGGCCGTCCTGCGCTCCAGTTCGGTGCGGGCGGCGGCAAGAGCATCGGCAGCCTTTTGCCTGAGCGCGTCGGCCTCCTTAAACTGCGTGCGCGCTGCCGTTTGCTCGCGCCGCAAGGCCTTCAGCCTCTTCTCGATTGCCTCGGCGTCACTGATTAACTTGCTCTGCCCGTCAATTTCGTCATTGAGCTTACCCACCTCTTCGACAAGCACAGCATTGTCCGGCGTCCCGCTGCCTATCATCGACTGCCAGAGTGTGCCGAGCGACTCCTGAAGCTTATCGCAGGCCGTCTGTTTCCGTTTTATGTCAGCATCGAGCCTTTCGATGTTTCGGGCGGCGTTCTCGCGGTCAGACTGCGCTTTTGACAGCTCACGCCCGTTAGCGTCGTGACGCTCCTGCATCTCGGATACCGTCCCGTCAAGCTCGGCGACAACCTTCCTTACCGCCTCGCTCACCGGCAGCACGGCACCCACCGTGGCGCCGCAGACGGGGCAAACGTCGCCCTCCCTGAGCATCGCGCGCAACGACTCGATGCGGTCGCTCACGCCCTCAAAAGCCACGTCGCGGTTGTGCCGCGCACGCTCCAGATTGGCGAGACTCTGACGGCACAGCTCCTGCAAGGCCGGGAGGGCACCGTCGAGTTTGCCGAGCAGCACCTTTTCGTTTTCGCGCTGTTCGAGCAGCCCCGCCCTCTCCTGCGACAGACGTGCCACATCTTCGATATAGCAGCCGACCTCGTGCAAGTTCACGAGGCGTAGTTTCATACTCTCAAGCCCTTTGCGCAGACCCGGCAGACCGGCGGCCTCGAGCTCGGCCGTTACGTCTTCGACATCCTTGTCGACCTTTGCCAGCGTCTCGCCGGCGTCGAGAGCCCGCGCGGCGGTATTTTCGGCCTCCGGGGCAAGCTTCTCCGCCAGTTTCTTCTGTCCCGCCACACTATCGGCGCGGCACGACCGGGCGTTTTCGACAGCGCCATGCAGATTGTCGGCCAAAGTTCGCACAGTCCCGGCCACATCGTAGAGCGGCTTGCGCTCCCTGCCCCGTGCCTGCTCGCCGTCGAGGATGCGCACCTCCTCCTCACCGGCCTTGATCTTGTCCTCCAGGGCATCGACATTCCGCGCCAGCGACAGCGCGCCGGCGGCGCAACGGCCAAGGGCGGTGTCGCAACCGGCGACCTCATCGGCCAAGCGCTTGGCCTGACTGACGTCGGAGCGCACACCGGAAGTCTGCGCGTACTCCCTGATGACAGCGCGGAGCGAGGCTGTCTCGTCGCTCGCGCAATCGGCGCGGGCGTCGGCGTCCTCCTTTGCCGCCTTCGCCAGAGCCTCGCCGAGTATGCCGAACTGCCTTACCCACGACACCTCGGCGGCAATTTTGTCGGCACGACCCTTCAGCGTCTTCAGCTTTTCGCGCACCTCCTTTAGCGCGCCTTTCTGCTCGCGCTCCTCGTCTCCGGTCATCGGCTTGACCTGGTCGTACAGCGCCTTGGCGGTCTTGTACTCGGCATCGGCGGCGCGACGGCGTTCGTTGATGGCCTTGCCCACGCGCTCGTAAATCTCCTCGCCGATAAGACGTTGCAAAATCAGCGACTTGCCGTTGTCGTCGCTCTTAAGAAAACGGGCAAAGTCGCCCTGTGCCAGCAGCGTGGTGCGGCAGAACTGGTCGAATGTCATGCCCAGAATTTTCTCCACCTCGGCAAGGACATCGCCGCCGGTGAAGGTGTGGTTGTTGCTGAGGTCGACCAGCTCGTTGACGCCCTTTGCCATCTTGCGGTCAACCGACCAGACGGCCTTATACTCCACCCCTCCGGCCTCAAAGAGCAGCTCGACGCGGCCCTCGGAGCAGCCCGAGCGCAAAATCTGACGCGGCGTCGTCACACCGGCCTTCTCAAAACTTCCGTAAGCCTGCGCGGCACGCGTCGCCTGCAGCCTCGGGGTGACACCGAACAGTGCCAGCGAGATGGCATCCAGAATGGTGGATTTGCCCGCGCCGACACGTCCTGTGATAAGAAACACCTCGGCCGAAGCCAGCGGCTCGGCGTCGAAATCGACAGTAACGTCGGCAAAAGAGGCTATATTGTGCAACGTAACTGAGTGTATCTTCATATCCCTATCCTATTTTTCGTCGTTTTCGTCATCGTCGCCGCCCGGCTCCCGCACCAGGTCGACAACCTCGTTGAATAGCGCCATCTGCTCGTCGGTGAGCGAGCATCCCGTGCGCCGGCAATAGTCGATGGCCACGTCCTGCGGCGTCAGGCGGCGGAATTCGGCCACCGACAACGGGGCACTGCCCGCACCGTCAGCCTCGTGGCGCGCCACTCGGATGTTTGACAGGACGTAGGTACACCCCGCCTCATCGATGGCCTGACGTATCTCCGTCTCCTGCGCCGACGTCAGCGTCTGCCCAGGGGCGATGTTCAGGTTGATGCGCACGTATGCGCCGGGCGGCAGCGACCGCGTGTCGGGGTCGGCCTCGCGGCGTGCGCGCTCCACCGCCTCGTCCGGACTGATGCCGTCCTCGCCACCGATGGTGACGAGCGGCTGTGTGACATCCAGCTGCACCTCCTCTATGACGGGCCGGGCACCGCGTCCGGCAATTTCGACGATGCTCACCGAGTGAGGATAGTCCTCGTCGAAGCTCACCTGCAAAGGCGAGCCCGAGTAGCGGGCGTGGCCGCCCTTGAGAGTCTGAGGTTTGTGTATATGTCCCAGGGCAACGTAATCGGCCGCGCCGCCTAAAATATCGGCAGCCACCACCGACAGTCCGCCGACAATGGTATCGGTCTGTGTATGACCGCGAAAGACACAACCCGAGACGGCCTGATGAGCCATCAGCACCACCGGGCGCGAGGCGTCGAGGCGCCCCACCCCTTCGGCCACGGCTTTGCGGAAATCGTCGTTGAGCAGACGCGTGTTAACATACGGCAGCGCAATGACATAACCCTTGCCGGCAATGTCCACCACGAGTCTGTCGGCAAAGTTGGACGGGTCGTCGACGCGTCCCGGAACGCCCACAACGGTTATCCCCGCGATATCGAAAATCTGCCTGAAGGCCTGCAGACGCGAGGCGCCGTCATGGTTGCCGGCGGTGAGGATAATCCTTGCGTCGGGACAGGCACGCCGCATCTCGCCAAGCAACTGCGACAGCATGTTCTGCGCCATCGACGACGGCGCCGACACGTCAAAGACGTCGCCGCTGACAACGACGGCGTCGACCTTGCGCTGTGCGGCCACATTAATTATATTACGGATGGCGGCAAACTGCGCGTCGGTGCGGTCGTAGCCATGCAGCTGCGCGCCCAGGTGCCAGTCGGATGTGTGCAGGATAATCATAGGAGGGGATGGTTTTACGAGATACAAATTTAGCAAGGGCGGGACCAAAAACCGCGCGCGACAATGTTTAAATTTTGTTAAACTTTGCAAATATCACGAGACGACGTAAAAAACTTTGCCGGCGTCCTTTGCCATTTGGTTGGAAATGTGTAATTTTGTGGGCATTTTTTCCGCACCGGGCTAAGAGACAAGTGTCAGCCATCTGTTTGAGCAGACCGCCCGACGGGTTAACTTTTTAGTTTTCTGTTACATAACAATGTACGCAATTGTTGAAATCCAGGGACAGCAGTTCAAGGCCGAGGCCGGCAAGTTCCTGTACGTTCACTACCTTGGCGATGTCAAGGAAGGCGACACTGTCGAGTTCGACCGTGTTCTCCTGCTCGACGCCGACGGTGACGTTAAAATCGGTGCCCCCACTGTTGAAGGCGCCAAAGTTGTCTGCGAAGTTCAGACTCCCCTCGTCAAAGGCGAGAAAGTGATTATTTTCAAGAAAAAGCGCCGCAAGGGCTATCGCCGCAAAAACGGCCATCGCCAGTGCTTCTCCAAGATTACCATCAAGGAAGTCGTTGCTTAAACCCCTTAAAACAATAGAATCATGGCACATAAAAAAGGTGTAGGTAGTTCTAAGAACGGACGCGAGTCGCAGAGCAAGCGCCTCGGCGTCAAGATTTTCGGTGGTCAGGCCTGCAAGGCCGGCAACATCATCAAGCGCCAGCGCGGTACAGTCCACCACCCCGGCCTCAACGTAGGCATGGGTAAAGACCACACTCTCTACGCTCTTGTTGACGGCACCGTCCTCTTCACCGAGGGCCGCAACGGCCGTCAGTTCATCAATGTCACCCCGGTAGCCGAGGCATAAGCCCCGCCTCCCGCACGGATTTTACGCCCCCTCGGCGTGACGCCGACCCTATGACGTATATTCATATATCAAGGTGTCGGTGCTGACATTGGCTCCAAGACGAGACCAAGCACAACGCGACACCGGACTCATTACCGGTGTCGCGTTTTTTCTTGGCCGCCAAAGCCGGTCGGGACGGGCAACCTGACCCGGCATCCGGACTTCAAACAGAACAAAACGGCCGCCACAACCCCGGCCACCTGTTATGCCGTTATGCGGCCGGACGGTCGCGCGACAGCGCGCACTCCCCTCTTACCTTTGCTCATATTGCTCAATTAAACAACTGATACCATTACCATTATCACCAATGAAAAAATTTTATGCTCTGACAGCGCTTCTGCTGGTCTTCGCCATCTCTGCCGGCGCTCAGATTGTCACACACACCCCGGCCATCCTGCAGGAGAGCAACACCAACGTGGTGCTCACCTACCATGCCGATGCTCCCGAGGGCAACAACGGTCTGCGCGGCGTAACGGCCTCCGACCCCGTCTATGCACACATCGGCGCCATCACAAACAAATCGAACAACAGCTGGAAGAATCACCCCGAATGGGGCGACAACTCAGCCAAATACAAACTCAGCTACGCCGGCCCCAACACCTGGACACTCAACATCGGCAATATGCGCGAGTACTTCGGCATAACCGACGCCACCGAGCACATCGAGCGCATCGCCCTGGTGTTCCGCAACGGCTCATGCGACAAACAGGGCAAGACTGCCAGCGGCGGCGACATCTTTGTCGACGTCGAGCCTGAGGGCTTCCAGATGCGGCTGTCATCGTCTCCCGCCGTCTCCATCGTCAGCCAGCCCACGGCGGTAACCTTCACCGTCGACGTCACCTCGCCCTCGCAGATTGCCCTCTACGTCAACGGCGTACAGGTCAAGAGCGAGAACGGCGCAACACAGCTGACGGCCGCCTACAATATCGCATCGACGGGCAGCTACGCCGTCCGCGCCACCGCCACCTCGGCCGAGGGCAGCCTCGAGCGCACCCTCAACATCGCCTACCCCGGCAGCTCGGAGGCCGGCACCTACCCCGGCGGCGTGCCCAAGATGGGCGCCGTGCGCAACGCCGACGGCACCGTCACTTTCTGCCTCGCCGCGCCCGGCAAAGAGTCGGTGGTGCTCGTGCCCTCGTGGGACAACTACGAAATCCTGGGCAAAAACACCATGAAGTACCAGGACTATAACGGCCAGCGCTACTTCTTCACCACCGTCAGCGGCCTCGACAACAGCAGCTACTACCCCTACTACTACATTGTCGACGGCAAGCACAAAGTGGGCGACCCCTACGCCCGCCTCGTCCTCGACCCGTACAACGACAAATGGCTCGACTCGAACATCTGGCCCGACATGCCCAAGTACCCCTACAACCGCTTTGACGACATCATGCTGGCGGTTTACAAGGGCGACTTCGACAACAGCTTCACCTTCAGCGAGTTCAAAATTCCCGACCATCGCAACCTCATCATCTACGAGCTCCTCTTCCGCGACTTCACCGGCACCGAGGGCAAGGCCAACGCCGAAGGCACCATCAGCAAGGCCATCGAGAAGCTGCCCTACCTCGCCAACCTCGGCGTGAACGTCGTCGAGCTGATGCCCGTGATGGAGTTCAACGGCAACAACTCGTGGGGCTACAACCCCAACTTCTACTTCGCCCTCGACAAGGCCTACGGCTCGCCCGACGACCTGCGCACCTTCGTCGAGCAGGCCCACCGCCTCGGCATGGCCGTTGTGCTCGACATCGCCCTCAACCACAGCGACGGTCTGCACCCCTGGTACATGATGTACGACCGCAACGCCAACCCCTTCTACAACGCCAACGCACCCCACGCCTACAGCGTCCTCAACGACTGGAAGCAGGAGCACCCGCTGGTACAGCAGCAGTGGAAGGACGTACTGCAGTTCTGGATGACAAGCTATAACGTCGACGGCTTCCGCTTCGATCTGGTAAAGGGTCTGGGCGAGACATCCTCCTATCCCAACAGCAGCGACGCCACCACCAACGGCTACAACAAGAGCCGCGTCGAGGTTATGACGCGCAAGCCCGACGGCATCCACATCAACGAGAACCTCGCCTACGACCAGGAGGAGAATGAGATGGCTGCCGACGGCCAGCTCAACTGGAACAACCAGAACGGCGTATCGGGCAACTACGGCGGCGGCCAGACCACCAACAACAACCTCTACTATTTCGACGCCGAAAAGTGCAGCCGCACCCAGTACAGCACCATCTCGTACGCCGAGAGCCACGACGAGGAACGCCTGGCCTACATCGCCCGCAACAAGGGCGTCACCGCCATCAAGAACAACGAGGCCGCAATGTGCAACCGCCTGGGCCAGGTAGCCGTGCAGCTGTTGCTTACTCCCGGCTCGAAGATGATCTGGCAGTTCGGCGAGCTCGCCGCCGACCAGACCACCAAAAACTCGAGCGGCAACAACACCGACCCCAAGCTCGTAGTCTGGAATAACCTCAACAACGAGAACATCAAAGGCCTTTACGAAACCTACAAGGCTCTGTGCAACTTCCGCACCGACAACCCCGACCTGTTCATCAACGGCACCGTCACCTACACCGGCTTTGCCAACGGCGTCAACAGCAACCGCATCATCCGCTACACCTACGGCGACAAAGAGGTGATGGCCTTCATCCGCACCACCGTTGCGGGCAGCAACCCCACCCTTGTCGGCGGCACCTCCACCGTCCTCAACTCGGGCAACTGCCAGCTCATCGCCTCGTCGGCAGGCTTCAGCCAGAACCTCCAGGGCACCGACACAACAGTGCGCGTGCAGCTCAAGCCCAACGAGTACGCCGTCTTCGCCACCCTCAACACCGCCGGCGTCGACGACATAATCGCTGACGACACCACCGGCGCCACCGTCTCGGGAGGCATCGGCGAAATCATCATCAACGGCAGCTACAGACACGTCACCGTCCACAACCTCCAGGGCGTCGCCCAGGGCAGCCTCCGCGTCGCCCCCGGCCTCTACCTCGTCAACGTCGACGGCCACACCACCAAAGTCCTCGTAAAGTAACCGCCCCCTCCCGATGGCGGCCAGTCACACAAAACCGGCCGCCCCTCAACCCTTGAAACCCCGCCGGCCCACCGCCGGCCCCGGCGCCTGCCCCTCCCGGAGCAGGCGCCCGCTTTTTCCGCCTTTTTTCGCCGGTGTAATTTTAAGCTGGTGTGTTTGTGGCTCAAAATTTGTGGGGGGAGCGATAAATCACTACCTTTGTAGGTTGAAAAAAGATAGGTTAAAAACAATTCTATGCAGAATATCCGCAACATCGCCATCATCGCGCACGTCGACCACGGAAAAACCACTTTGGTCGACAATATGCTCAGGGCCGGTAACCTCTTTCGCGAAAACCAGGAGACCGGCGAGCTCATCCTCGACAACAACGACCTCGAGCGCGAACGCGGCATAACAATTCTTTCCAAGAACGTTTCCATCAACTACAAAGGCACAAAGATAAACATCATCGACACCCCGGGACACGCCGACTTCGGCGGCGAGGTTGAGCGCGTGCTCAACATGGCCGACGGCTGCCTGCTGCTTGTCGATGCCTTCGAGGGCCCGATGCCCCAGACCCGTTTCGTGCTGCAGAAGGCCCTGCAGATCGGTCTCAAGCCCATCGTCGTCATCAACAAGGTCGACAAACCCAACTGCCGCCCCGACGAGGTGCAGGAGATGGTCTTCGACCTGATGTTCAGCCTCGACGCCACCGAGGAGCAGCTCGAGTTTGTCACCATCTACGGCTCGGCAAAACAGGGCTGGATGTCGACCGACTGGCACAAGCCCACCGACAACATCATCCCTCTGCTCGACGCCATCATCGAGAATATCCCCGCCCCCACCACTCTTGAGGGCGACCCGCAGATGCTGATTACCAGCCTCGACTACAGCAACTACGTCGGCCGCATCGCCGTGGGCCGGGTGCACCGCGGCACCCTGCGCGACGGCATGGAGATTGGCCTCTGCCGCAAGGACGGCTCCGTCTCGCGCCAGCGCATCAAAGAGCTGCGCACCTTCGAGGGCATGGGACAGAAAAAAGTCGCCGAGGTATCTTCGGGCGACATCTGCGCCATCGTTGGCCTCGATGGATTTGAAATCGGCGACACCATCTCGCTCCCCGACAACCCCGAGCCCCTGCCCCGCATCGCCATCGACGAGCCCACTATGTCGATGACATTCACCATCAACGACTCGCCCTTCTTTGGCAAAGACGGCAAATACGTCACCAGCCGACACATCGGCGAGCGCCTCAACCGCGAGCTCGACCGCAACCTCGCCCTCCGCGTCAGCAAAGGCAACGACGAGGACAAATGGACGGTATTCGGCCGCGGCGTGCTGCACCTGTCAGTACTTATCGAGACCATGCGCCGCGAGGGCTACGAGCTGCAGGTAGGCCAGCCCCAGGTCATCATCAAAGAAATCAACGGCGTAAAGTGCGAGCCCGTCGAGCTGCTCACCATCAACGTCACCGAGGAATATGCCTCGAAGATGATCGACATGGTAACCCGCCGCAAGGGCGACCTGATAAACATGACATCGCAGAACGACCGCTCGCACATGGAGTTCGTCATCCCCAGCCGCGGCATCATCGGCCTGCGCAACAACGTCCTCACCGCCAGCGCCGGCGAGGCCATAATGGCCCACCGCTTCCTCGAGTACCAGCCCTGGAAAGGCGACATCGAGCGTCGTACCAACGGCTCGCTCATCGCCATGGAAGGCGGCACGGCTTACGCCTACGCCATCGACAAGCTGCAGGACCGCGGCCGCTTCTTCATCTTCCCCCAGGAAGAGGTCTACGCCGGACAGGTCGTGGGCGAGAGCGCCAAGGACAAGGACATCGTCATCAACGTCACCAAGTCGAAAAAACTCACCAACATGCGCGCAAGCGGTGCCGACGACAAGGCCCGCATCGTTCCGCCCGTGATATTCAGCCTCGAGGAGGCCCTCGAATACATCAAGGAGGACGAGTACGTCGAAGTCACCCCCCACCACCTGCGCCTGCGCAAAATAATTCTCGACGAGCTCGAGCGCAAACGCGCCAACCGCTGAGCCGTCACCAACCCTCTCTCTCCTTTGCCCTATGTTTACCCTTAACATCCGCGGACGCCTCGTCACCTTTGACAGGCCGGCCGTAATGGGAATTCTGAACGTTACCCCCGACTCGTTCTTCAGCGGCTCGAGGGCAATGAGTGCCTACGACATCGAACGCCGCGTCGAGACGATGCTCACCCAGGGCGTCGACATCATCGACATCGGGGCCTGCTCGACCCGCCCCGGCGCCGATCCGGTGTCCGACGACGAAGAGACCACCCGCCTCAGCCGCGGCATGGAAATCGTGCGCCGTCTTGCCCCGGACATCCCCGTCTCGGTGGACACCTTCCGCGCCTCGGTGGCACGCCGCGCCGTCACAACGATGGGCTGCGATATCGTCAACGACATCAGCGGTGGCACCCTCGACGACAACATGGTCGCCACCGTCGCCGACCTGCACTGCCCCTACATCCTCATGCACATGCGCGGCACGCCGGCCACCATGCAGACCCTCACCGAATACGGCGACGACGTCACCGCCACGGTAATCTCAGAGCTGCAACGCCAGGTACGCTGCTTCGAGCAGGCCGGTGTCGCCGACATCATCATCGACCCCGGCTTCGGCTTTGCCAAAACCGTCGACCAGAACTACGCCGTCATGGCCGGCCTCAGGCGCTTCGCCATCTTCGGCCGCCCCGTCCTCGTCGGCATCTCGCGCAAGTCGATGATTACCAAAGCCCTCTCCATCCGCGCCGACGAAGCCCTCGAGGCCACCACCGCCCTCAACGCCTACGCCCTCGACCGCGGAGCCGACATCCTGCGTGTCCACGACGTCGCCGCGGCCCGTCAGGCCGTCGACATCCACGTAAGGATAGCCTCCGCCTCCTCAGACCGTTAACCTATCCACCAAGCCATTGTCACACCCCGCCACAGGCTGGCCCAAATTTTAATACCGTGCTCGAATTCGGCATCAAAGACATCATCGACATAGTGCTCGTCGCACTGCTCCTTTTCTACGTTTATCGCTTGATGAAGGAGTCGGGCACGATAAGCATTTTCTACGGCATCATGGCCTTTATCTTTGTATGGCTTGTCGCCAGCGAGGTCTTCCGTATGCGCCTGATGGGCTCGATACTCGACAAGTTTATGAGCATCGGCCTGCTCATCCTCGTCATACTTTTCCAGGACCAGATAAAACGGTTCCTGGTATTGCTGGGGTCCGAGAAGAGGTGGGGCTTCCTGCGCAAGCTGATGCGGCACCACAACTCGTCTGAGAAGTCGGTCGAAGAGACCGCCATGCCCATCGTATACGCCTGCATGTCAATGGCAAAGAGCAAAACCGGAGCGCTCATCGTCATCCAGGGCGAAATGCCTCTCGAGAGCTACGCCAAAACCGGCGACATCATCGACGCCGGCATCAACTCGCGCCTCATCGAGAACATCTTCTTCAAGAACTCGCCCCTGCACGACGGCGCCATGATTATCTCCCACAACCGCATCGAGGCCGCCGGCTGCATCCTCCCCGTCAGCCACAACGACAACATCCCGCGCTCGCTGGGTCTGCGCCACCGCTCGGCCCTCGGCATCGCCGAGCAGACCGACGCCATGGCCATCGTCATCAGCGAAGAAACAGGCCGCATCTCCATCGCCTACCGCGGCAGGCTGACAGGCCGCGTGTCCTCGGCTGACCTTGAACAGCGCCTCAGCGAAATGCTCTCCGGCAGCACCGGACCCGCCGCCGCTCCGGCCGCCAAACCCGCTGTCTGAGAGCCTGTCAGACACAATTTTGGGCCAAAAAAGCGTCTGACCGGGGCATGGCAGCCTCATCTTAACAATTTTGTACGAAATTTATGCCTGGTGATGTTGGCACATCGCACGACTTTTCGTATATTTGCGTGAACACATTTCTTCAACAGCATCACAGCAAATGACCAAAAGACATATCATAGCCGCCATCGCCCTTGCCACACTGGCGGCGACATCCTATGCCTCTTCTCCCGTATGGCTTGAGGCCGACTCGGCCGAGGCCATCCGGAGCCGTATGGCCAACGATTTCTCGCTGACACTCGAACAGGGACGCCAGGCCATCAACAAGCGCTACGGCACCGACTACACCCTCGACGACATGCGCCGGCTGGCACAGAAGCACTACATCGAGGTGATGACCATCGACGGCCAGGAGCGCATGCACCGCAAGAGCGTGGGCAACCTGGGCCTGCTCGACCCCGCCCGCTCAAGCTTCACCCACCGCGGGGCAACGGCGTCGGCAAAGCGCATCTCGCAGGTCGACTCGGTGCTGCAATACGAAAACGGCACCAACGACCTCGGCGCCGCCCACAGTGTCACTTACCGCTTCTCCATCGACGTACCTTACGACCCGGCGCTCAAAGACGACACCCTGCGCGCCTGGATACCCCTGCCCCTGACCAGCGCACGCCAGTCCGACGTCAAAATAATCTCGACCTATCCCGAAAAATACATCACCAGCAACCCCCGCAAAAGCGTCCACAACTCGGTTTACCTCGAGCAGCCCGTCACCGAGGGTAAGACCACGCACTTCGAGACCGTCGTCTCGTTCCGCAACAAGGGACAGTATTTCTCGCCCGAATATATCCGCCGCAACATAAAGCCCTACGACCACAACTCGTCCGTATACCGCAAGTATACGAAAATGGAGGCTCCGCACATCATCGACATGACGGAGCTGGCCCGGAAAATCGTCGGCGACGAGACCGACCCCTACAAGCAGTCGGAGCTGGTCTTCGACTACATCATCAACAACTACCCGTGGGCCGGTGCCCGCGAGTACAGCACCATCCCCTGCATACCCCAATACGTCGTTGACGAGAAACACGGCGACTGCGGCCAGGTTGCCCTGCTCTACATCTCGCTGATGCGCAGCCTGGGCGTGCCCGCCCGCTGGGAGAGCGGATGGATGCTGCACCCCGGCGACAAAAACCTGCACGACTGGGCCGAGGTCTACTTCGAGGGCGTGGGATGGGTACCCATCGACGCCTCGTTCGGCCGCTTAACCGGCTCGGACAATCCCGCCATACAGCACTTCTACTCGCACGGCATGGACGCCCACCGCTTGGCCACCAACCTGGGCGTATGCGGCCGGTTCGACCCTCCCAAGCGCTTTATCCGCTCAGAGACCGTCGACGCCCAG
This sequence comes from Bacteroidales bacterium, assembly GCA_004553485.1. Classification (GTDB taxonomy): domain Bacteria; phylum Bacteroidota; class Bacteroidia; order Bacteroidales; family Muribaculaceae; genus CAG-873. Next base: position 9,706 of record SFLG01000046.1, on the reverse strand, counting down.
ATGGGCGAGGTAGAGTCGACAAAGGGCAACATCTTCTACACCCACTGCAACCAGAAACTCGACTTGCTGGACGTCCATCCCGTCGTCCGTGACAGCGTGGGCAAACCGCGTGTCGACATGAATTTGGCCGTCAACACCGTGCGCCGCAAATACGCTCCCGACAAACGTCAGAAGACCTTCGACATCAATGCCTCCTACGCCGGCGGCAACCGCGTTCTGCTCACCGGCAAGGTCAGCGAGCCCGCCCTGCGCGACGCCCTGATGGCCGAGATGCACCGCCGCGGCCTCGACGCCGCCGATTACATCGAGGTGTTGCCCGACACCGTGTGGGCCACATCCCGCATCAGCGTGGCCATGCTGCGCGTCAAACCCGGCCACGATGCCGAAATGGCCACACAGGCCCTGATGGGTATGCCCCTGCGCGTCCTTGAGGAGAATAACGACTGGATGCGCGTGCAGACTCCCGACGGATATCAGGCGTGGGTCACCGCCGGCTCGCTGGTGAAGCGCACCACCGCGCAGATGGAGCAGTGGCGCAAGGCACCCCGCCTGGTGGTGACATCGCTGTACCAGACCCGCGGATACTCGACGCCCAAGGGCAAAACCTCGCACGACGTGGTGACAGACCTTGTCAACGGCGACATTGTCGAGGGCTCGCTGAAGGGCATCCGCAACGGCCGTGTTGAAGTGACGCTGCCCTCGGGTCAGAAAGCCTGGGTGGACGCCGCCGACCTCACCCCCATCGAGAAATGGGCCGACCAGAAATTCGACGCCGCAAAAATCCTCGACATCGCCTACTCCATGATGGGCTCGCCCTACTTCTGGGGCGGCACCTCCATCAAGAACCTCGACTGCTCGGGCCTTTCCAAGGTGTCGTATCTGCACAACGGCTACATCCTTATGCGCGATGCCTCGCAACAGGCCCTCACCGGCACACGCATCTCGCCCGAGAAGTGGCGCGAACTGCAGCCCGGCGACCTGCTCTTCTTCGGCAACGCCGGGACGGGCAAGGTTACGCACGTCGCCATCCACGACCACGACGGCACATACGTGCACTCGTCGGGACGTGTGCGCGTCAACAGCGTCGACCCCGACGACCCCGCCTATCTCACCACCCCCTTCCTCCACGCCGTGCGCATAAACGGCAACGAGGGCACCCCCGGCATCACCCGTGCCATCGACCATCCCTGGTACTTCTGATACCCGGAATTTTTAATGACAGACCAGTACACCCCAAAACGGCTCTTTCAGGAAACCGGTACCACTAAACAGAAAAATTCAAACCAACCATAAAGCTCCCAACTTTACCGCATTATGAATCGCCGCAACTTTTTACGCACCGCCGGCCTCGGCGCCGCCTTAGCTGCCGTTTCCCCCATATCGTCTATCTCGGCCTTCGGACAGCCCACGACCAAGAACGTCGTCCCCACCGGCCGCATGAAGCTCACCTTCGAGCCCTATACTCTCAAACTCAAACACGCCTTCAACCTTGCCAAGAACCAGCGCACCACCACCCCCGGCGTGCAGGTGCGCATCCAGCTCGACGGCATCACCGGCTACGGCGAGGCATCGATGCCCCCCTACCTGGGCGAGAACGTCGACTCGGTAATGTCGTTCCTCAGCAAGGTTGACCTCGGCCAGTTCGCCGACCCCTTCCGCGTGGCCGACATCCACGAGTACATCGACAACCTCGCCCCGCGCAACTCTGCCGCCAAGGCGTCGGTGGACATCGCCCTGCACGACGTGCTGGGCAAGATCATGGGTCAGCCCTGGTACAAAATCTGGGGCCTCAACCCCGACAAGACTCCCAACACCTCGTACACCATCAGCTATCAGCAGGACCCGCACGAGATGGCAAAGGAGATTGAAGAGACCAAGCCCTTCCGCATCATCAAGGTCAAGATGGGCCTCAACCACGACAAGGAGCTGGTGAACCTGCTGCGCAAGACCAGCGACACGCAGATTTGCGTCGACGCCAACCAGGGCTGGGACACCAAAGAGAAGGCTCTCGAAATGTGCAAGTGGCTGGCCGACAACAACTGCGCCTTTGTAGAGCAGCCCCTGCCCAAGGAGATGTTTGCCGAGACAGCCTGGCTGCGCGAGCGCTCGCCGCTGCCCATCATCGCCGACGAGGCCTTCCAGCGCATCACCGACGTGCGCAAGCTCTCCGAGGCTTACGACGGCGTCAACATCAAGCTTATGAAGTCGACGGGCCTGTACGAGGCTCACCAGATGGCCCAGCTTGCCCGCAACCTCGGCATGAAGGTGATGGTAGGCTGCATGACCGAGACCAGCGCCGCCGTCACCGCCGCCGCACAGCTGTCGCCGTTGTGCGACTGGGCCGACCTTGACGGCAACCTGCTCATCGCCAACGACATCTTCGACGGCATCAAGATTGTCGACGGCAAGGTCACCATCCCCGCCGACCGCCCCGGCATCGGCGTCATCCCCAAAGCCTGACAAACACAATACAATTTCTAAGTAATTTTTATATCTAATTCATCGCTTATGAAAAGACTAATTCTACTCTCAGGCGCTATGGCACTGGGATGCTTTGCCGTTTTGGCACAGGCTCCGCAGCGCAGCGTCGCAGTGACGGGCGCCGGTCTCAAACAGCTCAACACCGTGCCCCACCGCACAGTGCTGGCTCCGCAAAAGGCGCAGGCCGCGCAGGCCCCCGCTCTCTTTGCCGCCGAGGCCCCCGCAAACGCCGTCGAGGTACCCTTTACCCACGACATGGGCAAGGCCGGTACCGAAATCAAGAACTACACCGCCATCAATGTCAACGGCGACAACCGCAAATGGCAGTACGGCTCGGTAAACGGCTACAGCGCCTGCATGGTACCCAACGACGCCAACGTCACCAACAACGACGACTGGCTGGTTTCGGTGCCCATCCATCTGCCCGCCGGCAAGTACATCCTCAGCTTTGAGGTCGGTTACATGGGTAGCGGCGCCACCGCCGTCCAGATGGACGTTGCCCTTGGCACCGAGCCCACTGTCGAGGCCATGACTCAGGTCATCGTCCCCTCCACCGAGTACACCACCAAGGAGCTCACCCTGTACGAGTACGCCGTCGAGGTTGCCGAAGAGGGCTACTACTACCTCGGTTTCCACTGCACCACATCAAAGGAACAGAAGGGCACGCTCAAGCTTGCCAACGTCGGCATGAAGGCCGGCGAGCTCGGCCCCAAGGTCGATCCTCCCGCCGCCGGTAAGCTGACATGGGAACTCGCTCCCAAGGGCGAGCTCAAGGCTACCGTCACCTACGTCGCTCCCACAAAGACCATCAGCGGCGAAGACCTCAAGGAAATAACAAAAGTTGTGCTGACATCGCGCTGGGAGGTGGACAAATTCGAGTTCACCGACGTCAAGCCCGGCCAGACCATCGTCCAGGAGGTAGAGATGTACCAGGGTATCAACAACCGCTTCACCGCCGTGGCCTACTTAGGCGAGACGGCCGGCGAAAAGGTCGAGTACAAGAGCATCTGGTGCGGCCCCGACACTCCCCTCAAGCCCGAGAACGTCAAGCTCACCGTCAGCGATGACTACACCCACGCCACCCTCACCTGGGACGCCGTGGGCGAGGTAGGCGAGAACGGCGGATACGTCGATCCGGCTGCCGTAACATACTACATCTTCGACGCATTCGGCTCGTACTACGACCCCGCCATCGCCGAGGTCAAGGACGGCGCCACATCCTACACCTTCGACTACTCGAACCTCGAGCACCAGGACTTCATGGCCTACCAGGTCACCGCCGGCTTCGGCGAGAACTACTCGCTCGACGAGTCGTCGAACATCATCACCGTCGGCACCCCCGACAAGATGCCCTTCGTCGAGTCGTTCACCAACGGCTTCTTCGACAGCTACTGGGTAATGGACCAGAACACCAACTACTCGGGCCAGAAGTACGGCACCGTTGACGACAGCTACTTTGCCTCGCTCATCGACCCCGAGGACCCGGAGGCTCCCACCCCCCTCACCTCGCAGGACGGCGACAACGGCTTCTACTACTGGATGCCTATCGACAAGGAAGTTATGATGGGTATGTCGACGGTCCGCGTCGACATCTCCAAAGCCACCGACCCCGTGCTCGACTTCTGGTACCAGGGTCAGGGCAGCAAACTTGATGTGCTTGTCGCCGGCGGCAAGAACGAGCTCGACATCGTCAAGACCATCGACCTCAGGGAGACTCCCACCACCGGCTGGACCCTCTGCCGCGTGCCCCTGGCCGAGTACAAGCAGCTCGGCGCCGTCAGCTTCGGCTTCCGTCTCACCGCCATACACAACACCGACGACCAGGTCTGGAGCGTGCCCCTCGACCACTTCACCATCCACGACAACGTGGCCTGCGACCTGCGTCTGGTGCGCCTCGACGCGCCCGAGAAGGTTAAGGCCGGCAACAAAGTCTCCCTCAGCGCCCGCGTCGGCAACGACGGCAACGAGGCTGCCGACGACGTCAAGGTACTATGGACCGTCAACGGCGAACTGCTCGGCGAGACAGCTGTAGGCACCATCGCCTCCAACGACTTCGCAAAGGCCGACTTCGAGTACACCGTACCCATCAACGCACCCGAGACAATAGAGATCAAGGCCTCGGCCTTCCACACCGGCGACAATGTCGACGCCAACAACCACGCTGTCGCCATCGCCAAGGTCAAGTTCAACACCTACCCCGTTGTCAGCGACCTCACCGCCGAAACGGCCGAAGATAAGGTCAACCTCAACTGGACTGCTCCCGACCTGGCCAGCCTGCCCGCTGCCGAAACCATCACCGAGGACTTCGAGAACGAGGAGTACACCGCCATGTCGATCACCGGCGCCGGCGACTGGACTGTCTATGACGGCGACGGCCAGAAGACCTACAACATCTTCCGCGAAACCAACAACCCCTACCAGACCCAGCCCATGGCCTTCCAGCTGTTCAACAACGAGAAAGCCAACATCCCCTCGAGCTATCAGCCCGACGCCGTAGCCCACAGCGGCAACTGCTACATGATGGCTCCCAGCTCGGTAAGCGCCGCCAGCGACAACTGGCTCATCTCGCCCCGTCTGTCCGGCAAAGCCCAGAAAGTCAAATTCTGGGCCAGGGGCTTCACCGTGGCATGGCCCGAGTCGTTCCGCGTATGTTACTCGACCGGCGAAGGCCTCGCCGCCTTAACCAACGAGGTGCTCAACGTCGAGTCGGCTCCCGAAGTCTGGACAGAGTACACCTTCGAGCTCCCCGAGGGTGCTACCTACTTCGCCTTCAACCACACCAGCTACGACGCATTGGCCCTCTTCATTGACGACGTGACCTTCGAGGCCGCTCCCTCGCTGCCCGAAGATCTCGCTGTCAGTGGCTACCACATCTTCCGCGACGGCAAGCAGATCACCGACGAGCCCGCAACGGCCACCTCGTTCACCGACTCGCCCCTCGCCGATAACGCCGAAGCCGGCGAATATAGCTTCAAATACGCCGTAGCCGTCGTCTACAACCACGGTCCCGCCCGCGTCGGCAACGAGGCTACCGCCGTCGTCAGCAAGGCCGGTGTCGACTCCATCACCGTCGACGAGGCAGCAACGTCGCCCGCCCGCTTCTACAACCTGCAGGGCGTCCTCGTTCCCGCCGGCAACCGTGCCCCCGGCCTCTACATCACCGTAACCGACAAGACCATCAAGAAGGTGCTGGTTAAATAACCCACACACCACCCACCCACAAGGCGGCCGCCCCCCCCAAAGGGCCGGCCGCCTTTTTTGTGGGGCGCCGCCCCCACCCACATAAGACACATAAGACGTATAAATCACATAAAACACATAAGTCATATAAATCATATAAATACATAAATCACATAAAACACATATATCCTGTCGGCCCGCCCTCCCTTGCTTATCCACTGCAAAACCGCTAACTTTGCAGCGCATTTGGCCTGCCCTCGACGGCAGAATTCCCGATTATGAAGCTTTACGTCATCTCAAACTCAAATATCATGGCCGACTTTATCCTTGACGAGTTCAAGGATGACCCTAATGTCGTGCAGATCAACTTTAAGCAGCGCAAAAACGCCCTCACCGCGTCCCTGAAGTGGATAAGGCTGAAAATAGGCAACCCCCGCGGCCTGTTCGACGACACGCTGTTCGAGAAAAAATTCCTTGACGAAATCTCTCAAATTCAGCCCGAGGACAAGGTTCTGCTGTGGAGCATCGAGAACCTCAAAAACACGATGCTGATAGCCAACGAGATACGGTCAAAGAATATTCAGTCGTTCCTCTGGAACCCAATGTTGCGCGTACGCCGCAAAAACTCGGCCGAGGAGTACAAGCGCAAAATCAAGGAGTATGGCATAGGGCTCAGCACCTTCGACCCCTACGACAGTAAGATGCTGGACTGCAGGCTGGTGCCCCAGGTACACCGCGCAGTAGAGATGCCCGCGATAGAGCATCCCGAATTCGATGTCTTTTTCGTCGGCCAGCTGAAGGGCCGCGAGGAACCTATGTCGCGGCTTATCAAGGAGTTCAGGGACAACGACATATCCTATTTTTTCCATCTCATCTACGGACGTCACGACACGGGCGATGTCGCCCCCGAAATAAAAGAGTGCATCAAGGACGAGCTGATGTCGTACCCCGAGACTCTTGCCAACATCAACAAATCGCGCTGCCTGCTCGACCTTACCCAAAAAGGCCAGCAGGGTCTGACGCTGAGGCCCATCGAGGCCATGATGTACAAAAAGAAACTGATTACCAATAATCCGGCTATCAAGAACGAGCCGTTATACAATCCCGACAACATCTGGATTCTGGACGACCCGGACGAAAAACGGTCTGGCTCGACGCCCTCTGGCATGCCCCGGTCGCCTCGGCCAAGTGAGCCGGGCGTTTTCAGGGCAGCAACCCCGTGATGGCGGCGGATTGGAAGAGGCGGCGGTAATAGGCAGCTTTTTTCTCGAGAGCCAGCGGATAGGCACGGCTGGTGGAGGGCATACGCCACAGGCGCAGGCCGTCGGAGGTGATGACCGACTCGCCCATCCCGGGTACCTCGGTGCCTGTCAGCGAGGCCAATACGTTGGTGGCCTTCTCGCCCGTGGTGGCGACGTCGGTGCAAAGCGGCATGCATGCGCGCAACGCGGCAAAGTTCACCGGTTCCACTATCTCCAGGAATTTGTCCGAGGCATTGCCTTTGAGCCGACGCACCTTGTGGCCCGTGTCGCTCATAGCTATGCCCTTGTCGGTGAGCAGCTTCTTTATCTCGTCGAGACGGAAGGTGCTCGCCTCCCTGTCGTACAGCGCGTCTTTGTCGCCAAAAAACAGCAGGCCCATCATAAACCAGAAATCGTTGGTGCGGTTGGGGTAGAAAAAGTCCATGCTCCAGCGATGGGTGCCGGGCGGAAAGGTGCCCATAATCAGCACTTTCGCTCCGTCGGGAACAAACGGCTGCCAGGGATGCGTCTCTATCTCGTTGCTTTTTACTAAATTTGCATTCATAAGAGTCATGCGCCCGTCTGTCTGCCGGGCCTCAGTATTATAACGTCACAAAACGCCTAATTATTTATCGACAGCCATGAAAAGATTTTTTGCCGTGCTGCTCGCCGTGCTGATTTTTACCGCCGCCTATTCGCTCAAGACCAAAGACCTGGTATGGCACGCCGCTGACACGCTGCCCATCCACGGCACTCTTGTGCACGGCGACTCGGTAACCTACTGCCGTCTGCCTCAGTCGCTTAACGGCAAGATACGCCAGCCCCTGGCCGACCTGGGCCGCAACACCGCCGGCATCTACATCCGCTTTGCCTCGGACGCCTCGGCCATAGGGGCACGCTACAAGACCCGCGCCTTCAACATGGACCACATGACGGCGACGGGCGTCCACGGACTTGACCTGTACACTATTGGCGACGACGGCCGCTGGACCACCGTCGCCTCGGGCCGTCCCGGCATGCGTAACACCCACCCCGAGATGATGATAGCGCAGAACATGGAGCCGCGGATGCGCGAGTACATGCTCTACCTGCCCCTCTACGACACCTGCGACTCGCTCTATATCGGCGTCAACGAGGGCGCGGCGGTGAAAGCCTCCACCCTCGACTCGCCGCAAAAGGACGGCTATATAATAATGTATGGCACATCCATCCTGCAGGGCGGATGCGCAAGCCGTCCCGGCATGGTCTTCACCTCGATTTTGGGCCGTATGCTCAACCGTCAGGTGATGAACCTCGGCTTCAGCGGAAACGGCCGACTCGACACCGAAGTGGCCGAGCTCATCGCCGCCTCCCACCCGTCGGTGGTGGTGATCGACGCCTGCCCCAACATCAAAGACGCCGAGCTGCTGGCCGAGAAGCTACCGCCCTTCATCAAGATTATCCGCAACGCGCAGCCCGACCTCCCCATCCTCGTCTGCGGAAGCCCGATGTTCCCCGTCGTGCGCTACGAAAAGTCAACCTATGACACCCTCAAAGCCAAAAACGACTGGCTTGACAGCTTCTTTGCCACCAACACCGACCCCAACCTGCACTATTTCCCCGGCGAAAAGATCATCGACGACGACTGGGAAATCACCGTCGACAACTACCACTTCACCGACCTCGGCTTCAAACGCTACGCCGAAGCCCTCTACCCGACCCTCCTCCGCCTCCTAAGCGAGTGACAGCGAAGGTCCCCCGGAAGTGACAGCGAAGGGCACAATATGCGTTGTAAGTAAGGTACCTGTCGCGGAATTGTATATCGCTCAATTCGTAGTCAAAATAAACGACTTTGCGCATCCGTGTTGTCTGTCCGTTGATAGAGTTAACGCCTCGTGCAATATCGTTGGCAATTTGCGTGGCGAGGATAGACTTGCCGACGTTTGTTTCCGAAAATAGCACGGATATTTCTTTGTCGTTCCAAAAAGGTGACCACAAGGGGCGAACTATTTCCTTTGATGCGCGCAGTATCTCGTTAGCCCTGCGGCACTCTACTGTCTGATTGTATGTAAAAACACTTTTGTATTTCATATAAAATTGTATTTGTATGCTTCGTGGTAAATATAGCAAGTTTTGAGTGACATGCCTGTTTCTTTTGCGATTCTCTTTGCGTCGTAACCGCTGACGAGCCACAGACGCAAGGCAACGTGGTGCGGAATTGTCATGTAAAACGCTTCGAGAAGAAAACGGCGGTAAAGACGTACCTGGTGCGACGGCCAGCCCGGGTCTACATTTAGGTTGATTTTATTTTCTTTTCTTCGGTCCATAGTTTTTGGTGTTTGTGGCAGGTGCTTCCGCTTCCCAAACAGGGAAGCAGCGGAAGCGCTTCCGGGTGCTTCCGCTGTAGGGAAGCGGAAGCACTTTACATTTTAATCGTCGTCGTTCGATTTCATTGTGTTCTTGATTCTGTTGATTCTTTTAGGGCTAACGCCCAATTCTTTTGAAATAGAGCGATAGCTTTCGCCATCGCGGAGGCGGCGAGCTATTTCCTCGTCGGCCTCGTTGCGCTGGATGTCCTCGGCGTCGGGTTCGTCGAGGTTGTCGCGCTCCGTGCCGTATCCTATTTCCGCCATGTGCAAAAAAGAGCCTTCTTTGACGATTTTTACTTCAAGCACATTGTCCTCGCCGTACATCATTTCGCAAGAACGGACTTTTATCTGCTTTATTTTACACGGTTGCGGAAGCGGTTGATGGTCACGAAGTCGGGGCGCTCCTGTGCCGCCAGCCATATGTAATGGATGTCGCGCTGAACCACACGCTCTATC
>SFLG01000121.1 GCA_004553485.1 Bacteroidales bacterium | reverse complement strand
TCCTTCGGCTTCAAGCTGGCGGCGCTGTCACGCACAGCGGCAAAGGCGGCGGACACGGCGGCGTCCAACTCCTCCGGCGAGGAAAAGCCATACTCGGTATAGACGTTGACCGAGTTTGCTATCTGCTTCAGGTTGAACACGGACGCCCATTGCTGGTAGCCGATGCCCTTGCCCTCGGCTTTCTTGGCCTCAATGTCCACCATGCGCTGGACGCCCTGGGGCTGGCGAAGCTGCTCCCGGATGCTGGGCTTGGCTCCCAGGCTGGGACGGGCGGCGTTGCGTTCCAGAGCGGCACCGACGGCGGCGCGGTCGAAATCGTCCCCCAGCTTCCGGGCGGTGATGGGCTTGGCCCGGTCGGGGGTGAGGTAGGACAACCGGCCCCGGCTCTCCTTGACGGTGATGCCCCGCTGTAACAGCCGCTGGGCAAAGTCCTCGAAGCTGACGGCCAGGTTGAGGACGGCCCGGATCTCCCGGCGCAGCTTCTCCTTGTCCGTTTCAAACTTGGTGGGCGGCTTACCCTGGGCGGCGGCTTCGGTGTCCAGAGCAAGCTGCCCTTTCTTCTGCGCCCAATACTCCCGTTCGGTGACACGGTTTTTGCTCCCGCCCAGCAAGTCGATTTGGTACAGCCCCGCCCCCTGGCACAGCTCCATGACCTCGGCCCGGAAGTGGCGCATGGCTGCGGCGGTGCAGCGGTGCTTGGCTCCGGCCTGGGTGTCGCTGGCTCTGTCCATGTACGGTTTGCGCTCCACCTCGGCCACCCGCAGGGAGTTGATAACGATATGGACATGGATGTTGCCGCTGTGGTTGTGACCGTCCGGGTGGGTGCAGACCAGGGCCTGGTGTCCGGGGAACTGCTCGGCACAGAACCGCTCCCCCAGCGCCTGGGCCTTGTCCATTGTCAGGCCGTGGTCGGGGCCGTCCCTGGGGTCAAAGGACAGGATGTAGTGATGGCTTTTCACGTCCTCCCTCTGCTGGTTTTTTCCATAGCGGAGATTGGCCCGCATACAGGCTACGGCGAAGTCCTCCTCGCCGCAATTCAAAGAAGAAATGCGGTAGTCCTGACGGGGGACAAGCCGCCCGTTCTCGTCCAGGATGGGCTTGCCGGTGAACTCGTCATGCTCAAAGGTGAGGTACTGCTCCGCCACGCCGTAGTCGGCATTTTTAGAGCTTAAATGTTTCAGTGTTGCCAATGGCTTCACCTACCTCTCGAAGCACCTGGAACTTGAGGGCAGCGAGGTCGGACAGCTCCGCCCGAACCTCGGCGGCGAGGGTGTTGTACGGTGCTCCGTACTCGTTCAGATACCGGGCAATCTGATTGAGGTTGCCGCCGATTTTCCCATACTCCCCGGTCAGCCTGCCCACGGCGGCAAGCAGCTCGTCATTGACGGGGGACACGATGATGATGGGCTTGACGGTCGCGCCGGTGATGGCCTGCCGGATAAATTCGGACTGGCTCATGCCGTAGGCGGTCAGGCGCTCCATGAAGTCGGCGTGTTCTTCTTCGGTCACACGGGTCTTGATGATGTGGGTGCGGTGGGGCGTGTTGTAGCGTTTGGACAATAAACTTTTACCTCCTGTTTTGAAATTCCCTTTAGGGTATAGTTCGCCCATTATACACCTTTCAAGTTTTCCATATTCAGTTGTCATGGGCGATGTGTTACGCGATGGAAAAGGGAACATCAGGCTTTGGAAAAACACAATGCACCCAGGTGGTCAAGACCATCTGGGTGCAGAGAATTTTACTGATATTCACTTTTTATATCGCTCATCGTTAAGACTATTATAGAGCGAATGTAAAGTATTGTCAATGCGTTTTGAGGTCTAGTTTTGTCGAATTGGCCCGATGGAACAGTACAGACGCAAAGCGGGTGTACTATTCCGGCGGGTGCGCCGCTCTGCGGCGATTGCGGAAACGGCTTCCGATTTCCGCCTGGTCAGGCGAGAACGCAACAGGCGGGGCTGACGGATTTTTGTGGCGCGGCTGCGCCACAACACCGGCGCGGAGCGCCGGTCAGCAGGGTTTGGGGAAGGCACTCCCCAACAAGTAGCAGACCAGGGGAACAAATGAGCGGAGCGAAATTTGGGCCACGGGTCGATACTTGCTCTTGCTCTCGCTCTTGCTCTCGCTCTTGCTCTCGCTCTTGCTCTCGCTCTTGCTCTCGCTCTCGCTCTTGCTCTCGCTCTCGCTCTTGCTCTCGCTCTCGCTCTTGCTCTCGCTCTCGCTCTTGCTCTCGCTCTCGCTCTTGACAACACAAAGCCCATTTGCTATAATATCGCGAAGAAGAACAGCCATGTTGTTCTAATTTCAGTATCGGAGGTATTCATATGGCAAACTGCAAAAACAGAAACAAGTCTTTTAACGGCGCTTTGGGCACTTTAGGAGGCCTTTTCTAAAATCACTGTTAGAAAGGGCTGAGAAGTTTGCCCTTCCTGCGCGGCAGTCGGGCTTGTTTCACAAAACAACCCACTGATTCGTAAAGGAGAATGTAACTTCATGTTTGCTAAAAATTCAAAGGCATATTCTGTCTACCTGCTGTTCCGATTTGTCTTTTCCCTGGCGGTTTCTATGTCCACAGT
>SFLG01000045.1 GCA_004553485.1 Bacteroidales bacterium | reverse complement strand
CTTCCAGCGCAAGCTGCTGCAGAGCGACATCCTCGACGACCGCGGCATCGCCGAGACCAAGATGGCCTCGCGTCCGCCCCGCCTGTACTCGCTCAAACCAGAGATAGAGAAAGAGGTAGCGGGTGCCGAAGAAACCGAAGACCTCTACGAAGAGCCTGACTGCGCCATCGGCAGCCGGTCCGACAACTGCTGCTCCAATAGCGACATCTGCTACAGCATGGCAAGACCTTGCGCCGCCCCCTCGCCCATCCGAGAAAGCCGCTGCATGTCCTCGCCCTCCGAGTATGACGCAGACGACATGGGATGCTGCAGCATCTGTTCGGCCCCCGATGACGACAACGCCGACGAAAAGGGCAAGCGCGGCAAAAAAGACGACGGCTTCTCGCTGCGCCGGCTCTTCGAGTGGTAACATCACATTATATATAAAAGGGAATACAAACAATCAAAAACGGGAAAGTCAAAACATCTTTTCAAACATCAACACAACATCAACAGCCATCGTGCGGGAAACGGCCCGCACACCCCAACTATTTATTTACAATTTTACCAACTCTATTTAACGTATTGATTATGAACACGGAGAACAATGCAGCAAACACCAAGACCACAGTTTTCAACCTTATAATACTCGACGAGAGCGGTTCGATGGACAGTCTCACCAACGCCACCATCTCGGGCTGCAACGAGACCCTCAGCGTCATCCGCGCCGCACAGCAGCAGGTCGGCGACCGCCAGCGCCACCTTGTCAGCATCTACGCCTTCCAGAGCGGAGCCGTACCCAGCCGCTACATCATCAAAAACTCCCCCATCGCCAATGTGCGCGACCTCACCAAACGCGACTACCGACCCGAAGGCTGCACCCCGCTGTACGATGCCGTGGGGATGACCCTGGCCGACCTTGAGGCCGTCGCATCCACCCACGAGGATGCCGCTGCCGTCGTCACCATCATTACCGACGGCTACGAGAACTCGTCCACCGAATACAGCGGTCCGCAGGTGGCAAAGATGATTGCGGCGCTGAAGGAGCGCGGCTGGACCTTCAACTTCATCGGCGCCAACATCGACGTCGAGAAGGTGAGCCGCACACTAAACATCGACAACGCCATGGCCTGGACCAGCAGCGAGACCGGAACGCGCGAGATGTACTCCAAATTCCGCGACAACTACTCGACCTGCATGCACGACTTCGATTGCGAGGACAGCACCATGCCCGTAGAAGACCGTATCGAAATGCGTAAAAAACGCTCCAAAAACTTCTTCAAGAAGTAAGATCCGACTCCCCTACCCCAATTCCCGCCCCCTTGGTGCCTTTGCCAAGGGGGCGGCACAAAACCCCGGAGGATGCGCGGCTGCCACATGGCGCCGTTCATCCTCCGGGGTTTTATACAATGCCGGCAACCGGCCGGTGTGCCGATTATTTGTACAGGTAGCGTTTGATCGAGCGCTTAGGGGTCTTTTCAAACTCGTCGGGGACAAGCTCGATCTTGGCAATACGCTCGTAGGGGGCCAGCAGCTCGTTCAGCTCCTTGCGCGTCTGCTCCATGATACAGTCCATGTCGTTGTCGCTGACCTTGTCGGCGTCGGTGGCTTCCGAGTCCGGATAGACCAGCGCCACCAGCTTGCCGTTGCGCTCCACGACGATGCTCTCGGCGACATACGGCATATTGTTGAGCTTCGACTCAATCTCCTCGGGGTAGACATTCTGGCCGGTAGAGGTCAGGATCATCGTCTTGTAGCGGCCGCGGATAAAGATTGTCTGGCCGTCGGGGCCGCCGAGGGTGCCCATGTCGCCGGTATGGAGCCAGCCGCTCTCCTCGAGCACGGCCTCCGTGGCGTCGGGGTTCTTGTAATAGCCCGTCATCACGTTCATGCCCTTGACGAGGATCTCGCCGGGCTCGCCCTCCTTCGGGCTAAGTATGCGTGCCTCCATCAGACCCTTGAGCGTACGGCCCGACGAGCCCACCAGGAAGTCCTTCCAGTAGATGTAGCTGATGAGGGGGCCGCACTCGGTCATGCCGTAGCCGACGGTCAGGGGGAAGTTTATGCGATGCAGAAACTCCTCCACCTCGCGGTTAAGAGGCGCGCCTCCCACTATCACCTGCGAGAACTCGCCGCCAAAGGCATCGATGAGCTTCTTGCGGATTTTGGGGAACACGGCACGGTCCATAAACGGGATGGCCAGCACCCAGCGCATGCGGCGCGTGGCCAGCACGGGCTGTATCATCTTGCGGTAGATTTTTTCGAGGATGAGGGGCACGCAGACTATCAGCGACGGCTTGACATCGGCCATGGCATTCATCAGCAGGCGCGGCGTGGGCGACTTGCCCAGCAGGGTGATGTGTGTGCCCACGGCAAGCGGGACGAGCATGTCGAAGGCACATCCGTAGGCATGGGCCAGAGGCAGGAAGGACAGCGCGCGCGAGCCCTTATAGTGCAGCTTCGACTGTATGCCGAACTCGATATTGCCGCGCAGCGACCGGTCGGGCAGCATCACGCCCTTCGAGAAGCCCGTGGTGCCCGATGTGTAGTTGATGATGACCGTGCGGTCGGGGTCTTCGTACTCCGGATACTTGATGTCCTCGGCCTTGAATCCGTCGGGATACTCCTGGCGGAAACGGCGCGACAGCGTGCGCATCCACTTGTCCACCGTGTAGCCCTCCCTCTCGGCCAGGGCCTTGCGCGAGTCCAGCGAGAGCACAGCGCGCACCTCCGGCATATCGTCGAACTCGAGGTGGTCCCATGTCGACTCGGCCACAAACAGCAGCACGCTGTCGCTGTGGTTGACGATGTGCTGGGCGTCGATGGGGTTGAACTCGTTGAGGATAGGCACCACCACGGCGCCGTATGTGATGGTGCCGATGAAGGCCGTAATCCAGTTGATGTTGTTCTTGCCCAGCAGGGCGACCTTGTCGCCGGGCTGTATGCCACACTGCGCGAACAGCATGTGTATACGGGCTATGCGCCGTGCAAAGTCGCCGTAAGTCAGCGTCTCCTTGGTGACATAGTCCGTAAGGCATGGCAAATCAAAATTGTCGCGGAACGAGTTCGCGAATATCGTGCTTACGGGTGTACTGCAATTCATGAGTCTAAATATAAGGTGTTATCAGTGCCGACGCGGAGGCCGGCTGGTGCGGTGTATTGCGGACGGCTCCGGGTCAGCCCTGCTGCTGGCGTCGATCCTCCTGCTTGAGTTGGTGCTCCTGCTGCATCATCTTTTCCTCTTCGGCTCTCACCTTTTCGAGGTGGTTGACGATGTCGTTGAAGATGCGGTCAACTTTGCCGTCTCCGTCTACTTTGTGGTATTTGCCCTCGTTGATGTAATACTCCTTCAGCGGCGAAGTCTGTCGGTGGTATACCTCGAGGCGCTTTTTGATGGTGTCAAGGTTGTCGTCGGCGCGGCCTGTCTCCTTGCCGCGGCTCATCATACGGTAGACCAGTCGGTCTTCGGGAACCTCGAGGCCTATTACGGCATGCACCTTGGTACCTCTCTCGGCCAGCATGTCCGAGAGGACGCGGGCCTGGTGGATGGTGCGGGGGAAACCATCAAAAATCACGCCCTTGGCTGTGGCCTTGGGGTTGTTGTCGAGCAAATCAGCCAGCACGTCTATCATAAGCTCGTCGGGGATGAGCTGACCACGCGAAATATAGTGGTCGGCCACCTTTCCGAGTTTCGTACCGCGGGCAATGTGGTCGCGCAGGACCTCGCCAGTACTGATGTGGTGAAGTCCGTAGCGGTGAATCATCATGGCGCTCTGCGTGCCCTTTCCGCTTCCGGGAGCGCCGAAAATTACTACGTTAAGCATTTTATATCAGTTATGTTACGGCAGGACGCAATAAGGGCTGTACCTTCTCAGCCGTCCAGCCTCCGGGACAGACACACTCCGGACAGGCGGTGGGTACCGCCGCCCGCAGGTGTGCTTGGGGGATCTTTTCTTTAAAAACAACGGCCGCAGCCGTCTGGCTTAACCGGGTCAGGTCAGAATCAGTCGGTGCCCTTGATCACGTAGATGTCGTTGAGATTGCGTGCCAGGCCGTCCAGATCGAGTCCGAAACCGATGATGAACTTCTGGGGAATCTCAAAGCCTACGTAGTCGGGCTTGACGGGGAGCTGCAGAGCCTCGGGCTTGAAGAGCAGAGTGGCCACCTTGATCGAGGCGGGGTTCTTTGTCTTGAGGTCACTGATGAGGCGGTGGATGGTGTTGCCCGTGTCAACGATATCCTCGACAATTATCACGTGGCGGCCATCGATGTCGGTGTTGAGACCGAGCAGTTCCTTGACATTGCCGGTAGTCGAGGTGCCCTCGTAGCTCTGCAGGCGTACAAAAGCAATCTCGGCATTGCCTTCAAAGTTCATAAACAGCTCGCTGGCAAAAGGAAATGCCCCGTTCAACACACAGAGGAACAAGGGCATTTTACCGGCAGCATCGGCCGTAATCTGAGCGCCCATCTCTTTTATACGGGCGTCAATTTCTTCTCGGGTGATGTAGGGCACAAACGTGAGGCCCCTGTAAGTCACTTCGTCTTTCATCTGAAAAAAAATATTTGCGCAAAATTACAAAATATATTTGAAATCTCCGCCATCCAAACCACTTTCTTTACCCTCCACCCCCCATTTTTTTTCAAAACGTTTTTTAATCTTCAATTTCCCATCACACCACCTACTCCCCCTGAACCCCTATTACCTCCCCACACAACTCCCATTACCCCGACAACTCCTATTACCTCCAAAACTCCTATTACCCCAATGCTCCCATTACCCCCACACCGCCCTCTAACACCCTCCCGCAAGAGCAGATCTCACATAAACTGAATGAAATGGACGATTACTGAAATGCCCTATTGCCGGTGGGTGGCGCTTTTTGGCGGGGTGGAGGGTGGCAGTGTCAAAAAATTGTAGTAACTTTGCGGGAAGGTGTGCTGTGAGGTAGTCGACACGGTTTGCTCTGCACGGTCAGACCGCAACGGCCCGACACGAATTGCCGGCGCCACAAGACATACACCAACAGCTATTTATCGCCTTTCGCAATATTGCTTAGAAAATTATTCAACAAAACGACTGATATATGAAACCGACTTTGTTTGTTCTCGCTGCCGGCATGGGCAGCAGATACGGCGGCCTCAAACAGCTTGACCCCCTGGGCCCTAACGGCGAAACCATTATGGATTATTCGGTGTTCGACGCCGTACGCGCCGGCTTCGGCAAGGTGGTGTTTGTAATTCGACACGACTTTGAAAAAGAATTTGAAGAGCGCGTGCTCTCGCGATACAAGAACTTTGTCCCCGTCGAGGTGGTTTTCCAGAGCCTTGACGCCCTGCCCGAGGGCTTCACCGCGCCCGAGGGCCGCACAAAGCCCTGGGGAACAGGCCAGGCTGTCCTGATGGGCGCCGAGGCCATCCACGAGCCCTTCGCCGTCATCAACGCCGACGACTTCTACGGCCGCTCAGCCTTCGAGGCTATCGGCAAATACCTCGCCGACGAGTCGCGCCAACCCGACCACTACTGCATGGTGGCCTACAACGTCGGCAACACCATGTCGCGCAACGGGTCGGTGGCCCGCGGCGTATGCACCGTCGACAAGGCCAACCACCTGCGCAGCATCGTCGAGCGTCACGACATTTCGTACGCCGAGTGCGACCACATTATTTATACAGACGAGACAACGGGGACCACTCATACCCTCGACGCCTCGACGCCCATCTCGATGAACCTGTGGGGATTCGGCCCCGAAATCTTCGGCTACATCCGCGGCGAGTTCGAGACCTTCCTCAGCAAATACGGCAACGAGCCCAAGCGCGAGTTCTATATCCCCTCGGTTGTGGATATGCTCATCGCACGCCGTCAGGCCGTTGTGGACGTTCTGCGCACCGACGCAAAGTGGTTCGGCGTGACATACGCCACCGACCGCGACAACGTGGTGGCCTCGCTCAAGGCTCTGCACGACAGCGGCGAATATCCCGCCAAACTGTTCTCCTGAACCCCGAACGCGCAACTTTGTCTACCTGATAAAAACAAGAGTCTCTTGGATTTCAAACTTCAGCATACAGCCCCCGGCAGCAAAGCCCGCGCCGGCGAGATAACGACGGCGCACGGCAAGATCCTCACCCCCATCTTTATGCCCGTGGGCACCGTCGGCTCGGTAAAGGCCGTGCACACGCACGAGCTGCACGACGCCGTGCACGCCCAGATAATCCTGGGCAACACCTACCACCTGTATCTGCGTCCCGGGATGGACATAATCTCCCGGGCGGGCGGACTGCACAAGTTCAACGGCTGGGACGGCCCCATCCTCACCGACAGCGGCGGCTTCCAGGTTTTCAGCCTCAGCGACAACCGCAAGCTCACCGAGGAGGGTGCCCACTTCCGCAGCCACATCGACGGCTCGCACCACCTCTTCACCCCCGAAAAAGTGGTTGACATACAGCGCACTATCGGCTCGGACATAATGATGGCTCTCGACGAGTGCCCTCCCGGCCTGTCAGACCGCTCCTACGCCCGCAAGAGCCTCGACCTCACCCTCAGGTGGATGCAGCGCGGATGGAAACACTTCAACGAGACCCAGCCCCTCTACGGCCACAGCCAAGCATGGTTCCCCATCGTCCAGGGCTGTACCTTCGAGGACCTGCGCCGCGAGAGCGCCTCGCGCGTGGCCGAGCTCGGTGCCGACGGCAACGCCATCGGCGGCCTGGCGGTGGGTGAGCCCGCCGAGGTGATGTACGATATGATTGACGTGGTGAACGAAATCCTCCCCGACAACAAGCCGCGCTACCTCATGGGCGTGGGCACGCCGGTGAACATCCTCGAGGCCATCGACCGCGGCGTGGACATGATGGACTGCGTGATGCCCACACGCAACGGACGCCGAGGCATGCTCTTCACCCCCGAAGGGACGATGAACATGCGCAACAAGAAATGGGCCGACGACTTCCGCCCCATCTGGGAGGACGGCCCGTCGTTTGTCGACCGCCAGTACAGCCGCGCCTATCTGCGTCACCTCTTTATCAGCGACGAAATACTGGCAATGCAGATTGCCTCGATACATAACCTCAGCTTCTATCTGTGGCTCGTGGGCGAAGCCCGCCGCCACATCATCGAGGGCGACTTCAAGACGTGGAAGACCGATATGGTGTCACGCGTCGGCCGTCGCCTGTAATACCCCACCCCATCGTGACAGACCCGCAAGACGACATAAACGCACGGCAAGAGACGGCCTCCCCACAGAGCACGTCCGTACCGGAAGAGGAGGAGAGGACGCCCGCGACTGACGGGACCTCGGCAAGCGACGGGACGGCTGCGCAAAACCGGCGGCGGCGCTTCCCGCGGCCGCGGCGCTTACGGCTGCGCAAGCCCGATATGCGCAGGGTGTGGAACTTCGTGCCCCTGTCCATCCTCGACCGATACATCCTGCGGCAGTTCCTGGGCACGTTCTTCTTTGCCCTGCTCCTGCTGCTGACAATCATCGTTGTCTTTGACATCAACGAGAAAATCGACGCCTTCCTCAAGGCTCCCCTCAGCGCAACCATCAACGACTACTTCCTCAACTTCATACCCTACTTCGCCAACCAGTTCGCTCCGCTGTTCACATTCATCGCCGTCATCTTTTTCACCACAAAGCTGGCCGGAAACAGCGAGATAATAGCCATGCTGTCAACGGGTATGAGCTTCCACCGTCTGCTCAGACCCTACATGGTGGGAGCAACAGTGATAGCGGCAATGACCTTTGTGCTGGCGGCGTACATCATCCCCCCGGCCAACGTCCAACGCATAGCCTACGCCAACAAGTACGTCAAGAACAAGCGCATCGACTACGGCACCAACATCATGCTCATGGTGGCGCCCGACGAGATAGCCTATATGGCCCGCTACGACAACATCACCAAATCGGGCACGCGCTTCTCGCTCGAGTCGTTCGACAAAGACAAAAGACTTATTTCGCGCCTCACCGCCCAGACGATAAAATGGGACACGCTATACTCGTGGCAGGTGCGCGACTATGTCATACGCGACTTCAAGGACAACCGCGAGATAATACGCTCGGGGGCCGTCCTCGATACCGTCATCCCCTTCGAGCCCCGCGACTTCCTCATCTCGGAGACCGACCACGAGATGCTGACAACGCCCGAGCTGACGCAGTACATCGAGCGACAGAAAAGCCGCGGCGTGGGCAATATCCAGTCGTTCGAGATCGAGTACCACCGGCGCTTTGCCATGGTGGCCGCGGCATACATCCTCACCGTCATAGGCATGGCGCTGTCGTCGCGCAAGGTCAGGGGCGGAATGGGCCTCAACATCGGCATCGGCCTCGTGCTGTCGTTCAGCTACATTCTGTTTATGACTGTCACCCAGACCTTTGCCCAGTCGGGCCAGACCTCTCCCATGGTGGCCATGTGGATCCCCAACATCATCTTCCTCCTCATCGCCATCTTCCTCTACATACGCGCCTCGCGCTAAAACCGCCGCCCGGACGGCCCATACCGCGCTACAGGCGCCAATACTGCAGGCGAAGCCTGCCAATACCGCGACGTAGTCGCCAATACTCATTCTCTATGCTTTCAGAAATTAAAGAAAAGATTTTAGCGGGTGGCCAGGCCACAGACGACGAGATAATGTCACTGGCCGACGCCGATCCCGCCGAGGTGCGCGAGGCCGCCGCAGCTGTCTCCGCCGCCTTTGTGCAGCCCGAGTTCATATCATGCTCCATCGTCAACGCAAGGTCGGGCAAATGCTCCGAAAACTGCAAATGGTGCGCGCAGTCAGGGCATTACCAGACGGGATGCCACAACTACAGCATCGTCGACGAAGATGAGTGTATGCACGTTGCGCGATACAACGCCGCAAAGGGCATACGCATGTTCTCGCTCGTGGCCAGCGGCCGCAAGGTCAGCGGCGAAGCCCTCGACGAGATGTGCCGCCTACTGCGTCGCGCCAAGGACGAGACGGGAATAGGCACCTGCGCCTCGATGGGACTGCTCGGACGCGAGGAACTGCAGAAGCTGAAGGACGCGGGGATAAGCCGCTATCACTGCAACCTCGAAACGGCGCCGTCGCACTTTGGCACGCTGTGCACAACCCATACCATCGAGGACAAACTGGCAACCATCGCCATCGCCCACGAGCTCGGGCTGCAGGTCTGCTCGGGCGGAATAATAGGCATGGGTGAGTCGCGTCGTCAGCGTTGCGAGTTCGCGGTCACCCTGCGCCGCGCCCGCCCCGACAGCATCCCCGTCAACGTGCTGTGCCCCATCCCCGGCACCCCGCTGCAAGACACCAAACCGCTCAGCGATGACGAGATTCTGGACGCCATCGCCATCCTGCGCCTTGCCCACCCGCGCGTCGAAATCCGCTTTGCCGGAGGACGCCAGAAAATGTCGCGCGCCGGCCAGATCGAGGCTATGCGCATCGGCGTCAACGGCGGCATCGTCGGCGACCTACTCACCACCGTCGGCAGTACCATCGACGAGGACAAGGAGCTGTGCAAGGAGGCAGGGCGAAAATTTTAGGATATAAAATTTAAAGCATCGCTTTAAAAACTTCTGCTTTAAATTTATTTGGCAATTATTTGTAAAACAAAGTGCAACAAGTAAGCAACAACATACGCAAGACTGTGCGCTCGTTGGCCGAAGCGAAACATCGGCGGGCAGAGGGACTCTTCGTTGCCGAGGGCACGAAGTGCGTTCTCGACACCATCGGAACCTTCAGCACGGCCATGCTTTTGGCTACGCCGCAGTGGTTTGCCGAGCACGGGCGGCAGGGGCTGTCCGACGACATTTTGTACGAGGCGTCGCGCGCCGACCTCGAGCGTATGTCGACGCTGACCACCCCGCCGCAAGTAATCGCCGTATACCGCATTCCTACGGCCAGCGCCCTCCCCGACCCCGCCAAGGAGCTGGTGGTTGCCCTCGACCGCGTTCAGGACCCGGGAAATCTCGGTACGATAATTCGCGTGTGCGATTGGATGGGTGTGCACAACATCCTCGCATCAACCGACACGGTGGACGTCTGGAACCCCAAGGTCGTTCAGGCGACGATGGGCTCGATTTCGCGCGTCCGCGTGACTTACACCGACCTGCCGGCGGCTCTGACACAGGCCCGCGCCGAGGACGTGCCGGTGTACGGAACATTTCTCGACGGCACGGACATGTACGACACCGACCTCAGCGAGAACGGCATAATCGTGATGGGCAACGAGGGTCGCGGGATAGGCGAGGCCGCTGCGGCGTCGGTGAGCCATCGGCTCTATATCCCGCCCTTCCCCACCGGGGCTGACACCGCCGAGAGCCTCAACGTCAGCGTCGCCACGGCGATAATCCTTGCCGAATTCAGGCGTCGCGCACGTTAAAGCAGCACTTTTGATTTTGTCGTCAAACTATTATTAACCCTGGAGTTGGCGTTAAATAAATTTTAATATACAAGATACTTTTCACTGATGGCTAAAGCGAAATACAAATCATCCTGGTTCTGCAACGAATGTGGCGCCGAGTCGCCGAAATGGACGGGCAAGTGTCCCGAATGTGGCGCCTGGAACACGATGGTGGAGGAGCGCGTGCCGACGACGTCACGCACGCCCTCGCCGGTACAGGGTGTAAAATCTGTCCCCGTAGCTATCAGCGACATCGCCGCCGGCGAGGAGACGCGCATAAAGATGCCCTCGGGCGAGCTGAACCGCGTGCTGGGCGGCGGACTGGTGAACGGCTCGCTCGTTCTCATCGGCGGCGAGCCGGGCATCGGCAAGTCGACGCTGGTGTTGCAGAATGTGCTGGCAATAAAGAGTCAGACCATCCTCTATGTCAGCGGCGAGGAGAGCGCCACTCAGCTGAAGATGCGCGCCGACCGCATCGGACGCGGCAGCGACAACGCCTTCATCGTGTGCGAGACGTCGCTCGAGCGCATCTTCGAGCACATCGAACGGGTGCAGCCCACCCTGCTCATCGTCGACTCGGTGCAGACAATCGCCAGCGACGCCCTCGAGTCGGCGGCCGGATCGGTGAGCCAGGTGCGCGAGTGCGCCGCACGTCTGCTGCAGTATGCCAAACAGACGTCCACGCCGGTCATCCTCATTGGCCACATCACCAAGGACGGCACGCTGGCGGGCCCGAAGGTGCTCGAGCACATCGTCGACGCTGTGCTGCAGTTCGAGGGCGACTCGAAATATATGTACCGCATCCTGCGCCCCATCAAAAACCGATTCGGCTCGACCAGCGAGCTGGGCATCTACGAGATGGTGACAAAGGGCCTGCGCGAGGTCACCAATCCCAACGAGCTGCTTGTCACGCAGACCGGCGAAGACCTATCGGGCATCGCCATCGGTGTCACCCTGGAGGGCATACGCCCCTTCCTCATCGAGGTGCAGGCCCTGGTCAGCACCGCCGCCTACGGCACGCCGCAGAGATCGGTGACGGGCTTCGATGCCAAACGCATGAACATGCTGCTGGCGGTGCTCGAAAAGCGTGTGGGCTTCAAGCTGGCGGCCAAAGACGTCTTCCTCAACATCGCCGGCGGACTGCGCGTCAACGACCCGGCCATCGACCTGGCCGTCATCAGCGCCATCCCGGCGAGGTCGGCCTCAGCGGCGAGATACGCCCCGTCACCCGCCTCGAGCAGCGCATCGTCGAGGCGCAGAAACTTGGCATGACCGACATCCTCGTGTCAGCTTACAACCTCAAAGGCATCGACCCGTCGCGCCACTCGATACGCATCCACCCCGCCGGCAAAGTCGACGAAGCCTTCCGCATCCTCTTCTCCCCCGCCTGACACCCAACCACTCAAAGCGAAAATTTTATATCTTGATTTTTTTTGAGGAAAAGGATGCGATTTTTTTGGGCGGAATAAAAATTTTTGCTACCTTTGCAGACGCAAACAGATGGTGAGCATAGCTCAGTTGGTTAGAGCGTCGGATTGTGGTTCCGAAGGTCGTGGGTTCGACCCCCACTGTTCACCCCCATCACCAAAGCACGTTGCCCACCGCAGCGTGCTTTTTTTGATAGTATGCTTTTATAATTTGATAATGTCAATTTCTTTTGATTATGAATGACGAGGAAGGCCAGTTGAAACTTTTGCTCGATGCGGAGGCCGGGCGTATCAACAGCCCCGAATTTATTGCTGACGACCCGGTGCAGTTTCCGCGGCGGTTCAGCGATGTGCGCGACATCGAGATTGCCGCTTTGCTGTCGGCGACGCTGGCGTGGGGAAACCGCCGGATGATCTGCCGCGACTGCGACCGTATGCTGGCGCTGATGGACAATCAGCCTTACCGGTATATGGTAGACGAGGGCTATGAGGATTTGCCCGACATGAACATCCACCGCACCTTTTTTGCGGCCGACCTACGCCATTATTTGCGCGGTCTGCGTCGCATCTATGCCAGGCACGGGACACTGCAGGACTTTGCGCGCAGCATCGGCGCCGACCGCTCCGAGCTGCCGTCGTGGCATCTTGTGGCGGCGATGAACGAAGAGCTCGCCCTTGCCAACGACGGCAAGAGCAACAGCCGCTGCCTGCCCGGCAACACCGACACTACAGCCCTCAAGCGCGTGAACATGGCCCTGCGGTGGCTTGTCCGCAACGACGGCATCGTCGACCTGGGCGTGTGGGACGTGATAAAGCCCAGCCAGCTGTACATCCCCCTCGACGTACACGTTGCCAACGTCAGCCGGCAGCTGGGTTTGCTTACCCGCCGCAGCAACGACCGCAAGGCTGTTCTCGAGCTTACCGAGCGACTGCGGCAGATGCGTCCCGACGACCCCGTATGGTACGACTACGCACTTTTCGGCATCGGCGTGACGGCTCGCAAGCCCGTCGCCGACAACGACTTGGCAAACAGCTAAACAAAAAGTAAAACGGCGCTGTTGAATGATTGAAACAAAAGTAGTAAATTTGTAGTGCCGTGCAATTTGGCGGCATTTCAAACAGCACAACTGTATGCCCGGGGCCCGTACCCGGACACGCGTAAAACACATAACGACTTGCAATGCTGCAGTTTGTATTAGATATCAGTTTACCGCGCCCGCTCACCGAGCAGGCCCGCATCGCCATCGAGGGCGGATGCTCGTGGGCAATCCTTGCCGACACCTGCCGGGGCGATGCAAAGATTACGGACACCGAGGCCGAGGCTGTTGCCGCCATCTGCCGCGAGGCCGGCATAATCCTCACCGTCGAGAATAACCCCGATTTGGCGCAGAAGCTTGGCGCCCACGGCTTTGTCATCACCGACAAGAGCTGCGGCAGCGCCGTGGGCCTGCGCGGCAAGCTCGGAGCCGAGGCCATCATCGGCGAGACAGTATCGACACCGGCCTCCGCGATGATGCTCGAGCGGTCAGACATCGACTACGGCGTCATCGACCCGTCGCTGTCGCTCGAAGACGCCATGAAGCTCGTCGGCGACAGCCGCGAGGCGGGCTGCCGGCTGCCGTTGGTGCTCACCGGCGACTTCGACGCCACCGACTTGCCCGTCATACAGGCCGTGGGAGCCTCCGGAGTAGCCACCTCGCGCAAACTCCTCGAGGCCGACGACCCCGTGGCGGCAGTGCGCCGGCTCATCGAAGAGCTCAACGCCGCAAAACCCGACTGAACATCCTCTTGCAATCATTATCACAACAAAAGATTTAACCATATTGCTTCCGCAGGCTCATAAGCTTATAAACCCATAAACCTATAAGCTTATAAACCTTAAGTTGAGCTTGCGAAACTTAAATCATAAAGTTATCTTACCAATGGAATGAAGCCGCTGCTGAATACATTGCTGAAGGCCGTTGTGCCGGTAGCCATTGGCGTGGCGGTGACAGTGTTGCTGTTCCGAAACGAAATCGGGACGGCGGGCTTCGACGACTTCAGCTTTACCCCGCGCGCCCTCGTGGGCTGCCTGTTGGCGGTGCTCTTTATGTGCGGACGTGACTTTGGCCTGACGTGGCGTTTCCACACCATAGCGTGGCCGCAGCTGAGCTGGAAGCGGTCGCTGCGCGTCGACCTGATGTGCGCCTTCACTTCGGCCATCACCCCCTCGGCCGTCGGCGGCAGCGCTTTCGCCATCTTCTACCTCAACCGCGAAGGCGTATCGCTGGGGCGCGCTTCAACGCTGACGCTGACGACACTGTTCCTCGACGAGCTGTTCTTTGTGGTGTTCTGCCCGATAATTCTGCTTGTCGTGCCCTTTGGCGAGCTCTTTGGCAGTAATGGCCACGACGCCGTGTTCATGGACACGGTACAAGTGCTCTTCTGGCTCGTCTACGCCGGCATAGTGGTGTGGACGACAATACTTTATTTAGGAATAATACACAAGCCGCAGATGGTGTCGCGCCTAATAAGGCGGCTCTTTTGCCTGCGCTGGCTGCGCCGTTGGCGCCGCGGAGCCTTCGAGACGACCCACAATATGGAGAAGGCGTCGGCCGAGCTGCGCAACTTCAGCCGCCGCTGGTGGCTCAACGTCTTCGGCGCCACCGTCGTGTCGTGGTTCTCGCGCTACCTCATCGTCAACGCCCTGTTCTGGGGCTTTGCTCCCGAGTCCTCGGGCCTGTTGGTATTCTGCCGGCAGTTTGTGGTATGGGTGATTCTGATGATATCGCCCACACCCGGCGGCAGCGGCGTCAGCGAATGGCTCTTCACCGAATACTACGGCGACCTAATGGGCGCGGGCGGTCTGGCGCTGACCATCGCCATCGCCTGGCGCATCGTCAGCTACTACGTCTACCTCATCGCCGGCTCGCTGCTGCTGCCCACCTACTTCGGCAGACGCCGGTGCGGCCGGGCCGCGGCCTGATAAAAACTACAGCTTATGAAATCTGTACAGCTTATGAAACTTGGAAAAGAATTTTTAGGAATAATCCCCGCCCGCTACGCCTCGACGCGTTTTCCGGGCAAGCCCCTGGCGCTTTTGGGCGGCAAGCCGATGATACAGCGCGTGTACGAGCAGGTGTCGCTGGTGATGGAGAACAACGCCGTCGCCACCGACGACCAGCGCATCGCCGATGCCGTGCGCGCCTTCGGCGGCGTGGCCGTGATGACCTCCGCCAACCACCGCAGCGGCACCGACCGCTGCAGCGAGGCCTACGCCAATCTGGGTTCGCAGGCCGATGTGGTGATAAACATCCAGGGCGACGAGCCGTTCATCGACCCGTCGCAAATACGCACCCTCGCCGCCTGCTTCGACAACGCCGACACCGACATCGCCACCCTCGCGCGCAAGTTCGACAAGTCGCGCGGCTTCGAGGCCCTCTTCGACGCCAACCTTGTCAAAGTCACCTTCGACAACGCCGGACGCGCACTCTACTTCTCACGCTCCATCATCCCGTATGTGCGCGGCGTAAAATATACCGAATGGCTCGACACCGCCGAGTTCCACACCCACGTGGGCATCTACGCATACCGTGCGGGGGTGCTCGACGAGATAGCGCGGCTGCCGCAGTCGTCGCTCGAACTGGCCGAGAGTCTCGAACAGCTGCGATGGCTCCAGAACGGCTACAACATCCGCATCGCCGTCACCGACTGCCCCACCATCGGCATCGACACCCCCGACGACCTCGCCGAGGCTGAGAAATACCTTAATAATTTAAAATCTTAAGCTCTGGCGGAGTTTAAAATTTGAGGGGTATGAGGGTATCAGTGGTATCTTGGAATGCCGCCCAATTATCCAACCTTCCAGCCCTCCCACACCTCCCACAACTCCCGTAACTCCCACAACTTCCACCCCTTCCTATGACTGAGCGCTCTGTAACACTCCCCGCCGTCACTGATTTTGCGTCGCTGACGCTGCCCGCTCTCGAGACCGTGAGCGTGGCGCCGGGCGTCACCCTGCATCTGCTGCGCGATCCCCTCGCCCCCAAGATGAGGGTGGAGATACTTTATGGCCACAACAACGCCAACAGCGCCGACAGTGTGCGCCGTGCCGCCGTGGCACTGGCCGACAGACTGGTGATGGAAAGCACCGCAAACCGCCCTGCTGACGAGCTGGCCGACTTCCTCGACTTCGAGGGCTCACGTCTGGGTCCGTCCGGCAAACAGGGCTACAACGGCATCGTCGCCGACTTCCTGCCCCAGTCGCTTGATAAAATCACCGACCTGCTGTACGAGGTTCTCACCGAGGCTGACGTGCCACAGCAGTCGCTGCAGACCCGCGTGGCCTCGGAGGTGCAGAAGCTGCGCTACGACCGCGCGCGCATAATCAACAAGGCCGGCGAACGTGCCGACGAGCTGTCGTGCGGCCCCGACCATCCTTACGCCGCCCCCGTCGGCGAGGACGACCTGCTGGCCGTGACACGCGAGATGGTGCTCGACGTGATATCCGGGGGCCTACGCGGCAGCCACATCCACATCTTCGCCGCCGGAAACTTCGACGGCCCGTCCCTCGAGCGCGTCATCGGCCTGGGCCGGCGGCTGTCGGCACAGCAGGGCGAGATGCAGCCCGTGGCCCCAGTGGTGAAGTACACCCCGTCTCCGTCGGTGAGCGAGCACATCGCCGTCGACGACTCGCTGCAGACGGCCATCGTGAGCGTTATCCCCGTAGACATCGACCGCCATCATCCCGACTATAGCGCCCTGCGCCTTACCGTCATGGCTCTCGGCGGCTATTTCGGCAGCCGTCTTATGACCAATATACGTGAGGCCAAAGGACTTACCTACGGCATCAGCGCCTCGCTCGAGAGCAATTTCGAGGGCACGCGCATCCGCATCTCGGCCCAGTGCGGGCAGGGTACGGCGGCTTTGGCGTTGGACGAGATACGCAAGGAGATAGAGCGGCTGGCTACCGAGCCGATGGGCGCCGACGAGCTGACGCGTCTGCGCCGCTATGCGGCTACGCAGCTTGCCACCACCCTCGACAGCCCCTTCAGCATCCTGCAGTACAACGCCATGGACCTGTATCTCGGATGCCCCGACGACTACTTCGACCGACAGTTCCGCGCCATCGGCAGCCTCGACGCCGACACCATAATGGCAATGACCCGCCGCTACATCGTACGCGAACGTGCGATAACGGTGACGGCGGGCAGCCCTCTTTAAATTATTTAACATTAGCGCGCGCAGGCCAGCGGCAACGTCAGTGGCGTAAACGGGATATATTTTGTATTTTTGCAGTCAAAGAGCCCCGGCTGCTGTCCCAAAATCCGTTTTGGCCGAACTTCCCTTACAAAACGGGCTTTTGCAGCGACTCTGATTGAGTTGAACGATAAACCAAAACTCCATTTCTGACCGCCTCCCCCGCTGCGGGGACGCCACACCGGCCGAGGGGCAGTCTTTTGATACTGAAAAATTTTACTTACTAACTAAAAGTTAATACATAAAATGAAAAAAAGCGCTTTGCAGAAAGCCCGCGCTGCTTATCAGCCCAAACTTCCCATAGCCCTCAAAGGCGCAGTGAAGGCCGTTACCGGCAAACCCACCCAGTCGGTTGCCGACCAGGAAGAAATCAAGAAGCTCTTCCCCACAACCTACGGACTGCCCGAGCTCCAGTTCGAGAACGTCCCCGGCACCCTCCGCGGCAAGCCCCTCAACGTCGGCGTCATCCTCAGCGGTGGCCAGGCTCCCGGCGGTCACAACGTCATCTCGGGTATCTTTGATGGTATCAAGAAAATCAACCGCGACAGCCGTCTGTTCGGTTTCATCATGGGCCCCGGCGGCCTCGTCGAGCACCGCTATATCGAGCTCACAGCCTCAATCATCGACGAATACCGCAACACCGGCGGTTTCGACATCATCGGCTCGGGCCGCACCAAACTCGAGACCAAGGAGCAGTTCGACGCCGGCCTTGAAATTCTCAAGGAACTCGGCATCACCGCCCTCGTCATCATCGGCGGCGACGACTCCAACACCAACGCCGCCGTGCTGGCCGAATACTACAACGGCATCGGCGCCGGCGTACAGGTTATCGGCTGCCCCAAGACCATCGACGGCGACCTCAAGAACGAGATGATCGAGACATCGTTCGGTTTCGACACCGCCACCAAGGTTTACAGCGAGGTTATCGGCAACATCGAGCGCGACTGCAACTCGGCCAAGAAATACTGGCACTTCATCAAGCTCATGGGCCGTTCGGCCAGCCACATCGCCCTCGAGTGCGCCCTGCAGACCCAGCCCAATGTCTGCATCATCAGCGAGGAAGTCGAGGCAAAGAACATGACCCTCGCCCAGATTGTCGACGACCTTGCCAAGACCGTCGCCGCCCGCGCCGAGGAAGGCAACAACTACGGCATCGTGCTCATCCCCGAAGGCCTTATCGAGTTCATCCCCGCAATGAAGGCTCTCATCGCCGAGCTCAACGACCTGCTCGCCAAGACCGAAGGCTTTGCCAAGATGGAGGCATCCGAGCAGCGCAAGTACATCCTCGAGCACCTCTCGGCCGACAACGCCGCCGTCTACGACTCGCTTCCCCACGGCGTGGCCCGTCAGCTCACCCTCGACCGCGACCCCCACGGCAACGTCCAGGTTTCGCTCATCGAGACAGAGAAGCTGCTCAGCGAGATGGTAGGCAAGCGCCTCGAGCAGATGCGCGCTGAGGGCAAATACCACGGCAAGTACAGCGCACAGCACCACTTCTTCGGTTACGAAGGCCGTTGCGCCGACCCGTCCAACTTCGACGCCGACTACTGCTACGCTCTCGGATACAACGCCGCACAGCTCATCAACGCCGGCGTAACCGGTTATATGTCGTCGGTACGCAACCTCGTCAAACCTGCCGTGCAGTGGATTGCCGGCGGTATCCCCATCACCATGATGATGAACATGGAGCGCCGCAACGGCAAGATGAAGCCCGTTATACAGAAAGCTCTTGTTGACCTCGAAGGCGCACCCTTCCAGAAGTTCGCCTCGCAGCGCGCCGACTGGGCCCTCAACACCTGCTACGTATACCCTGGCCCCATCCAGTACTTCGGCCCCGCCGAGGTCTGCGACCAGCCCAGCCTCACCCTCCAGTGCGAGCACAAAGGCAAATAACCGCCCGCGTCACCCCCGCACCACACACCACTGTGTCAATACGTATCAATAAAAGCGCGTTCCACGCACCACACGCCTGGCCACGCACCACACCCCACACGTTGGAAGTCCGGCAACGGACACAGCGACGGCACGTAAGTGCGCAGACTGATTTCCGACGTCATTAATCCTTTTTCTCAGCTTGCAGTGAGTCGCCCCTCCCCGGAGCGACTCACTTTACTATTATCCGCCTATAATAAGACGTATAAGACGGATAAGACGGATAAGACGGATAAGACGGATAAGACGGATAAGACGGATAAGACGGATAAGACGGATAAGACGGATAAGACGGATAAGACGGATAAGATGTATATGACGTATATGATTTATTATGCTTCAATAGCCACGGCTATTACGTCTGGCTCTAGACATGGCCTCCTTTATCCCTCCTTCGGCGATAAACTCGGACTCGATTTTCTTTAGCAGCTTAGCCAACATCGCGTCGATTTGGCGAATTTGCGTGAGCATGATATTGGCGACTGTCTCATCGCTGCGCTCGCGGCATTTTACCACGAAATCGCGTGGATCGTCATTTTTAATACAGTAAGCACGTGTTGCACGTGTGCGTTCATCATCAGCGGCCCAAATATCTAAATCGTGTTGCCGCAAATAATCCCCATAGTCTTCAAGTAGTTCACGTACTGAGCCACGAGCCACGCCAATCAACTTTATACACATCTCGGCCGAAACAGTAGCATCGCTTGCCCCTTCCACAATATTTTGTTTACACGAGCGCGCCGCCTGTCGCATTTGGTCGATAGTGCGTGAGCCATGCGGAAGCGCCCTGTTGATAAATAGTTCAGTCACATCGCATATTATCACCGATTTACGGTAAACTTTCCAGTCGGTGTAGTCACCACTGATTTTTAGAAACTGATTACTCATTTATTAGTCATTTTGGCATATAGCTTAAAAGATATTCGAGGTGTTTTAGTCAGCAGTGAACGGCTGTGCAAGCACAAAGTTACAAATTAATTTTAAAACATATACGTCTTATAAAATCGGTGCACACAAATCAAGCGCGGTGCCGGGTGGGGCAGCGCGCTTGATTTGTAGGGGCGGGGGCAGGAAGGCTACCTGGACTGTGGCTTACGAGCCGGCGCCGTTGCGGTTGAACTCGCCGGCATGCATGTCGACGTGGTGGGTCATGGCGTTGGTGCCGCCGGCGGGGATGTCGTCGACGCTTTCGACAACGTTGACGGTATAGGTCATCAGGGCAAAGGCGAGGTCTTTGTCGAGGGCTACTACGGGAGCGTAGATCTGCAGGCGGTGAGCGCCGAGGGGTGTGCCTAATTTGCCGTCAACCGGTTTGAAGGTGGCAATGTTGAACGCGAAGGGTGCCTGATAGGCCTCGCCCTGGAATACGCCGTCCCAATAGTATGACGCGCTGGTTATGGCGGCAGGCTTGTCCGGTTCGTTGTTGGTGACGGTGATGGACTCGATGCGGAGGATATCGCCGCGTACTACGTACATCTGATGGTCGACTATTTCGGCGTTACTGACGGTGATGTTTATGTCAACATCGGGCAGGTCATTGTCATCGCACGACGTCATTGCAAACGACATCGAGAGTGCCATAGCGAGCAAAGAGAAAATCTTTTTCATAATAAAGAAATATAGAGGGTTAAGTTAGATATTGTCAGAGAAGTTTTAGTAGATGGCAAAAATCGGATTTTGTCGGTTATATTGCTGAATTTTAATTGTTTATATTTTGCAAAAGTCCCTAAAAATCAGTAACTTTAAAGAAAAGTTTAGCCGCTTTTCCAATGAAAGTTACGACAACTCCCGGGGACTGCGACAAAGTTAATAAAATCGTCCCGATTATGCAAGAGCATCTTGGCCCGGTAATGTCATCGCGAAGCGCTTGCGCAGCAAGAATTTGGCTCGTATAAAACTGCTTGCGTTTGTACTTCACGCCCTTTGTGTCGTGCAGACGGTCAGCCTGCACAAGAGCGCGTCTGCGATGCCTACGAGCGTTGAACGTGATTCCAATCTGAGGCGCGTACAGAGATTGCTTGCCGGATATGCTCTCAACCTTGTCCTTGTCTCCAAAGTGATATTTGCACTTCTGCCAGTCAAGACAGGACTGATTCTGAGCCTCGATCGCACCAACTGGAAATTCGGTGAGTTCAACATCAATATCCTTATGCTTGAAGACACCCACCTGCGCGACATCGACCGCATCGCGCGTCTGGCGGCGATGGTCCGTATTGCATTGGTATGGGCGTATCTCGTTGGCGAACATAAGGATATGAATGTTAAAGCTATCAGAATATGGAAAAAAGGCAAGAGAGCCAAATCGCTGGTAAAGTATGGCCTGGAAGAAATCACAAACGTACACCTCAGACCGCTCTACAAGCCGAAATTCGATATTTTCAAATTTTTGTCATGTACTTAACAGAGAAGTTAGTGCGACTATATTTATAGAACATAATTGTGCCCAAAGTGTTCGGTTGTGTCGCGACGGCGCCGTGGCGTCCCGTGTCAGTGGCACTGTGGCATGAGCGAAATCATCGCACGGCCCGTGTGCAGTCCAAAGACCTCGCTCACCTTCGAGCTGCTGAAGAGGATGGCGGTGAGCACGCGCACGTCCACATCGAGAGTGAGGCGGCGCAGAGTAGCGTCGACGTGCTCGCATTTACCGCCGTGGAGGATATAAACACCGTTGTTGGCAGGAATTATCGAGTCGTGGACGCGTATTACCTGCTCTGTCTCGGGATAGCGCCGCGACATCGCCGCCAGCACCTTGCCCACGTTGACCAGGCGCATCATCCCGCGGGCACGCAGAGCCACACGGCGCATACCGGGGACGGTGTCTACCGACATCTGCAGACCGGGCATCTCGTCTGAAATCTGCGCCAGCACCGTGTCGGCGGCACGTTGGTTTACGGCCATTATCTCGCGCACATTCACCTTTGTACCGTCGCGCGACGGGACGGCAAAGGCGATGGCGGCGGCACTGCCGTCGCTGCGGTCGACAGCGGCGGCGATGAGGCCGTGGTCGAGGCGTATGCTCTCGCAAATCTGTTCGTACTGGCGCCGCGTATGCACGATTATCGAGCTGCACCGACCCTCCAGGGCATTGAGGATTTCGTATGACGGCGGCACGGACTCATACTCGACGTCCATGGCAAAGTGGTGCACCGACGTATAGCGCTTGCGATCGACATATACGACGGTGGAAAATCCGAATTTGTCGTAAAAAAAATACTGTCTGTCGTATGTCGGCACCACGGCCGCGAAGGCGTCGCCGCGACTGTGGGCGGCGTTGAGGGCCGTGCGCATCAGCTCGCCCATATAGCCCTTGCCGCGCAGCTGGGGCATAGTGGCGATGTTGCAGAAATAAGCCAAGGGAAGCAGCGTCCCCGCGTATTCAAAATGGCACGGGGTCATCGTCAGCGTGCTCACGGCGTTGCCGCCCTTCACAAGAAGCATCACGTCGGCCGGGTCGAACACGTTGTCCATATACCAACGGCTCCGCATAGTTTTCCCCGGGAAAGAGGCGCTGAGGATCCGGCTGACATTTTCTTTTGTGACGTTCATATTGTGCAATGCGTTTACATTACAACAAGCGAACGGGACAATGGTTTTGGCATGCCGTTTATCCGTGGAGCGGAGGATAGCGCCGGGAGACGCCGGCGCTGCCTTGAGTAAAAAAAACATGCAGACCCCAAAACGCTAATAAGGAGCGAAAGAGCAGTTGAATTGTGTGCTTAAGCCCCCGTTTTCCTTATCGCATTAGCGCTTGCATTGCAAGAATATTTGTTAACGCTGGGGTCGCATATCTCTGAGTGATTTTCGCCTTGTTCCTCAGTCGCGTAGCTACGGCTACGCTCCATCGTCACAAGACAAAAATCACCTCAAGCTATGCGACCCTGCTTTTAACTTTTATTGTTGAACAGGCTCTTAATCATAGGATATGGGCAGAGTCTCATATTCTGATTGTGCAATGGCAAAGCCTTTCTTCATTGCTTTCGCTCTTATTTTTTTCATTTCTGATTGGGCGGTACGATACGCTTTTTTTTGTCTCAAGTATGTTGAAGGGTTGCTTGAATGATTAGCATGTCCCTCCATTTTTTCTCCTTTCTTATTTTTTGATGAGTATCTTGTTATCGAATTATAATTTGCCTCGGCTCTATGTGCCCATTTGTCATATAAATTCTGATAGCTTGAGGCATCGCTAAATTCCTGAGTATAATCATTCGATTCTGATAATGTAATATCATAAGAATTGCTATCTACATCTGGCTGCAACAAGCGGGTGGTTTGTGAAAGCGAGTTCGCAAAATTGGTCATAGCCTGAGTGAATGCGGCTGTTCTATTATAGCTGCCTGCTTCGCGCTCGGTTTCTTCCAATTTTTCTTTGGAAAAATCAACTTCATACTTAACCCTATGGTAAATAGGGTCTTCGTCCCATCCGATCGTCTCGATATAACTTTTTAATTTCTCCCAAAAAGGTAAAATTGTCTTGTAATATGCAACTTTTTGATTGGCTTCCTCTCTATACACGTCAAAACGCTGATCACTATTCATGCCAAATGTATTAACACTTCGTGGCAAGTTCTCGGCATCCCATTCATCAAATTTTTTTACAATAACGTATGGGTTGTTTGGATGAAGTTTGCCGTAATTGTCTATCTGGTAATAGTCTGATGGAAAACTAATCCCACCTATTTCATTTATAGTGCCGATGAAATCCCCTACTTTGATTGTATCGACCACTTGGCTTTTGTCTTTGCTCTCATAATCTATAATGTAAAAACCTTCCGGTTTCCTTCCGTAGGTTATATTATTTTTTTCAGAGATTTTTCTTAGTTCTTTGCTTACATCGTATACGGTTTTTTTTATTTTAAGTTGGTCTAAAGGTAATTTGCCCTCAATAACCTTTTTGATATTTCCACCAAGATTTTTTAACGGATAAAATGAAGTGTAGTCAAAGCCGTTTTCCAGGCATATTAGTCGCAAATCACCTTTAGTTTTCTGTGCCACAACCATAAACGGGTACTCTGGACTACCAATCAACTTAATATCCTCGTAGTCTCCCGGTTTAATTGGATGAGTTTCTGTTTCTATCTTTATGGTTTTGCCGCTACCATATTCTTTATAAACTATTACGGGTCTAAGCAAGTCCAAGCCTTTTCCCCCATTCTGTTCAAAAATAACCATCTTGCTACTTCGCAAAAGTATTTTATCGTAGCGGCCGACAGGAAGTATTATATCATTTTTTGATAAAATCCCTTCCTTATCGGGGAATTCATGGTCGTAATAAGTGAACAAGTCATCGCTTAACGGAGCTATAGAGTCAAATCCGGCTTGCATACAGATTTCGCCATTGATTTTCAGACCCCACTTTTGGGTCTCAAAATCTTTAAATGGATATACTTCCCCGAATTTTGTAAAAATTGGTCTTAAAGCAAATCCATTAATAGAACTGACAGTCAGGATTATAATTGCCAGAGCCTGTCGGACGAAATTATTAAATTCAGAATTATGCATATTAATAATTACGATTGAAATTATAAATAAGTCTTTAGTAGATGACAAAAATTAATTTTTGTCAGTTATACGATTGATTTTTGACTAGTTATCGCTTGTAAAAATCCCTGAAAATTAGTGACTTTAAAGAAAAGTTTAGCCGCTTTTTTCATGAAAGTTACGACAACTCCCAGGGACTGCGACAAAGTTAATAAAATCGTCCAGATTATGCAAGAGCATCTTGGGCCGGTAATGTCATCGCGAAGCGCTTGCGCAGCAAGAATTTGGCTCGCATAAAATTGCTTGCGTTTGTACTTCACGCCCTTTGTGTCGTGCAGACGGTCA
>SFLG01000120.1 GCA_004553485.1 Bacteroidales bacterium | reverse complement strand
AACACCTTCGTTGACCTGTTCGACTACTGTGAGAGCTGCGAAAACCTCACCGCCAGCGACGACGGTGCGGACGAGGCCACCGACGATGAATTCTACGAGTTGATGCGCGCCAGTCAGGACGCTTACAGCTGCGCCGGAGCCAAGGGCGGGTATATCTACTTTGCCAAGCAGGTCAGCACCAAGATCGCCGACGTGGTGGCGAACAGCCCCAGCGACGGAGCTGTGGATCTCTATGTCCTCATGGACGACGGCACCATCGCTACCACGGAGATCAAGAATGCTGTCCTCGCCGCCTGCAACGATGACACGGTGCGGCCTCTGACGGACAAGGTCTCTGTCAAGGACCCACAGAAGGTGAGCTACAATATCACCTTCACCTACTATGTGCCGAAGGACAGCACCCTCAGCTCCACAGAGATCAAGGCTGCGGTCGACAAGGCCGTGGCTGAGTTCGTCGCGTGGCAGTGCGGGAAGCTGGGGCGCGACATCAACCCCTCCGTGCTGATCGGAAAGCTCATGCAGACCGGCATCAAGCGCGTGGCACTGACCAGCCCGGTCTTTACCACGCTGCGGGACGGCTCCGACGACACAACGCCGCAGGTTGCGTCGGTCGGGACCATCACGGCCACGAATGGGGGCTACGAGGATGAATAAGGCGCACGGCATCACGAAGGAAAACCTGCTGGCCTCCTTGCCGGCAGTCCTTGCCAATGACGACAATATGGCGGCACTTGCCTCTGCCGTTGCCGAGGTGCTGGCTGCCCGCGTAGGCGAGATCGAGCGCGTGTCGATCTACTCACAGATCGACCGGCTCCCGAACGAGCTGCTGGACATTCTGGCGAACGACTTCAAGGTTGACTGGTGGGACGCCAACTACACCCTGGAGGAAAAGCGCCGGACGCTGAAAGACTCATGGAATGTTCACCGCAGGCTCGGCACCAAGGCGGCGGTCGTGCTGGCGATCTCCGCCATCTACCCCGATACGCAGGTCAGCGAATGGTGGGAATACGGCGGAAAGCCGTACCACTTCAAGCTGCTGATCGACGCCACCTATGAGGACGTTGACCCCGACCGGCACCAGCGCGTGATCGACCGCGTTGCCTTTTATAAAAATCTGCGGTCGGTGCTTGACGAGGTGGAATACTACGACGCCGGAGGACTGGCAACAGAGTATTTCGGCGCGGCCTGCATCGGCTGCGAGCTGGTCGACAGCGCGACCGCCATTCGATACTAAAACGGAGGTGTCCTACTATGGCAACATGGAACGGCGTCATCACCAACGCCGGAAACAGCCTGCTCAATGAGTGGGTGAATGAAAAAGCTCTGAACTTCGACAGCGCAGCTGCAGGTCAGGGTACCGTCGCGGCAGCTGCTATGATGGCGCAGACCGCCCTTGTCAGTCAGAAGCAGACGGCAAGCCTGCTGGGAGGCGAAAAGGTATCTTCCGGTATTCGTCTGAAGCTCCGCATCGCCGCACCAAACACGGCCTATACGCTCAATCAGTACGGCGTGTGGGCCAGCGTGGAGGGCGGCAGCTCTACCATGATTGCCTTGTTCCAGCTGGAGCAGGGCGTTCCCATCCCCAGCAAGACAGAATCGCCGGATTTCGTCTACACCTTTTACGCGCTGATCTCCTGCTCGAATACCGGCACATGGACGGTGACGGTCGACACCAGCGCCTGCGTCACGCAGGGCGATATGTCCGACGCCATCACCGAAGCGGTAAAGACCAAGCAGGACAAGATCATGGTCAAGGGTCTGCTGCTGGGCGACGGGAACGGGAATATCTCTGCGGCAGTCGCCGGAAAGGACTACGGTTATCCACTTGCAACAGGCTCAGGAGCGCCGACAGACACGACCGAGGGTACCGCAGGGCAGCACTACTATGACAGCGCTACGGGCAAGGAATACGTCTGCAACGGCAAGGACAGCAGCGGCAAGTATCAGTGGAAGCTGTCCGGCGCCAGCGACGCAGCCGATCTGACCTATAACGGCGAATCGCTCGACACCTTCCTTGACGGCGTTTCCGGCGACCTCGAAACGCTCTCTAAGGGGCTGGACGGAAGCAAGCCACTCACCGGCAAGACCGATCCGACCTCCAGCACGAAGGGCTCGGTCGGCCAGTCGTATCTGAACACTGACACCATGCAGACCTTCTACTGCACGGCAGCCAACGATCAGACCGGCGTATATACATGGGAAAAGCCCAAGGGCGGCGGCGTGGCTCCACAGTTGGAGGTCTCTGTTGCCACCGGATCGGCTATCACCTGTACGAACGGCGAGACTACTCTGACCGGCACCAGCGTCGGCGGTAAATGCGTTTTTGACCTCCCTGGCTACGGTACATGGTCGCTGTATGCCACGCTGAACGGGCAGACCACCGCCACCGAGACCGTGGTCGTGGATCAGGTCAAGCAGTACGCGGTGACGCTG
>SFLG01000119.1 GCA_004553485.1 Bacteroidales bacterium | reverse complement strand
AACACCTTCGTTGACCTGTTCGACTACTGTGAGAGCTGCGAAAACCTCACCGCCAGCGACGACGGTGCGGACGAGGCCACCGACGATGAATTCTACGAGCTGATGCGCGCCAGTCAGGACGCTTACAGCTGCGCCGGAGCCAAAGGCGGGTATAT
This sequence comes from Bacteroidales bacterium, assembly GCA_004553485.1. Classification (GTDB taxonomy): domain Bacteria; phylum Bacteroidota; class Bacteroidia; order Bacteroidales; family Muribaculaceae; genus CAG-873. The sequence goes on along the minus strand of SFLG01000119.1, from coordinate 2,278 downwards.
CTACTTTGCCAAGCAGGTCAGTACCGAGATTGCCGACGTGGTGGCGAACAGCCCCAGCGACGGAGCGGTGGATCTGTACGTCCTCATGGACGACGGCACCATCGCCACAACGGAGATCAAGAACGCCGTCCTCGCCGCCTGCAACGATGACACGGTGCGGCCGCTGACTGATAAGGTCTCCGTCAAGGACCCGCAGAAGGTGAGCTATAACATCACCTTTACCTACTATGTGCCGAAGGACAGCGCCCTCAGCTCCACGGAGATCAAGGCTGCGGTGGACGAGGCCGTGACCGAATTCGTATCGTGGCAATGCGGGAAGCTGGGGCGCGACATCAACCCCTCCGTGCTGATCGGGAAGCTCATGCAGACCGGCATCAAGCGCGTGGCGCTGACCAGCCCGGTCTTTACCACGCTGCGAGACGGCTCCGACGACACGACGCCGCAGGTCGCGGCGGTCGGCACCATCACCGCCACGAACGGGGGCTACGAGGATGAATAATGCGCACGGCATCACGAAGGAGAATCTGCTGGCATCGCTGCCGGCAGTCCTGGCCAACGATGACAATATGGCGGCGCTGGCTGCTGCCGTCGCCGAGGTGCTGGCCAACCGCGTAGACGAGATTGGGCGCGTGGATATCTACTCGCAGATCGACCAGCTCCCGAACGAGCTGCTGGATATTCTGGCGTATGACTTCAAGGTGGACTGGTGGGATGCCAACTACACCCTGGAGGAAAAGCGCCGGACGCTGAAGGACTCGTGGAACGTCCACCGGAGGCTCGGCACAAAGGCGGCGGTCGTGCTGGCCATCTCCGCCATCTATCCCGATACGCAGGTCAGCGAATGGTGGGAATACGGCGGAAAGCCGTACCACTTCAAGCTGCTGATCGACGCCACCTATGAGGATGTTGACCCCGACCGGCACCAGCGCGTGATCGACCGCGTTGCCTTTTATAAAAATCTGCGGTCGGTGCTTGACGAGGTGGAATACTACGACGCCGGAGGTCTGGCAACAGAGTATTTCGGCGCGGCCTGCATCGGCTGCGAGATGGTCGACAGCGCAACCGCCATTCGATACTAAAACGGAGGTGTCCTACTATGGCAACATGGAACGGCGTCATCACCAACGCCGGCAACAGCCTGCTCAATGAGTGGGTGAATGAAAAGGCCCTGAACTTCGACAGCGCAGCTGCAGGTCAGGGTACCGTCGCGGCGGCGGCAATGATGGCACAGACCGCCCTTGTCAGTCAGAAGCAGACGGCAAGCCTGCTGGGAGGCGAAAAGGTATCTTCCGGTATTCGCCTGAAGCTCCGCATCGCCGCGCCGAACACGGCCTATACGCTCAATCAGTACGGCGTGTGGGCCAGCGTGGAGGGCGGCAGCTCCACCATGATTGCCCTGTTCCAGCTGGAGCAGGGCATTCCCATCCCCAGCAAGACGGAATCGCCGGATTTCGTCTATACCTTCTATGCGCTGATCTCCTGCTCAAACACCGGCACCTGGACGGTGACGGTCGATACCAGCGCCTGTGTCACACAGAGCGATATGTCCACCGCCATCGCCAAGGCGGTAGAGACCAAGCAGGACAAGATCACGGTCAAGGGCCTGCTGCTGGGCGATGGGAACGGGAATATCTCTGCGGCAGTCGCCGGAAAAGACTATGGCTATCCACTTGCAACAGGCTCAGGAGCGCCAACAGCCACGACCGCGGGTGCCGCAGGGCAGCACTACTACGACAGCTCTACGGGCAAGGAATACGTCTGCAGCGGCAAGGACGGCAGCGGCAATTATCAATGGACGCTCTCCGGTGCCAGCGACGCAGCCGACCTGACCTACAACGGCGAATCGCTCGCCACCTTCCTTGACGGTGTTTCCGATGACCTCGACACGCTCTCCAAGGAACTGGACGGCAGCAAGCCGCTCACCGGCACGACCGACCCGACCTCCAGCACACAGGGCGCTATCGGTCAGTCGTATCTGAACACCGACACCATGCAGACCTTCTACTGCACGGCAGCCAACGATCAGACCGGCGTATATACATGGGAAAAGCCCAAGGGCGGCGGCGTGGCTCCACAGCTGGAGGTCTCTGTTGCCACCGGATCGGCTATCACCTGTACGAACGGCGAGACCACTCTGACCGGCACCAGCGTCGGCGGTAAATGCGTTTTTGATCTCCCCGGCTACGGTACATGGTCGCTGTATGCCACGCTGAACGGGCAGACCACCGCCACCGAGACCGTGGTCGTGGATCAGGTCAAGCAGTACGCGGTGACGCTG
>SFLG01000044.1 GCA_004553485.1 Bacteroidales bacterium | reverse complement strand
GGATGGATTTGTGAAGAAGGAGTGTAGCGAGCTACACGACTGATGAACAAATCGAAAGACGCCCCAAATATGCGACCCTGCGTTAACAGAAATTAGGGGAACGGGCTCTAAATTATCACAGCTGTTTGAGGAGCATGAGCAAAGCTGTCACGGTGGCGCGCTCTATCACGCGGGCGCGGTTGCCGGGGATGCGGTGACACTCGGCCACGGTGCCCGAGGGGGTGGTGACGGCCATCCATACCGTGCCCACCGGTTTGGCCGGCGTGCCGCCTCCGGGTCCGGCGATGCCGCTGGTGGCGATGGCGCAGTCGGTGCCGAGGACGCGTGCGGCTCCCTCAGCCATCTGACGCACGACGGCCTCGCTCACGGCACCGTATTCTTCGAGATTTTCGTTAGATACTCCCAGGATGTTGTGTTTTAGCTCGTTGGTGTACGACACGATGCTGCCGTTGTAGACCTCCGAGCTGCCGGCGACGCTTGTCAGCCGGTGGGCGATGTTGCCGCCCGTGCAGCTCTCGGCGGTGCCGACGGTGAGGCCTCGCTCGCGCAGAATCTGTTCAAGGCGCTCCTCTACGGAGACTTCTCCGATGGCAAAGACAAGGTCGCCCAATTGGCTGCGCAGACGGTCGAACCACTCGTCTACCAGCGCGTTGACCGACACTGAGTCGGCACCAACGGCGTCGAGGCGCAGCTTGATTATTGGCGAGTCGGGCAGATAGGCCAGGCGCAGCGTTGCGGGCATCTCGTTCTCGAAGTTGTCGAGGCGTTCGGCCAGGCCGCTCTCGGTGATGCCGTAGGTGAGCAGCGTGCGGTGTGCCGTGTGCACGTCCGGCGTCAGCTCGCGGGCGATGCGCTCGGCCACGCCGCCGTTGACCAGCATTCCCTGCGTCTCGAACGGCACGCCGGGCAGCGAGACGAGGATATGGCCGTCGGTGCCGTGGAACTCCATTATCGGCGCCGTGCCCAGGGTGTTCTGGATGACGGTGCACGACGTCGGCACGAGGGCCTGCTGTCGCGTCAGGTCGTTCATCCTCAGCCCTTTGGCGGCAAAGACGCGCTCCACGTTGGCGAGCACGGCGTCGTCCATGCGCAAAGTGCCGCCATAAATTTCGCACAGGACCTTTTTGGTGATGTCGTCCTTTGTCGGGCCCAGGCCGCCGGTGGTGAGCACCAGCGGGTAGGTGGCCGTCAAACGGCGCACGGCGTCGGCGATGGCCGCTCCGTCGTCGCCGACGGTGACGATGGTGTCGACGCTGATACCGTATGGGTCGAGCGTGCGGGCGATGAAGCCCGAGTTGGTGTCGGTGACCCGTCCCAGCAGAATTTCGTTACCAATGATTATTACGGCTGCTTTTTTCATAGGTATGCAATCATACAGTCACCCTTGCAAAGGGCACCTCGTCGTAGGCGCAGAATTTGCCGTCGAGGAATTTGAAGTATCCGGCAATGGCCACCATGGCGGCGTTGTCGGTGGTGAAGGCACGCTCGGGGATGAAGGCCGTGATGCCGCGTGCGGCACAGAAGTCGGCCACGGCTTGCCTTACGCTCGAGTTGGCGCTGACACCTCCGCCGATGGCGACGGTGCGCACGCCGGTGCTGTCGACGGCTTTGGCGAGTTTGTCAAGCAGGATGTCGATTATCGTCTTCTGCAGCGAGGCAGCCAGGTCGGCCTTGTTCTTTTCGATGAAGTCCGGGTCGTTCTTCAGCCCGTCGCGCAGGGTGTATAGGAATGATGTCTTAAGTCCGCTGAAGCTGTAGTTGAGGCCCTCGATATGCGGGCGCGCCAGCTTGAAGCACGTGGGGTCGCCCTCGGCGGCGAGGCGGTCGATGTGCGGGCCGCCGGGGTAGGGGAGCCCCATCACCTTGGCGCATTTGTCAAAGGCCTCGCCGGCGGCGTCGTCGATGGTCTGGCCCAGCACCTCCATGTCGTTGTAGCCGCGCACCATTATCAGCTGCGAGTTGCCGCCGCTGATGAGCAGGCACAGGAAGGGGAACTCGGGTACCTTGTCGTCGGAGTTGCGGCGGACGAAGTGGCTGAGCACGTGGCCGTGCAGGTGGTTGACGTCGACAATGGGAATCCTCAGCCCCAGCGACAGGCCCTTGGCGAAGCTTGTCCCCACCAGGAGCGAGCCCAGCAGGCCGGGACCACGGGTGAAGGCGATGGCGCTGAGGTCCTTGCGGTCGATGTCGGCGCGGCGCAGGGCGGCGTCGACCACCGGCACGATGTTCTGCTGATGGGCGCGGCTGGCCAGCTCGGGCACCACCCCGCCGTATTCCTCGTGCACGCTCTGGCTGGCGATGACGTTGCTGAGCAGGATGCCGTCGCTGATGACGGCGGCGCTGGTGTCGTCGCACGACGACTCTATGCCAAGTATTACTGTTTTTTTCTTTTCGGTCATAACATTCAGAAACTGTATCCGATGCCCACCATGACGCGGGCGGCGTTGTTGCTCTTTACACCGGTGTAGAGGGCTTCGGCCTTGAGCTTGAGCGACGGTGTCACCCTCAGGCCGGTGCCTATGCCGGCATTGATGCCGAAGCGGCCGTGGCGGTCGGAGACGTCGATGCCGTTTACGCCGCTGTCATCGTTGAAAACTGTCTCGTGGAGCGCCCAGGTCGAGTAGTTGATGCCGACGAGGGGGTAGAACTCCCAGCGTCCGGCCTGCAACAGCGGAAACTGCGCGTTGAGGTCGACGAGCAGTGCGTCGCGGTCGTGGCTGCGTATTGCCATCGACACATCGAGCGAGGCGCGCACCACCCGCGAGAACGAGTACTGGAAGAACAGGCCCGCCTCGGCGCTGCGGTTGCGGCTGATGTAGCCTGTCTGTATGCCCAGCACCTTCTCGTGGCCGCCGGCAAAGGCGGGCACCGATGTCAGTATACATATAATAATAAGTAACGCGGATTTCAGGAATTTTGGTTTCATTGCGTATGTGATGGGGTGTTGGGTAGCTGTTGGTTTTGAAATCGTGCTTTAAGTTATAGCAAATATCTGCCCGGGATGATTGCGGATACCTGCTTTGTATCGTAACAAATAACTTTGTGCAAAGGTAGTGAAATTTATTTGGATTTTTTTGCCGGGGCGTCCCCCATTTCGTAATTCGCTGGCAAATTGTCAGGCAAAGGGGTGACCTGTACCCGGAAATGATAAACGGAGCTTGCAACATTGCTTGGATTTTATGTTTTTAAACATATTTTGTGTTATTGTAATATTCAGAAAAAATACTATTTTTGTGGCGAAATATACCAAAGCACATTTTATAACAATCAAAATAAGAGTATAATCAAATCTGACAAATCCGCGAAAAAAACTACTAACCACCAAACAAACAACTCATTAACGAACAATAAAACTAATTAACCGGTCTGACGCGACGGCAGCTGATGAAAGGACTAACCCCACGGGGCGCGGACGGGCATCGGCGGTTGCTTGTTTCGGACTTATTAACAATCAATAAAAATAACCTTATGAGAAAACAGCTTTTTGTGACCTTGCTGTTGACTTGCGGAATGCCTTTTAGCGCACAGATGCAGGCGCTGGCCAATCCGGAGCCCCAGGAACAGGGTCAGGGACAGGTTGCCATTAAAGGTACCGTTCTGGACGAAAACGACGAGCCTGTGGTTGGCGCCAGCGTCACCATCCAGGGCCAGAAACAAGGTGTCATTACCGACGTTTTCGGTAACTTTACCATCACGGCTCCTGTAGGTACAACGCTCAAAGTAAGCTATGTAGGTTACAAGACCGAGACCGTAAAGGCCGCCAATGGCATGACTGTTTACCTGCAGCCTACCACCGAGCAGCTCGATCAGCTCGTCGTCGTGGGTTACGGCCAGCAGAAGCGTGCCAACCTCACCGGCGCCGTATCTACCGTTGACGTTGCAAAAGTTATGGACGGCCGTCCTTCGGCCGACGTTGCAAAGTCTCTGCAGGGCGCTGTCCCCGGTCTTACCATCACCACCAACGACGGTTCGGTAAACTCGGTTGCCAGCCTCAAAATCCGCGGTACAGGTACACTGTCCAACGGCCAGGTATCTAACCCCCTCATCGTAGTCGACGGCGTGCCCGTCGATGACCTGAGCTTTGTCAATCCCGACGACATCGAAAACATTTCGGTGCTCAAGGACGCCGCTTCATCTTCGATTTACGGTACCCGCGCCGCTTTCGGTGTAATACTGATTACAACCAAAAAAGCTTTAACGACCGACAAGGTGTCGGTTAAATATTCTAACAACTTTGCATGGAGCAGCGCTACCGTTCTGCCCGAATACTCGTCAGTGCCCAACCAGCTGCGTGCCCTCATGCAGTCAAACAACCGTCAGGGTGTGGCCAACGAGCTTTTCGGTATGTATTTTGAGGACCTTATGCCCTATGCCGAGGCTTGGGAAAAGCAAAACGGCGGCAAAAAAGCCGGCTACCGTGAGATGTTGCCTTTCCAGAGCTGGGACAACGTCGGTGACTACTATGTCAACGCCGACGGCACAGGCGCCCTCTACTATGCAAACTGGGACGTTGCCGACATCATGTTCCGCGCTGCACCTTCGAACAAGCACAACGCCAGCGTCGAAGGCCAGAGCGGCAAGACCAATTACCGCGTATCGTTCGGTTATGACCGTCGCGAGGGCACACTGGCCTTCAATGCTCCGGTGATGAAACGCTACAACGTATCGGCTAACATCAACTCGCAAATCTTCGACTGGTGGAAATTCGGCACCCGCTTTACATACGCCGACAAGGTATACAACGGCAACCAGACATGGCGCGACCCCTACGTCTACGGCTGGCGCTGGGGTTCGTACTTCGGCCCCTACGGTTACATGAAGGCTTACGAAGGCCGTCGTGTCGTTCCCGGCGATCCCGACTATGACAAGGGCGTCCCCGTGCAGTGTAACTCTGCAGTAGGTTATGCCACCGAAGGCGGTCAGTACGAAGACGAAGCTACCGATACCCGCCTGCAGGTTTACACCGACATCAACCCCTTCAAGGGCTTCACTCTCCACGCCGACTTCACCTATGACCGTCAGAACTACAACTGCCGTCAGGCATGGATGCCCATCGAAGTGTGGAACACATGGAACGGCAACATCAACACCGTATCGGTACAGCGCAGCCCCTCCGGCACCTCGGCTCGCGAGACCAACTCGTACTCAACCCTCTGGACCGTCAACGTATATGGCACCTACGAGCACACCTTCCTCAGCAAGCTCAACGCCAAGCTCATGCTCGGCGGCACTGCCGAGCGCTTCAACTCGAGCGAGTTCTATGCTGACCGTGACGTCCTCCTTGACGTAAACCTCCCCTTCCTGGGCCTTACCTCGGGTGGCGCAAAGGGCGACCAGTTCCTTATTGACAACACACGCGGCCACCGCGCCACCGCCGGTTTCTTCGGCCGTCTCAACCTTGACTGGAACGGTATCTACCTGTTCGAGTTCAACGGCCGCTACGACGGTTCGTCACGCTTCCCCGCCAACGACCAGTGGGCATTCTTCCCCTCGTTCTCGGCAGGTTACCGCTTCTCTGAAGAAGCATACTTCGACCAGGCCAAACAGTACGTCAGCAACGGTAAACTGCGCGTGTCGTACGGCCACATCGGCAACGAGGCCATCGGCTCGAACATGTTCATCTCAACCATCGGCACCGGCTCGCTCAACTGGCTTACCGGCGGTTCAAAGACTCCCTATGCCGGCATGCCCCGCCTCGTATCTTCGAACCTTACCTGGGAGCGCGTCATCACCACTGACGTAGGTGTAGACCTCGGTTTCCTGAACAACTCGCTCAACCTAACCTTCGACTGGTTCAGCCGCGAGACCAAAGACATGCTCGCACCCATGCAGACACAGCCCTCTGTCCTCGGCGCCTCGGCCCCCATGGGCAACTACGGCACACTCCGCACCAGGGGTTGGGAACTTGGCATCGGCTGGAACCACAGCTTTGGCGATGCTGAGGTATATGCCAACTTCAACATCTATGACGGCCGCACCAAGGTCGTACACTATCGCAACGATGCCGGCCTGATCAACAACTTCTACGACGGCAAGGACTACGGCGAAATCTGGGGCTTCGAGACCAACCGCTACTTCGAGGAGTCAGACTTCCAGCGCGACGAAAACGGCAACTTCCTCAAAGATGCCAAGGGCAACTTCATCCCCGTTGCCGGCGTGCCCAACCAGACCGGTCTGCAGCAGGGCTCATTTAAATACGGCCCCGGCGACATCATGTTTGTCGACCAGGATGGTGACGGTGTCATCTCGGGCGGCGTAAAAGGCCGTATCGAACTCGACGGCGTACTCTACGACCCCGACGATCCCGGCTATGCAGAGGCTCTCGCCAACCCCAACCACAAGGCATGGGGCCTGGGAACTCTCAAGAACCACGGTGACCTCAAGGTTATCGGTAACGCTACTCCCCGCTACGAATATTCGTTCCGTCTGGGCGGTGCCTGGAAAGGCTTTGACATCGACATGTTCTTCCAAGGCGTTGGCAAACGCGACTGGTGGTCGACCTCTTCGTTCGTAATGCCTCTCATGCGCGGCGCCGACGCAACCTACGCCAACCAGGAGTCGTACAACAAGATGATCTTTGACGACAACAACAAGATCATCGGTTACGAAATCAACCAGTCAAACGACTATCCCTGTATGTTCCCCGGCTCGGCAAATGCCGGCAACATCTCGGGTCTCGGCCAGGGCCGCTACAACTTCTATCCTCAGACCCGCTATCTGATGAACATGGCTTACCTGCGCTTCAAGACTCTCACCATCGGTTACACACTCCCCACCAACCTGACACAGAAAGCCCTCATCCAGAAGGCCCGCATCTACTTCACGGCTGAAAACCTCTGCCTGCTTTACAACGGCATGAAGAAGTATCCCATCGACCCTGAAATCGGTTCGAAGTGGACAACCAACCTCAGCTACAGCAACGGCACCTTCGGCCGCACCGACCCGATGAACCGTACTTTCTCATTCGGTCTCCAACTCACCCTCTAATCATCTTAAAAAAGCAACACTACAATGAAAAAAATATTTTCAACAGCACTGCTTGCCTTTGTAGGTCTTGCTCTGACCGGTTGCGACGATTTTCTGGATGACAACCGTTATCCCGAGACATCCATCGTCAACAATCCCCTCTACTGGAGTAACCCCGACAACTGCCAGATGCAGGTGAACCGTATGAAACAGTACTTCTACGGCTACGGCAGCGGCACAGGCTACGGCAACTTCTACTTCAACACACTTTCGGACGACCAGTGCGGCAACTCGTTCACCGATTGGAAATTTACCAACGTTCCCAGTACGTCGAGCTCGTATAACGACCCCTATACCGTTATCCGCGGCTGCAACTACATCATTGAAGGAGTCGAATCATCGTCCCTCACTGACGCACAGAAGGCAAACTTCATTGGCCAGGCCCGTCTCATCCGCGGTTACGAGTACTATCAGCTCGTACGCCGCTATGGCGACGTCATCCTCATCGAAAAGGTTGAAAACCCCGACTCCGAGGTACTCTTCTCGAAACGTACCGACCGCAAGACTGTCATGGACTACGCTTACGAGGACATGAAATATGCCGCCGAGAACATCACCCTCCAGTCAGGCAAACAGCAGTTCAGCAAAGACCTTGCAAAGGCCATGCTGTCAGATCTCTGCCTCTGGGAAGGCACCTTCTGGAAATACTGCACAAAGGCCGACAACTATTATGATGCCGACGCCGCCCGTTCGCAGCAGTACCTCAACCTGTGCGTAACCTACAGCGAGTCGCTCATCAACGACTATCCCATCGGCGAAAGCTACGCCGAGCTGTACAACCAGCCCTGGAACGCCGACAAATCGGCCGGTTTCACCGGTCTCAGCGGCAACAAGGAGGTTATATTTGCAACCGAATACGAGAAAGACGTATTCATGAACTCGGTAACTGCCTACACATGCTCGTCGACTGCTATCAACGGCCTTTCCAAGGACGCTTTTGACAGCTACCTCTTCCGCGACGGCAAGCCTCTGGCAAGCACCACTCTTGACAAGACCGACATAGGTGTGAGAGAAGAAAGCGTTGTCGGCGCCGCCAACAACGGTCCCGGCCTGAGCATTCAGAACCTCCTCGACGTTCGCGATGCCCGTCTCGAAGCCACTACCGACCCCTACATCTATTACAAGAACCTCACCTGGATCCGCTGGGGAGCCAATCCCATGACCTCGGCCTCGGGCTACGGCGTGCGCAAGTACGACAACCCCAACATCCCCGAAGTAAAGAACCGTGTGACCACCGGTCAGAACTACCTCTGCTCTCCCCTCTACTGGGGCGCAGTAATCGCTCTTAACTATGCTGAGGCAAAGGCCGAGCTGAACACACTCACTGACGCCGACCTCAATAAAACCCTCAACAAGCTCTACAAGCGTGCCAAACTCCCCGACCAGACTGTTGCCTCGCTCACTGCAATTGCCGACCCGGCAAACAACATGAGCGTTTCGAGCCTCCTTTGGGAAATTCGCCGCTGCCGCCGTTGCGAGCTCATCATGGACAACGATTACCGCTACTGGGACCTCGTGCGCTGGCACCAGCTTGAGCTCCTTGACAACACTAAGCACCCCAACGTACTGCTCGGCGCAAATGCAACAAATGCTCCCGTTGCTCCCGAGTCGACTGTCGGCGCTTACATTGATGGCTCGTTCGGCCGCAACCGCGTATACGACCACCGTCAGTACCAGTGGCCTATCCCCAGCGGTCAGATCACTCTCAACCCCAACCTGACCCAACAGCCTAACTGGGAATAATCTGACTCTGAGATAATCCCCCTACGACGGGCGCCTCCCTCACCGGACGGCGCCCGTCCTTTTTTTGTGCCGAGGACCAGGGTCTCGTGAAAAAGTCCAAAATCCGTCGCATTATAAAGTACTGCCGCACATTATGATGTACAGCAAAATGAGCTTGACCCGGTTTGAGTGAAATAATGTTGTGCGAACGGTTTTTTGCGGTTTTTGTTGTATTTTTGCGGTGTGTTCAAATGCCTTCGGCACCGCGTAGCGACATAGCGGCCGACTTGCGCTTTTGGCACACTCACAAATATTTTTGTATATTTGTAAAATCGAAACATAAACATACGAAACACAGCCCTTATGAAATTATTATATGTCATTGCCGCGGGCGCAGGCCTGGCGCTAACCCTCAACAGCTGTTCAATCATCCAGGGGTCGAAGTACTTCCAGTCTTCGCCGCATGCAGTCACCACGACAAAGACCACGCCGGCACAGCCCGTCAAGCCCGTTGCCGATGCCGCGCCGGCTCAGACGGCCAAGCCCGCTGAGCCTGTCCGGACGGCCAAGCCCGCCGCGCCGGCTCAGACGGCCAAGCCCGCCACTGCTGACAATAGTAAAAATGTTGTCGCAAATAATAAGGCCGATAATAATAAGGTTGTAAACAACACGGCTGTAAATGAAAAGACAGCCAACAAAGCCGATAACAACAAGTCCGGCAACAAGAAAAAAGGCAAGAAGGGAAAGGGCGGCAAGGGCAAGACGGCCAAGACCGGGCCTGCGGGCACGCTTGTGCCCGAGTTGGAGATAGCAAAGGCTGTCGCCGGCGAGTGGGCGATTACCGCCGCCGGGACGATGAAAATCAGTCGCGACGAGGACATGCCCTACATCTGTTTCGTGCCCGACGAGAACCGCTTCTACGGGTCGGACGGCTGCAACGTGCTCAACGGCATCTACACCGTGGAGGGGAAGACGATGACCTTCCGCAACGTGCTGGCGACGATGAGGTACTGCCCGGGCAACGACTTCGAGCAGAAAATCAACGCTGTGGTATGCGACGACAATGTTGTGACGTTGACGATGACACGTCATAAAGACCGTATGGTGCTCGACTTCAGAGACAGCGCGGGCCATAAGGTGCTCACGCTGACACGCCACAATATGGACTTTATAAACGGCTACTGGTTTGTGAAGACTGTCTATGGCAAGAGCGTCAAGGATGAGGAGGCCAATATCTTCATCGATGTCAACGAGCAGAAAATCCACGGCAACACCGGGTGCAATTATTTCAACGGCAATATTCATATCGATGCCGCCAACCCCGGCAACATCGGCTTCAGCGGCATGGCGGTGACGCACATGGCCTGCGACAAGGGCGACCAGGAGCGCAATATGCTCCTTGCCCTTGAGGACACCGCCTCGGCCAAGGATGCCGGCGACGGCACGGTGAAACTGTACGACCACCACGGCCGCGAGGTGATTGTGCTGCAACGGGGCGACGTGCCCGGAATTGGGAGATAAACTGATGGGTGTATGCGGTTTATGTGATGAAAGCAATGTATGTGCGTAAAAAATTATGTCAATGACTATGACAATGATTGACACACAGGATAAAAGCGATGGCCGCACGGGGGAGCACGAAGCCCTTTACGGCCTGATAGGGCACCCGCTGGCGCACAGCTTCTCGCAACGTTATTTCCGGCAAAAGTTTGCCGACGAGGACATCGACGCCGACTACATCAACTTCGACATCGACACGGCGGAAAAGCTGCGCGAGATAGTCGCCGCGCACCCCAACCTCCGGGGCCTCAACGTCACGCACCCCTACAAGCAGGATGTGATGCCGCTGCTCGACAGCGTGTCGCCTCTGGCTCAGCGCATAGGCGCCGTAAATGTGATAGTTGTGACGCGCGACGCTGACGGACGGGTCACCCTCGGGGGATTCAACACCGACTGCCCCGGCTTTGGCGAAAGTCTCGATGTCTTTGCCGCCGCACATCCGCTCGACTCGCTGATGGGCCACGACAACCCCGACGGCAACGCCCTCATCAGCGCCCTCGTGCTCGGCACGGGCGGAGCAAGCCGCGCCGTCTGCACTGCCCTGAGGCTGCGCGGCATCGAGCCTACGCAGGTGTCGCGCACGGCCGGCGAAGGCCGCATAACCTACAGCGACCTCACGCGCGAGGTGATGCGGATGCACCGTTTTGTCATCAACACCACGCCGCTGGGCACCTTCCCAGACGTCGACAGCTGTCCGCCCATCCCATACGAATTTCTCACCCCACGCCATATCTGCGTCGACGTGGTGTATAATCCGGCGGTGACGCTGTTCATACAGCGTGCCGCCGAGGCCGGATGCGCGGTGCGCAACGGCCTGTGCATGCTCACTACCCAGGCCGAGCTGAGCTGGAAGCTCTGGAACGGCGAACAGATTTAGATAACCAATCAGCACAGCGCCAGGTGAAACGGCACGATATCCTCCCGCACATTCCGGCATCGGTACCGGCTTTGCCCGTTTGTGCCGGCACCGTTGCAGGAGTGTTTTGGTGCGTGGCTTTGGACGAGTACGCCAACCTCGCTGTCGCCGGGTGCGTGTTCGCGCTGGCGGTGGCGGTGTGGTTTCTTCACCGGCCGCGCACGTCGGCCTTCATCGCCTTTGTCGCTCTGGGTATGGCAGCGGCGTTTGTGCGTGTGCCCATGCCGTTGGCATCCGGATATGCCGATGCCCGGGGCGTGCTGACGGGCAAGATTGCCAAGGCCGACCTGAACGCCGCCGACAACTTCATCATCGAGGACGCCACGTTCACCCCGCGTGGCGGACAGGCCGTTGTACTCGCTCGACAGCCGGTATCGGTGCGGGTCTTCAACGCCGACCGAGCCTACCGCTCGGGCGAGATTGTCAGCGTCAGCGGACGCCTGCAGTCCGTCGCCGACCTTAACCGGCAGGATGTGCCGTACAGCGACGACTACGCCGCCGCGGCCCGCGTGAAGGGCTTTACGGCCTTTGTCACGACGCGCTCGGACAGCGTCCGTGTCCTCGGATACGAACCGACAGTGTTGCAACGGATAGCCACCGGTGGCAACGCCGTTCTGCGCAACAGCATCGCCGACTGCGGCTTTGACGACGCCACCGCGGCCTTTGTTCTCGCTGTCCTTGCCGGAGACGAAACCTTCCTCGACGCCGACCTTACCGAGCAGATGCGCGTGGCGGGAGTGGCGCACGTGCTTGCGCTGAGCGGGCTGCACGTGGGTATAATCGCCACGTTGTTCGCGATGTTGCTGTGGGGGCTGCGCTGTCTGCCCAAAGGGAGGCTGATATATGCCTTGGCACTGCCGGCGGCGGTGCTGCTGTACGGCCTTTGCGTGGGGATGCCGCCGTCGGTGGCACGTGCCGCGGTGATGTTGGCGGTGTTTGCCGTCAGCGGCTATCTCGAACGACCGTCGTCGGCGCTTAACGCTCTGCTCGTCACCGTCACCGTGTGGCTGTTCATCAATCCTATGTGGCTGTGGTCGCCGGCGATGCAGCTGTCGTGCGCCGCCGTCGCGGGAGTGATTATATTCGGACGCCTCGCCCCGTCGCCCTACCACCGGCCGTGGCTGAGCGCGTTGTGCTCGCTGTTGCTGGCGCCGATTGGCGCTCTCGTCGCCACATCGCTGCTGTCGACACTCTATTTCCACGTCCTTCCCGTATGGTTTCTGCCGGCGAACATCGCGGTGGGGTTGCTGGTGCCTGTGATACTAACGGGGGCGGCCATTGCCACCGTCTGTGTCGCCGCCGGCATCAGCCCCGGCTTTCTGCCCGGCTTTGTCGACCGGGTCTACGCCCTGTTGGAAAAATCGCTCGACACCCTTGCCGACCTGCCGCACGCGCAGATAACCGGCCTGTACCCCGACGGGCTGCAACTGTTGATTTTCGCCGTCGCCGTGGCGATGATATTCGTCTGCGTGAAAAGGCCGACGCGCCTTGCCTTTGGCGCCGCAGCCCTGACGGTGGCGGCCCTTGTCGTGTCGTCGTTCAGCGGAACGGAAGCACCCGAGACCGAGGTCTACGTCCCCGCTGACGCAAACGGCACGCCGGTGGTCTTCGGCAGTCGCGGCGTACTCCTTGCCGATGCCGCCGACACAAAAAGCCTTAACCGCACCTTCCGGCACCTCGTCGGCCACCGTCAGTGCGACTCCATTCTCGCCGCCACGGGGAACGCCCGGGTGGGGACGGTGACAAAGTCCGGGCCGCTGCTGCGGTTCGACGGCCACACCCTGCTGGTCGCCGACAACGCCACGGTGGCGGCTTGCACGGCTAAGGTCGACTATCTGCTTGTCACCGACGGTTACCGCGGCGACATCGTCGCCGACGCGCGCCGCCTCGACGTCGACACCGTTCTGCTGACACGCCACCTCAACACCCGCCTGCGCCGCCGCTATTCCCGCGAGCTGGACGCTGCCGGCCTCCCCTCCCGCGACATCAGCCGCACCGGCTGGCACTACCTCCGTCACTAACCCCTCCTCCTCCCCCTCCCTCCCTTGCTTTTCTCCCCCAAAACCCCAAATTTAGCATAATCAAAACTCAAAGTTGAAAAAAACTAACCTCAAAAATAAAAGATTTATGGTAAAGCATGTTGTAATGTTCAAGTTCAAGGGTACGGACGAGGAGCGTCTGGCCGTTGCAAAGGCGTTTCGCGACGCGTTGGTGGCACTGCCGTCACAGATCGGGCAGCTGCGGTCGATCGAGGTGGGTATCAATGTCAATCCTGCTGAGACGTGGGACCTGGTGCTGACTGCCGAGGCCGAGACGATGGCCGATGTGGCTGCTTATTCGGCCCACGCGGCGCACGTCGCCGCCGTGGCCCTGATCGCCGGCCACAAGGAGGCGCGGGCCTGCGTCGACTACGAGGTGTGAGCCTCAC
>SFLG01000043.1 GCA_004553485.1 Bacteroidales bacterium | reverse complement strand
GTCTGCGCTCGCGCCTGGGCGACGTCGACGGCCTTACTTTTGTCGACTGACAAACGAGCCGGGGGCCACACGGCCTGACGGGAGCACACGGCCTGACGGTTATCGGTCGAGCTCGACCGATAACGGTATCAAACGCCGCCGGCCGTCACCGAAGGTGGCAGGGGCACAAAATAACAGCGGCAAAACGAATTTATTTTTCCTGCTCTTTCAGGATTTCTACGGCCATGTCGTAGATGGTGGGGTCGTCAAGGACGACGATGCCTCCGTCGGGACCCGGCTCGATGTGCATACCCTGATTTTTGCCAAGGTCGTAGTTGCTGCCGCCAAAGTAATTGCGGACGGTTTGTACGGTGACATTAAGTTTGTCGGCGATGCGGTGCATCGAACCGTCGGGCAGGCTGTCTTTGAGGGAACGCAACTCGTTGAAGGTGATTGTCTTTGCCATGATGACTATGGATTATAGGGTTAGTATACAGGTAATTATGTGTCGGCGTGCGCTATAGCGTACACTGCGACAATTCAAAATTAGCGTTCTTTTTTGTATTAAGCAAAACTTTTTGTCAAAATATTTACATGTTTTATAACATATTTTTACGCTTTTGGCCGTAACCGATAGGAGTTCAGCTGTTTTGCTCCTGAAAAATTTTTTTGCTTACGACAGATTATTTTTACACTTTCTCGACATCGGCGGCGGGGAGCCATGCGCGCGAGGTGTTGTTGATCTTGACATCGTACCACAGGGGCACCTTCGGGTCGTCGGGAGTGGCCAGCGAGTCGAGGATGATGAGCTCGGTGCCCTCGTGGATGGGTACGACCTTGTCGGCGGACGAGTTGGAGGAGGCCGGGGTGGAGCGCAGGTTGGTGACGGGGGCGGTGACGACGGCGCGGCCGTTGCCGTTGTAGGCGTTGGCCGACGACCAGGCTACGTAGAGGGTGTAGATGAATATGAACAGTATGACAAAGGCGCCGAAGAAACCGACCTTGCGCGCGTTTACCGACGGTGCGAAGAGGTAGATGGCAATCAACCCTATCATCAGCGCGAAGACGCCCATCGAGGTCCATGCCCATGCGTCGGGCGACATCCACGATACGATTTTGAGGTGCACATTGCGCAGAAAGGTGGAGTCGTCCTCGGGCTTGTCGGTGATTTTTGTGCGCACAAACTCAAGGTTGAGGCGGGCCTCCTCGTTGCTGGGGTCGAGGGCCAGGGCGCGACGGTAGTTGAGGACGGCGTGGCCCAGGTCGCCCAGGCGGTAGTAGGTATTGCCCATGTTGTAGTACAGGTCGGACGATACGCCGTCCTTCTCTGCCGCGGCCTGGTAGTAGTAGAGCGCGTCCTGAAAATTCTTTTTGTTGTAGGCCGAGTCGGCCTGCTGCACCGCCGTGGCGGCGAAAGAGGCCGGCAGGGTAAGTATCAGCAGTGTCAGGGTGGCTATGATGGTCTTGAACGGGGTTTTCATTGCTTTCGTTCTGTTGCTTTTTTGCGTTTTGAGTTCTCGAGACCTTTGATGGCGGCGGAGGCGCGGTTGTAGAGGTCGTCCATCTTCGAGTCGGGGCTGCCGGGGGTAAACCGTGCCATCTCGCAGTCGTCGAGGACGGCGATGACTTGCTTTATCGACTCGTCGTCAACGCCGTCGGCACCAAGTTTCTCGGTGATGTTGTCGCGCGTGAGTGCCGAGGCGGGAATACGTAGCTTGTCGCCCATATATCCCCACAGGGCCAGGGCCACATCGGCGTAGAACTCCTCCTCGTTGTGGCGTGCCATGGCCTTGCGGGCCTTGGCGAGACGTTTGACGGCCACGCGGTTGGCGCGTGCCTCGCGACGGCCCGCGATGTCGCCGCGCAGACGCAGCTTGCGGCGGTAGGCGATGGCCGCCGTTACCAGAGTCAGTACCATGGCCAGGCAGATGACCCAGAAGGGCCAGCTCATTATCACGCGCTCGGGCTTGTGATGCAGGTCGGCCGGGTTGAGGGCCTTGATGTGTAGAATGTCGTCGAGCTGTTTGCCGCTGATGCCCTTCTGAGGTGTCCCGCCGGTGGTGACGGCGTTGCCTTTGAGTACGGGCTCGGTGATGGCGGGGACGTCAATGGTGATGTATTTGCCCGAAGCGGTGTCGAAGTAGACGAACGGCACGGCTGGTACGGCCAGCTCGCCCACCTG
This sequence comes from Bacteroidales bacterium, assembly GCA_004553485.1. Lineage (GTDB taxonomy): Bacteria > Bacteroidota > Bacteroidia > Bacteroidales > Muribaculaceae > CAG-873. The sequence continues at coordinate 24,972 of SFLG01000043.1, read as the reverse complement.
AGTGGGCACAATGGAGTAGGTGGCCTTGAAGGTGCCCGTCATGTTGGAGCCGGTGAAGCTGGCGTCGCTCTCTGTCTCAGGGTCGTAGGCCTCGACCGTGGGGCCGAAGTCGATGTCGGGAGCCGAGAGGTATTTGATGTTGCCGGTGCCTTTGATCGAGTAGGTGTATGTCGCCGCCTCGTTTGTGCGCAGCTTCGAGGGCTCGAGGGTGGCCTTGGCGGTGAAGCCGGTGCCCACGGCGCCGTCAAATCCGGCGGGAGCGGGCGAGGGCAGGGCGCGCACGTTGGCCTTCACCGAATTGGAGGTGGTGACGATGCGCTGCTCGACGTCGCGGGTGGTGTAGAAGTAGCCGTAGGTTATCTGTTCGGGCACGAGCAGGGTAACCTCGTAGCGGCCCGAGTTGATTGTCAGCGTGCCCGTCTTCTGCGGGTACAGCAGACAGCGTTTAAGCACTAACGAGTAGTAGTTGTCGCCGCGGAAGTGCTCGATTTCGGGCTTCTGCGGGACGGGAAGCTCCTCGCTGATGAAGCCGTCGAAGGCGGGCAGCGTGGTGGCCTGGAAGTTGCGGATGGTGTATTTGGTGTAGACCTTGATGGTGGCGATGACAGCCTCGCGCTCGTACATCGAGTTTTTGCTGAGGGTGACCGTCACGATGAGGTCGTTGGCGGTAGCTTTGTGTGTCTGCTGGGCGGGCTGGCCGTAGCCCGGATTCTGGCCCTGGCTTTGCGAAGACTTGCCGGGCGGGAGGATGGTGATTGTTTTGGGCTGGGTGTTGAGCCGGTGGCCGTTGGCGTTGATTGTCACCGAGGGGACCGTCGTCTTGCCGGCTTTGTCGGCGACGTAGGTGCAGGTGTATGTCACCGAGCTGTACGACGAGGCTCTGCCGTTGACAAATTCGGTGTAGGAGTTGGTGCTTGTGGCGTCCGGTCCGTAGCGCAGGGTGCAGCCGTTGAGGGTGGGGGCTTTCGACAGCCGGGCGTTGGAGTTGGTGACGGTAAATTCCACGGCGAAGACTTGTCCCTGGACAACCTGCGCCGGCGCATTTACTTTGAAGTCGGCTTTCTGAGCCGAGGCCCCGGCGGTGGCCGCAAAGACGACCACGAGGGCCAGTGCCCGCAGCACGGCTGTCTTTAGTCTGAATGTGCTTATTATGTCTGTTATTCTCGACATCGTATTTGTCTATGATGGAATAATTTGCGGGAGAGATGGACTAAAAAGGGTTGGGCTTGAAAGAACCGAGCGGGTTACCATGGTTTGTCGGACGAGCCGCCGCCCACGGGAATCTCTTGTTCCTTGCGGGTGTTGTTTTCCTTGTTCTGGATCGACTGGAGCGCCTGCTTGTGCTCGGGGTTCTGCTTCTGCTGCTGCTGTTGTTGCTGTTGCTGTTGCTGTTGCTGTTGTTGCTGCTGTTGCTGCTGTTGCTGCTGTTGCTGCTGTTGCTGATTCTGGTTCTGGTCTTCGGGGGGCAGTTTCAGCTGGGCCACGCGCAGGTTCTGCAGGGCCTTTAGGTTGTTGGGGCGCTTGCGCAGCAGTTTCTTGTAGTACTCGATGGCCTGCTTGTAAAACTCGGTGGACTTTTGGCTGAAGTCGGAGGCGTTCTCCTGATTGGCGGGGTCTTGCGCGGCGGCTTTGAACATATCGCCTTCGATGACGTGGATGTTGCCGAGGTTGTAGAGCGAGCGGTCGGCGATTGCGGCGTCACGTGCGCGTTCGCCCAGCGAGTCGAGCACGCTGATGGCATTGGCAAAAGTCGTCGAGTCGGGCTTGGGCAGGTTGATGGACGCCATGGCCTTGTTGTAGAGGGCGGCCTCTGATGTGGGGTTGGCATCGAGGGCGGCATCATAACTGGCGGCGGCGTCTTTAAACTCTTTGGCGTCGAAGTGCTCGTTGCCGGCGCGGATGGCGTTGCGCTCGCGCTTGTTGCTGACGTCGCTTTCTTTGCACGACGCCGTAAGGGCGAGGACGAGAGCCGCAAGGGCTGTGGGTAATATCGTTGAATAAACTGACTTCATCGTTCTGTGAGCCGTTTTTATTTGCGTTTGGGGGCCTGGTCTTTTGCCAGCGCGGGTTTGGCGGGGGCTGACTTGGCCTTGTGTTTCTTGAAACTGAAAGGTTTGCTGCCCTTATTGGAGAAGAAGTTGATGTCTTTGAGCCAGGGCGACTTGCGCGGCAGTACAAAGATGTCGGCGAGGAGTAGCAGCAGGGCTATCCACGCAAAGAGCGGGAACTGCTCGGCGCTGATTTTGTAGCGGATGGTGCGCAGCTCGCTCTTGCTGAGCTTGTCGAGCTGCTCGGACAGTTTGTCGAGGGCGTCGCGGTCGGCGCCGTTGACGTAAATGCCGTCGCCGGCTTTTGCGATTTCGGCCGCGGCCTTTTCATCGACCTTGGTGACAACCTCGTCTCCGTTGCCGTCGCGCATAAACTGCCCCGAGCCGTTGCCGAGGGGAATGCGTCCGCCGCGGGAGGTGCCCACGCCCACTACATCGACCTGGATGCCTTGCTTGGCGGCGTCCTTGGCGGCCTCGAGGGCCTGGCCTTCGTGGTCCTCGGCGTCGGTGATGAGGATGATGGCCTTGTGGACGTCCTTGTTTTGCGAGAAGGTGCGCTTTGCCTTTTCAAGGGCGGCGGCGATGTTTGTGCCCTGGGCCTTTATCATCGAGGGCTCGAGGTCGTTTATCATCAGCTTGGCGCTGTAGAAGTCGGTTGTGAGGGGCATCTTTACCAGAGCCTCGTTGGCGTACACCACCAGGCCCACGCGGTCGTTGTCGAGGCGGTCGGTGAGCTTTTCGAGCATCAGCTTGGCGCGTTTGAGGCGCGAGGCGCTGTGGGGGTCGTCGGTGGACGGTGCCAGCATGGAGTTGGAGAGGTCGAAGCATATAACGCACTCGATGCCGTTGACGCTCTTCGAGTCCTCTTTTTCGCCGTAGCGCGGTCTGGCCAGGATGATGACGATGGCGGCGAGGGCCAGCAGCTGCAGGGTGATTTTTATGCCGGATTTATATCGCGAGGCCTCGGGCATAAGCGAGACAAGCAGCTTCGGGTTGCCCAGGCGCTTGAGCTTGCGGCGCCGCGACAGCCGTGCCAGCTTGTAGAGCCCCCAGATGAGGGGCACTGCGAGCAGGAGAAGCAGGAGATATGGATTTGCGAAATCTAACATTATATTAATGTGTGGATGTCCTTAGGAGGTTGAACGAACGGTGGAGGCGCCCCGAGGGTCAGGGCAGACGGCGGAACAGCGTGTAGCGCAGCAGCAGCTCGGACAGGACAATGCCGATGAGCAGCCAGGCCCACGGCATGAAGTCGTCCTCGGTGTGCGAGAACTTGCGCACATCCATCTTGGTCTTTTCGAGTTTGTCTATCTCGCTGAAAATTTCGGACAGTGTGGCGTTGTCGGTGGCGCGGAAGTATTTTCCGCCGGTCTCGTCGGCGACCTGACGCAGGGTCTTTTCGTCGATTACCACCTTTTGTTTCTCGTAGTGTATGCGGCCAAACGGGTCGATGTAGCTCGGTGCCTCAGCCATGCCGTTTGTGCCTATGCCCACCGTGTATATTTTGACTTTGCTCTCCTTGGCTATCTCGGCGGCGTGGAGCGGGGTCAGCAGACCGGTGTTGTTGGTGCCGTCGGTGATGAGGATGATGCTTTTGCTCTTAGCCTTGCCCGAGGTGATGCGGTTGATGGCGGTGGCGATGCCGTCGCCAATGGCGGTGCCGTCGGCGAGCATGCCGGCTTTAAGGCCGCTGATGTAGTCGGTGAGGGCGCCCCGGTCGATGGTCATGGGCAGGCCGGTGAGCGACTCTCCGCCGAAGATGACGACGCCGATGTTGTCGTCCTCACGCCCGTTGACAAACTTTGCGGCCACCTCTTTTGCCGCTTCCATGCGGTCGGGCTTGAGGTCGCGTGCCATCATAGAGGCTGAGACGTCGAGGGCGAGGACGATGTCGGTGCCCTCGGTGTTGGTGGTCTGCCAGCTGTCTTTTTTCTGCGGACGGGCAAGGATGACAATCAGGCATCCTATCGCGGCGAGACGCAGTGCGAACAGCAGATGCCGCAGCCATGCGCGCGTGGGCATGCCCTTGCCGGCAAAGGCCTGCAGGGTGGACATCCCCAGGGTGGGATTGCTCCGGCGCTTTTTGAGCACGTACCACAGTATCAGCGGTACGAAGAGTGTGAACAGCCAGAAATATTGAGGATTTGCGAATTGCATGATGCGCTTTCGGTATTTTTATGCTTTGGTGTCGCCGGACGTGCCCGGCTTTGCTTCGTTGTCAGTGGCGGTTTTGGCGGGGGTGGCAGGGCCCTTGTCCGGCTTGGCCTTTTTGCTGTTGTCGGCGGCTTCCTTGTCGGCCTTCTTCTGCATCGCGCGCTCCACGCGGGCGTCGTAGCGCTGCTCCTTGCGGCGCTTGCGTGCCAGGGCCTTGCCTTCGGGCGAGTCGGGGTCGGGCTCCTTGGGCTTGGTCTCCTCGACAAAGCCCCTGACGGTGTCGTACGACGCCTTGTTCTCCTGCGGCAGGGGCTGCATCTTGGCAAACTTGACGTAGTCGGCCGTGGCAAGCATCTGCGCTATGCGCTCGCGCCACTCCTTCGGTATATTTTTGTCGGCGTCGATGGCCTGCAGAATTTCGGTCGACGACATCTCGAGTGCGTTGATGCCGAAGTTGCCGGCGAGGTACGAGCGCAGGATGTCGGTGAGCTCGGTGTAATAAGCCTTTACATAACCCGACTCGGCGAGGTGGCGTTTCTGCAGCTCGTCGAGGCGTTTGAGCGCCAGCACGTGCGGCGGGATGACGCGCTTGCGGGGCAGCAGGGTGGGACCGTTCTTGCGGTAGAGAATGATTATCAGGGCGATAAGAGCAAGGACGGCGATGCCTATCGGGAACCAGTACCAGTAGTCGGGCACAAAGTCGTACCAGCGCGCCTTGATGCTCACCACGCCCTCGTTGGGGTTGATGAGCAGCGAGTCGCGCATCTCCTTGGGCATGGGCGGCTCAAGCACCTTGAGGGTCGTGGCCTCGGAGTAGAAGGTGTCGGTGCCGAGGGCTACGGCAAAGGGCGGGAAGGCAAGGTTGCCCGGGGTGAAAGTCTGCAGCTGGATGTTGTAGTTGACCTGCATGCGGCCGTTGGGCAGAGCGGTGGAGTCCACTGTTATGTCGCGCACTTCGGCGCCGCCGAACTCAAGGACCTGTCCTTTCTCGCCGGTGTATTCGGGGAGGTTCAGCATCTTGCCGGCTCCGGCGGGCTTGAGCACCTCGACGTGCATGTTGGTGCGTCCGGCCATGCTGACGGCCGCCGAGTCGATTTTTACCGTGATGCGCACGGGGGCTTCGGCGGCGGCGTTGGTCTGCTGGGCCGGCGCGGGCACCGACAGCGCCACTGCGGCGGCGGCAATCGAGGTTTTGATGTATGTCGTGACTTTCATTTACAGCTTAGAAGTGAAAATTTTTGTTCCTGCTACGGCGTGGTCGGGCGGGGGATTGGCGTGTCAGCGTCGTGCGGTGCGGTTTTTGAAGAGACCCATCAGCGACTTCACGTAGTTTTCGTCCGAGGCTATGCTGGCAAAGTCGACGTTAGCGGCCCTCAGGCGCTCGGCCATCTCCTGCTGGCGCTGGTACCACCATCGGTCGTAGGTGCGGCGTACCGACTTTGACGAAGTGTCTATCCAGCGCTCGTCGCCGGTCTCGAGGTCGGCCACGCGCATCAGGCCTATGTCGGGCAGCTGGGTGTCGCGTTTGTCGTATACCTGCAGCGCCATGATGTCGTGGCGGTTGCGTGCAATCTGCAGCGGCTGCTGCCAGTCGCCGCGGTCGATGAAGTCCGAGATGAGGAAGGCCGTGCAGCGGCGTTTGAGGGCGTTGGTGAGGTACTTCAGCGCCTCGCCGATGTCGGTGCTGCGGTCGGCGGGCTTGAAGTCGAGCAGCTCGCGTATGATGAGCAGAATCTGCTTCTTGCCCTTTTTGGGCGGGATGAACTTCTCGACGGTGCCGGTGAAGAAGATGGCGCCGATTTTGTCGTTGTTGGTGGAGGCAGAGAAGGCCAGCGTGGCGGCGATTTCGGCCATCATCTCGCGCTTGGTCTCGTCGGCGACAGCGCCGAAGAGCCCCGAGCCGCTCATGTCGACAAGAAGCATGACGGTAAGCTCGCGCTCTTCCTCGTAGACCTTGACGTACGGGTGGCCCTGGCGTGCGGTGACGTTCCAGTCGATGTCGCGTATGTCGTCGCCATACTGGTATTCGCGCACCTCGCTGAACATCATTCCGCGTCCTTTGAATGCCGAGTGGTATTCGCCGGCGAAGATGTTCTGCGAGAGTCCGCGGGTCTTGATTTCGATCTTGCGAACTTTCTGTAAAAGCTCTTTTGGTGTCATGCCTGGTGTATGGGGTTAGGGAACCTGAACCTTGTCGAGGATTTCGGTGATGATTTCGTCGGTGCCGATGTTGTTCGCTTCGGCTTCGTATGTCACGCCGATGCGGTGGCGCAGGACGTCGTGGCAGACGGCGATGACGTCTTCGGGGATGACGTAACCGCGCTGACGAAGGAAGGCGTATGCGCGTGCGGCGCGGGCCAGGGAGATGGAGGCACGGGGCGAGGCGCCGAAGGCGATGATGCCTTCGAGGTCGTTGAGGCCGTACTCCGAGGGGAAGCGGGTGGCGAAGACGATGTCGACGATGTAGCGTTCGATCTTCTCGTCGATGTAGATTTTCTCCACTACCTTCTGGGCCTCAAGCACCTCCTCGGGTTTGAGCAGGGGCTGTACGGTCGCGCCACCTTCGTTTTCGAGGTTGCGACGGATAATCACGCGCTCCTCGTCTTTGGTGGGATAGCCTATCACCACCTTCATCAGGAAACGGTCGACCTGTGCCTCGGGCAGGGGGTAGGTGCCTTCCTGCTCGATGGGGTTCTGGGTGGCCATGACGAGGAAGGGGGCCTCAAGGCCGAAAGTCTTGTCGCCGATTGTCACCTGGTGCTCCTGCATGGCCTCGAGCAGCGCCGACTGCACTTTGGCGGGGGCGCGGTTGATTTCGTCGGCAAGCACGAAGTTGGCGAAGATGGGACCTTTCTTTACCTGGAACTGCTCGTTCTTGGCAGAGTAGACCATGGTGCCGATGACGTCGGCGGGGAGAAGGTCGGGGGTGAACTGTATGCGTGAGTATTTGGCGTCGATGAGCTTTGCCAGCGATTTTATGGCAAGTGTCTTTGCCAGACCGGGAACGCCTTCGAGCAGGATGTGGCCGTCGGCGAGCAGGGCTATGAGAAGCGACTCTACCAGGTGCTTCTGACCGACGATGGTGTTGCCCATTCCCGTAGTTATCAGGCTGATGAAATTGCTTTTGCCGGCCACGAGCTCGTTTAGCTCGCGGATGTTGACTGATTCACTCATAAGTGGTTGTTGGGTTTTGTATGTGTGGTTTGTTGTTTGATTAGCGAAGGTTGCCGCCCGGGAGCGGGGATGGGGTCCTTGTGCGCGCGTAATATAGAAGTGCGCGCCCGCCCCTGAAAGAGTATACAAAATTACCTATATAACGGGTAAGGCGGCAAAGCATAATGTTAATTTTACCTATCAAACACTAACCTTAAATTAAAGTTAACACCGATTAGTCTTTTTTAACCAACCAGTGTTAACTCAATGGGTTTGTGACAGCGAAAGACGGCCGGGAGGACTGACCTTACTTGACGATGATCGGCTCGGCCTCTTTGCCGAGGTATTTGTCCACGCCGTCGTGGCAGCGGATGGGCTGCTCGTCGTCGGGGCGCATGCTGTAGAGGCAGTTGCTTTCTTTGTTGTACATGTACTTGTCCTCGTGCCACAGGTGGAAGACGATGCCGGCGAATTTGAGCTGCAGCTTTTTCAGCCCGTGGCGCTGCAGTCGTCGGCCGAAGTCGCCGTCCTCTCCGCCCCAGCCCTCGTAGTATTCGTCGTAGCCGTTGATGTCCATAAAGTCGTCTTTGAAGAACGACATATTGCAGCCCAGGGCGGTCTCCTTGTGCCGGCGGTAATAGGGCGCTATCAGGCGGGCGATACCGGGGATGTGGAGGCTGTTCTCGCGCTTGGCCTCGATGCCGCGTGTGAAGAAGCCGACATTGGCCTTTTTGCCTGCCGCACAGAGCTTTTCGGTGAGCTTCGGGCCCAGGTTGGTGCGTCCGCCTTTGAGGTAATGGCCTTTCGAGGCCATCGACAGATGGTCTTTCACAAAGTCGCGGTGGAGGATGATGTCGCCGTCGCACTCGATGATGTAGTCGCCCGTAGCAACCGCCACGCTTTTGTTGCGCATCTTTGCCAGGCGGTAGCCCGTATCCTCCTGCCATACGTGCACGATGGGGACGGGCGAGATGGCCTTTATCTCGGCGATGAGCTGGGCCGTGGCCTCTTTCGAGCCGTCGTCGCCGACGATGATTTCGTCAGGCAGCCGGCTCTGGTTTATCGCGCTCAGCAGGCATAGGCGCAGGGCGTCGGGTCGGTTGTAGGTCGATATAAGCAGGGAGCTTTTCATATCAGTCGTTTTAGCTTTTTCTTTCGGTCGGTGTTGGCGTCGTGCCGGCGCTTGATTTCCAGCGCTTTGTCTCGAAGCGATGAGGGGAGACCGCGCAGTTCGAGGTATTGGTCGAGAAAGGCGACGAAGGTGTCGTCCAGACACGAGAAGCGCGTTATGTTGTCGAAACATTCGTCAACGGGCACGGCCTGCCCCTCGGGGTAGATGTGCATGCGGTTGAGGTCGATGAGGCTGAACCGGTAGCCGCCGTCCGACGCGGTGACGCGGATGTTGGTGTTGTTGAGGTCGTCGTGCCGGATGCCCTTGTCGTGGAGGCCGGCGACGAAGGCCGCGAAGGTGTGGATGAAGGCGGCGTCGGCGGTGTCGTAGAAGTCGAGCAGCGATTGCGACGGCTCGTACAGGCAGATGTACGCGCACCCTTCGAGACGGTTGGTGAGGTCGCTGCGCCGTTCGCGGTAGGCGATGGGCGCGGGGGTGTCGATGCCGCGTTGGAGCAGCGTGTGGGCGTTCTCGAACGACCGGCGGGCCTTGGATTTGCGCAGGGCATATTCCCATCCCCGCAGAAGAGGACGGCCAAAGTCCTTGACAACCACGTCCTTGTCTTGCCACCGTGCCAGCGTGAGCGTGTTACGCCCTTTGTGGATGACATCTTTGCGCTCCTCGTCCACGCTGAATGGTTCGGCAATAGTCTTGCTCATTTTTTCTTGCTGTCTTGTGAAAACCGGCGCTCCATGATTTTTGACATGAGCATAACCTGGTATGTCATAGCGAAATATGCGCGAATTATGCCGCGCACTCCGTCGCAGCAGCCGCCCTGGAGGATGTAGCTGCGGAAGAAGAACCAGGCGGGCCTGAACATGAAGCTTGCCACGCCATAATTTTTTGACAGGCGCCGCTGCAGCTCGTAGTCGGTGTAGCTGTCCATCTTTTGGTAGCGCTTGTCCAGGGGCGAGTCGTCAAGATGTATCAAGTAGAGGTCCTTGTGCTTGCGCGGAATTTTGCCTATCGTGCCGTCGATTTTCGGGTGCGAGTGTATCACGGGGGGCCAATAGGCCTTGTCCTTGCGCATGAACCGCAGCTGGTAGTCGGTGGTGTTGTAGTAGCGTTTGCCCAGAAAGAGGTTGCTGCGCGGGACAAACATCGCGTCGGGGCAGTCGGGCGCCTCGACGAGCTTGTAAAGGAAGCGCGTAAGTGCCTCGGGCACAACCTCGTCGGCATCGACGACGAGCACCCACTCGTTTGCCGCCGCGTGGATGGCAAAGTCGCGTGCCGGCTCGCAGATACGGTGCTCGCCACGCTCGAAGGTGACGATGCGGCAGCCGTGGCACCGGGCTATTTCAACGGTATCGTCAGTGCTCTCCATGTCGCAGACCAGTATCTCGTCGAAGCCCGACAGCGAGTCGAGCACCCGGTCGAGGTACTGCGAGGCATTGTATGTGTTCAGCACAGCTGAGATTTTTGCCATGATTTCTTGTCTTTTAATTCGTAGTTGCTGATGTGAAGAGAACAACGAATTGGCTTGCGAAGTTTACGCCGGGTCGGTCACTTGCGGGTGTAGCGGCCGTAGATTTGCGTCTGCTTTGCTTTGGCGGCTTTTATGTCTTTCTCGGTGTTGCCCGTGAGTGGCAGCTGCGACATCGGCGGAATTAGCACCTTTGTGCCCGGCTTGATGCGGTTGGGGTTGCCCAGCTTCGGGTTGGCTTCGTAGATGTACACCCAGAAGTCCTTTTGGCCGTAGTGTTTGCCGGCCAGAGTGGTGAGGAATGTCTTGCCGTCGATGGTGTCGTACACCGGTTTCTCCGGGGCTGCCGCTTTGGTCTGCGCTGGCTGTGCCGGAGCGGCGGGAGTCTGGCTGTCAGTGGCTTGGGCGGCGGGCTTGTCGGCGGCGACGGGGTCGGCTGTCTTGGCAGGCTGAACTTCCGGTGCCTTGTCTTCCTCGTCTTTATTCTCGTCGGGATACGACACGGCATCGTTGACGTTGCTGATGCTTATGCGGATGAACCAGAAGGTCTTCATTCCCGAATTGTGATACCCTGCGGGACAGGCTATTATCTGCGGTGCGGCCTGTGCCTGATTGTACGCCGGCTCCCGGTCCATCTCTATAACCCCGCTATCCTCAGGCTCATTGGCCGGTTCGGGCTCCGGCTCCCTGACGGGCTCGGGCTCCTTGGCCGGCTCGGGCTCCCTAACGGGCTCGGACTCATTGACGGGCTCGGGTTCGGGGACCACTACCGGCTCTGGCACAACAACTTCGAGCTCGGGTTCCGGCTCCTTGACGGCCTCCGGCTCCGGCTTTCCTCGCGGGGTGTTTCGGGCATGTCCTCCAGGATGGCGGCTTCGTCAGCGCTTTCGAGGACGAAGGGGCTGAAGGCGGCAAACGGCGCGTTGACTTTGGCGGTCAGCGCGGGGTCGGGGACAAACTCGACGGGCGACGATGCATTGCCGGTGGCGCGGAAGGTACCGAGCCCTTTGAGGTGCATCTCCTCGCCGGAAAGGATGCCCGACCTTACAACGTTGAAATATTCCCCGATGAAGGCTGAGGCCTCGTCGACCGATATCCCTGTGCGACGGGCGAGTATCTCGGCAAGGTGGCTGGCTGCTATGGTGTTGTTCATGTCTTTCTGTGCTTTGTGATGAATAGCGTGCTGTGATGAATGGCGGGTTAGAGGCGCTGCAAGGCCTCCTTGCGCAGACGGCTTCCGGGCTCGAAGACTACGGAAATCGAGGGCGGCATAAGCACTTTCGAGCCGTCGGCGGCGACGGCTTCGTGCTCGTCGGTCTTTACGCCGCTGAGGGTGCCGAAGCCGGGGATGGCGACGGCGTCGCAGTCGGCCAGCACCTCCTGGAAGATGTCGGCCATGGCGTCGCCGAGGGTGGTGACATCCTTGGCGTCGAGGTCGAGATTGCGCGCGATGCGGTTGGTCAGTGTACGTTGGTCCATTGGTAATAAGACTCCGGGTTAGGCGGATATTTGCAAAGATACAAAAATTATTATGAAACGGGCAAGGACGGAGCCCGTTTCGAGACTCCGTCCTTGTCGGTATGGTAAGAGAGTTAACGGCTTACTTCTTGTCGGGCTCGGGGGCGATGAGCTTGTAGCCCTTGCCGTGGATGTTGATGATTTCGATGGAGGGGTCTTCCTTGAGGTGCTTGCGCAGCTTGGTGATGTAGACGTCCATCGAGCGGGCGTTGAAGTAGTTGTCGTCGATCCAGATTGTCTTGAGGGCGAAGTTGCGCTCGAGAATTTCGTTGACGTGGGCGCAGAGCAACGACAGCAGCTCGCTCTCCTTTGTGGTGAGCTTTGTCACCTTGTCGTCGATCATGAGCACCTGCTTCTGAGTGTCGAAGGTGAACTTGCCGATCTTGTACATTGTGATCTCCTTGCCCTTCTTGCCCTTCACGCGGCGCAGAATTGCCTCGAGACGGAACACCAGCTCCTCCATCGAGAAGGGTTTGGTGAGGTAGTCGTCGGCACCGATTTTGAAGCCCTCGAGGATGTCCTCTTTGAGCGACTTGGCGGTGAGGAAGATGATGGGCACTTCCGAGTTTACGGTGCGGATTTCCTGTGCAAGGGCGAAGCCGTCCTTCTTGGGCATCATAACGTCCAGGACGCAGATGTCGTATTTGCCTTTCAGGAAGGCCTTATAACCGCTTTCGCCGTCGGCGAAGAGGTCGGCGTTGAAGCCTTTCTGCTGGAGATATTCGCGCAGCAGCATGCCCAGACTCTCGTCGTCCTCGCAAAGCAGAATACGTGTACGTTCTTCCATAATCTTAAGTAGTTGTTAGTAGTTATAAGTTGTTGTTAGAAATTAAACTATAGATGAAGTAGTTGTTGTCGTGAGCGCTAAAACCGGTTCTTTCAGGCTTCTTTGGCATCGTCGGTCGGTCGCTTGTCATAATTATAAGCTCCTTCCCGCCACGGCCGAACGGCCTGGAAAATTACGGCGTTTTATGTGGTCAGCAAATTTTGCACAACTACTTAGCTTTTTGACAGGGGTAATACTATTATAAATTTTGTTCCTTGGTTGAGGTGGCTCTCGACGGTTATGTCGCCGCCGAGCTCGGTAATCATCTTCTTGACGTAAGCCAGACCCAGGCCGAAGCCCTTGACATCGTGGCGGTTGCCGGTGGAGACGCGGAAGAATTTGTCGAAGATGCGCTTCTGGTCCTCGCGGCTGATGCCGATGCCGTTGTCGGCGATGGTAATCTGCAGGCAGTCGCCCTCAAGGTCCTTCGACGTCACGACAAGGTGCGGGGGCACGTCCTCGCGGCTGTATTTGACGGCATTGTCCAGCAGGTTGAAAATCACGTTGGTGAAGTGCATCTCGTCAACCTCGACGATGGCGTTCATGGCGTCGAGGTGTGTCTCTATCGAGCCGCCGAAACGCTCGACGGTGAGCTTGAAGGTGTTGACGATGTTGAAGATTGCCGAGTTGGCGTCGACGTCGGTGAGCTTGAGTGTGGCCTTGCGGCCCTCGAACATCGACATCTGCAGCACCTTCTCCACCTGGAAGCGCAGACGGCGTGTCTCCGAGTTGATCACCGAGGCCACGCGGCTGAGCATCGCCGGCGACTTGGTGACGGTGGGGTCCTGGAGCATCTGCGAGGCCAGCGATATCGACGATATGGGCGTCTTGAACTCGTGCGTCATGTTGTTGATGAAGTCGTTCTTCATCTCGGTCAGCTTCTTTTGCCTGAAGGCCGTGATGATGGTGAAGACAAACACCACGAGCAGGATAAGGGTGAAGGCGAACGAGGGAATTATGAACGGCAGGGTAGAGAAGATAAAGTCTTTGCGGGTGGGGAAGAATACCCTCAGATAGTGCGAGCGCGCGGGACCGTCATGTGGGAACAGCACCTGCACGAATGTGCTCTCGCTGTCGTCGGCGCCGGCCATGTAGCCCTGCGAGCTGTATACCGGCGTGCCGTCGTTGTTCACCACGGCAAACTCGAACGGCACGTTGAGGCCGAGCGTGTCGAGCTCCTGCCGCAGGTACTTCACCACGGTGGCCGAGTCGGCGCGTTCGGCGATAGGCCGGTTGCTGGCCTGGTACATGATGTCGACGATGATGTCGTCGAGGATGTTTTTCTGCTGCATGAACTGCTCGCTCATGCGGCGCGACATGGCGCCGTTGTTGCGGTTCAGTCCCAGCAGGGGCGAGGAGGTCTGCAGGTTCGAAATCTCGGCGGGTTGTCCCTTGATGGTGAGGTCGGCCTCGAGGCCCGACGAGGTGGTAAACGAATAGCGCACCCCGCCCAGGCGCGGAGCGGGCTCGCCGATGTATTGGCCGTAGATGGTCTTCGACTCGACGTTGTCAAGGTCTTCCTTGAGGAAGCGCTGCGTCTCGTCGTGCGACAGCCTTACCGACGTCGCCAGCAGGCTCTGCCGTACGGCCTGCGCAAACTGGTCGTATCGCATCTGCACCATGCTGCGCATATAGAATATCTGCATGGACAGCAGTCCCATAAAGGTCACTGCCATCAGTACCGTGAGTATCCAGATTGTCTGTTTCTTCATTATGATAATAAACCAAATCGATCAGGTAGCTGCTGCAGCGCGCTTTGTGACTCGGCGAGCCGGTAGCACAGTGCTTGCCCTGAACCGATAATTAACCTATATTATGTTAACGATAAACATTCGTTATTGTTTGCTAAACCGACGCTATGGGTTGTTACGCCCCGAATTTTAACATTCAAATGCAAAATTAACATAAAAATTTTGCAGTTGCAATACTTCAACACCTCTTTTCCGCAAATTTTAGTGCCGTTATGCAGTTTTTATCGTATATTAACGAAGTTATCAACAGCGGCCGTTGATAATTTGCCGCGAAAACATTGGGAAGACAGCGCTTTATGCGCTAACTTTGCAGAGCAAAAAACGATAATACGCTACAAATGCCAATCACCGATAACGACAAAAGACAGTATAACAAGAACAAGCGTCCCCGCACCGACAGCGAGCGCATACTCGAGACGGCGGGCCGCATCGCCCCCCGCGACACCGACCTGGAGGAGGCCGTCCTGGGCGCGCTGATGCTCGAGCGCGACGCCTACGTTGCCGTGTGCGAGATACTCAAACCCGACAGCTTCTACGAGCCCCGTCACCGCCTCATCTACGAGGCCATCGTGGGCCTGGGCGCGGCAATGAAGCCCATCGACATGCTCACCGTCACCGAGCAGCTGCGTATCAACGGCACGCTCGAGGAGGTGGGCGGCGCGGTGTACATCACCGAGCTCACCTCGCGCGTCAGCTCGGCCGCCCACGTCGAGTTCCACGCCCGCATCATCGCCCAGAAGTACCTGGCACGCGAGCTCATAGCCTTTGCCACCGACATCGAGAGCAAGGCTTTTGACGAGTCGAACGACGTCGACGACCTGCTGCAGGAGGCCGAGGGCGGACTGTTCAATATCTCGCAGAACAACGTCAAGCGCGACGTCACGCAGATCGACCCCGTGCTGGCGCAGGCCGTCAAACAGATCGAGACGGCCGCCAACCGCGACTCGGGCCTGTCCGGAATTTCGTCGGGCTACTCCGAGCTCGACAAAATCACCTCCGGCTGGCAGCGCAGCGACCTCATCATCGTCGCCGCTCGCCCGGCAATGGGCAAGACGGCCTTCGTGCTGTCGATGGCAAAGAACATGGCCGTCGACAACAATACCCCCGTGGCGATTTTCTCGCTGGAGATGTCGAACGTGCAGCTTGTCAACCGTCTTATAAGTAATGTGTGCGAGATTCCAGGCGAAAAAATCAAAAGCGGCCAGCTGTCGGCGAGGGAGTGGGACCAGCTTGGCGCACGCATCAAGCGCCTGCAGGGAGCGCAGCTGTACGTCGACGACACCGCCTCGCTGTCGATTTTCGAGCTGCGTACAAAGGCGCGCCGCCTGGTGCGCGAGCACGGCATAGAGATGATTATCATCGACTATCTGCAGCTTATGAACGCGTCGGGCATGAAGTTTGGCTCGCGCGAGCAGGAGGTGTCGATGATCTCGCGCTCGCTCAAGCAGCTGGCCAAAGAGCTGCAGATTCCCATCGTCGCCCTGTCGCAGCTCAACCGCAGCGTGGAGTCGCGCACCGACGGCAAGCGGCCGCAGCTGAGCGATCTGCGCGAGTCGGGCGCCATAGAGCAGGACGCCGACATCGTTTGCTTTATCCACCGTCCCGAATACTACATCAAGTCGGATGTCGATGCCAACGGCAACGACATACGCGGCCTGGCCGAGTTTATCATCGCCAAGCACCGCAGCGGCTCGGTCGGCGACGTCAAGATGCGCTTCCGCCACCAGTTCGCCCGCTTCGAGAACTGGAGCGCCAACCCAACCGACGGCCTCGAGTCGGGCGCCATGGGCTCGTCGTCGAGCTCGGTCCTCGGCGCCGCCGCAGCGCCCTCGGTGCAGACGGGCAACAACCCCTTCGAGGGCGGCGTCAGCCTCTCCTCCGACGACCAGCCGGCGCCCTTCTGACGGCTCCCGACGTCGGGAAATATATTACCGCACAATAATACGTTACAGTGTGTCGTGGCCTCCCCGCCGCGGCACACTGTGTTTATATTGTGGTTTATATTGTGTCGGCCCGTTATGTTATTTGCAAAAGTTATTTTTTTAAACGAGTGCAAACCTTTAGCATATTACTGTTGTTTGATAATCGAAGGCTCAGGTGTCGGCGCTTGCATATCGGGTTCGGCTCCTCCCCATCACATTAGACTAAAAACACACATAACAAACAACTCTCTCTTAAAACTCTCATTATGAAAAAGGTCGTATTATTAATGGCCCTTGCGCTTAGCAGCACGATTGCTTTCGCACAAAAGGTAAACAAGAATGAGGTTCGTCAGCTTCAGACTTTCCTGTCGCAGCCCGCAAAGGAGGCCGCCACAAACGCTGAGGCACTCAGAATTACCAATGCAAATGATCCCTCAACCTGGGAAGGTGTTACCGTAGAGAACGGCAGCATCGTAGAGATCAAATGGCGTGACAAAAAGCTCGCCGGCAACCTCAACCTCTCAGGCTTCAAAGCCCTCCGTTCGGTAGACGTATCGCGCAATGCCATCAACTCGTTTGTCATCTCCAACGATGCCGCTCTCACCACCGTCAACGTCTCGCGCAACGTCCTCACACAGTTCGCCGTAGAGAACTGCCCGCAGCTCACCGACATCTCGGTGAACAACAACCGCCTTACTGAAATTGACATCACCAAGGTGCCCGTGCTCAAGAAACTCAATGTTTCAAACAACCACTTCGTCAGCCTCAACCTCTCCGGCTCGGCTACCCTCGAGACCCTCAACTGCCAGGGCAACCAGCTCGAGAGCCTGACCATCGACTACTGCACCGCTCTCAAGAACCTCTATGCCGGCTACAACAAGCTCACCGGCCTCAACATGGTAGGTGTGGAGAACCTCGCCAATATCAACCTTGACGGCAACCGCATCAGCAACATGATTGTCTCGGGTCTGCCCTCGCTGTCGACCTTCGTCTGCACCGACAACAACATGAAGACCCTGGGCATCCGCAACTGCAACGCCCTGCTCGACCTGGTTTGCTCGTACAACGACCTCACCGAGCTCTCGGTCAGCGAGTGCCCCCGTTTGGCCTTTGTCGACTGCTCGTACAACGACCTGACCACCCTCAACCTCTCCAACCAGACCTTCCTGCAGCGTCTGCTCTGCAACAACAACGAGCTGACCACCCTCGATGTCTCGTTCGACCAGGCTCTTACCTACATCAACTGCCGCTTCAACCAGATTATCGACCTGCGCACAATCGCCTGCCCCAACCTGACGATGATTGCCTGCCAGTGGAACTTCTGATGATTTCAGCATAACCGGCCCGTTCGCGGGCAGCACATAACCCCTCTCACCCCGGCCCGACCTGCAAATCGGGTCGGGGTTTTGCATATTTGGGCAAATTTTGCTACCTTTCTGTGTCCAAAACGGCGGACTCGGCCCGGCGCCGCCCGCGGGACAGGCAATGCAATACCTGAAAACTTCTGAAAAACCTTAAATATGAACCGCTTCATTACAGCAGCGACCGCACTGACGGCAACGCTGGCAATGCAGGCTTCGGCAACGATGCCGCTACAGGGCGTCGACTTTAAGGTCGACACTCTCGCACATTATTATATAGGTCCGGGCGTCACGCAGACGTCGCTGGTCTACAAAAACGGCACGCGCACAATCAGGGCATACGCCATCACGCTGGATATGGACGAGAGCGCCGGGCGCGCTTTCGCCAAGGTGGACGTCGGCCGCGACTCGTGCAACACGGGCGAGGCCATCTCCTCGATTGCCAAGCGCAAGACGACCGACACACGCCAGTACCTCGCCGGCATCAACGGTGACTTCTTCATCACCTCGGCCTTTGCCTCGCAGCATGAGTTCGGCAACGCCATCCTCGGCTACCCGAACATGTCGTGCGCCACCGGCAGTAAGATTGTGGCGCCGGACATGATTGACGTCACATCGCGCGAGAACGCCCTGATACTGTGCAACAACGGCAATATGTACATCGATGAGACGGCCCTGAAATACCGTGTGCTCAACAACTCGGGCGACATCGTCATCGACGCAAAGGCCATCAACTACCCGCGCCGCGCAAACGAGCTGATGCTGTACAACTCGTACATGGGCGGCTACACCAAGACCGATGCCACGGGGCGCGAGCTGGTGCTTCGCCTTGCTGATGGCGCCTCGTGGGCCATCAACAAGGCGGTGGAGTTTGTCGTCGACAGCGACTGGCGCCAGGGCGGCAACTCGCGCATCCCCGCCGACGGTCTGGTGATAAGCATGGGTCCGTCGTACACGGCCTCGGCCGCAAAGCTCGATTTCCTCAATAACCTCAAGGTGGGCGACGTGGTGAAGCTGAAGCTGGTGTGCACGCTGCCGGTCTTCGGCAGCATCACCCCCGACATACGCGAAATTCTCGGCGGCGACGTGCGCATCCTCAAAGAGAATGTTACCACCACTTCGGCGATACGCTGGATCAACACGCCGTCGGCACAGTACGGCCGTTCGCTGGTGGGCTACAGCCAGGATCGCAAGCGCCTGATAATCTGCACCGTCGACCAGGGTGGCGGAACGGGCTCGTCGGGCGTGACATACTACGAGGCCGCCGACCTTATGCGCAACCTCGGATGCTGGGACGCCCTCGACCTTGACGGAGGCGGCTCGACGGCCATGTGGAGCCACTCGCACGGAATTGTAAACAAGCTGCGCGACGGCGCCGAACGTGCTGTCGGCAACGGCTTTTTCTTCGTGATGGATGCCCCCAAGGACAATACCGTCGCCTCGATACGTTTTGCCAACCATGCCCTGACGCTGCCGCGCTACGGTACGTTCGAGCCGGTGATTTTCGGTTACAACAAATACGGCCAGCTGGTCGACAAGGACGTCAAGGGTTTTGTCCTCGAGGCTCCCTCGGCCCTCGGCACGGTCAGCGACGATGGCACGGCCCTCCTTGCCGACGGCGGAGGCACGCACGCCCTGACGGTCAGGCTGGGCGAAATGTCGGCCACGATGCCGGTGACGGTGGACGCCGCCGGCGTGGTGGTGCCGCGCATACAGTCGGTGCTGCTCGACGACAAGACGCAGTGGCCCGTCGAGCTACAGGCCGAGGTGGCCGGAGCGATGATGAAGGTGGCGCCGCAGGCTTTCAACTGGACAAGCGCCGATGACGCCGTGGCGACAATTTCGGCCGACGGCATCGTCACGCCCGTGGCCGACGGCACAACGACGGTCACCGGTAGGGTGGGCGACGCCGAGGTATCTGTCAACGTCACCGTCGAGGTACCCAAGGCTCCCGAACAGCCCATCGAGAGCGGCGACTTCGACTTCGCCACCTGGAAGGTCTCTCAGACGAGCATCGACAAGAACTCTGTCACCGCCACTCCCGGCGCCAACGGCAGCTTCGACCTCGGGTTCAATGTTACCTCCGTCCGCTCGCCAAAGCTGACGCTCAGCAAGGACATTCGCCTGTGGAGCCATCCCGACAAAATCCTCGTTGACATCAATCCCAAGGACGCTACCATCACCAAAGTTGCCGTCGATGTTATGCCCGCCAACGCCACACGCGCTGTCAGCGTGACAGTTACGCCTACACTCACCGCCAACGCCCCCAACCGTATCGAGATACCCGTTAGCGAGTTCTGCGACCCCGCCGACGTAGCGTCATATCCTTTGACTTTCAGTAAAATATCCTTCTATCCCGGTGCCAAAACGGGCGCCGTGGCCTTTACCGTGAACGGCCTGAAAGCTGTTTACGGCAGCGTCGGCGGCGTGCAGGACATCATCGCCGACGCTGGCGACTGCGACGGCTTGTGCGACGTCTATACCCTCACCGGCATCTGCGTGGCAAGGAACAGCAGCGTCGAGTCGTGGAGCGCCGGCCTGCAGCCCGGCCTCTATCTGGTGCGCACCCACGGCAAGGGCGTGACAAAGCACATCGTGCGCTGATGCACAGGCACGCCCCGGTACGCCCCGGTACTTAACCCACACACCCCGTCGCGCGACAACGGCAAATGTTGCGCGACGGGGCTGCCTTTTGCGTAATTCTACAATTATTACTACCTTTGCACTCGCAAACAAGCCCTTAACGAAGAAACTATAAAGATATGGCAGTTGAACTTAAAGGCCTGACCAAGCGCCAGGAAAATTATTCGCAGTGGTACAACGAGCTGGTTGTCAAGGCCGATCTGGCCGAGCAGTCGGCTGTGCGCGGCTGCATGGTCATCAAACCGTACGGCTATGCCATCTGGGAAAAGATGCAGCAGACTCTCGACCGTATGTTCAAGGCAACGGGGGTGCAGAACGCCTACTTCCCCCTGCTCATCCCCAAATCGTTCCTTTGCCGCGAGGCCGAGCATGTCGAAGGCTTCGCAAAGGAGTGCGCGGTGGTGACACACTATCGTCTGATGAACGACCCCAACGGCACCGGCGTCGTTGTCGACCCGTCGGCAAAACTCGAGGAGGAGCTTATCGTCCGTCCCACCTCTGAGACAATAATCTGGGGTACATATAAGAACTGGATACACTCGTGGCGCGACCTGCCCCTGCTCATCAATCAGTGGGCAAACGTCATGCGCTGGGAGATGCGCACTCGTATGTTCCTGCGCACAAGCGAGTTCCTCTGGCAGGAGGGCCACTGCGCCCACGCCACCGCCGAGGAGAACGAGGCGCGAACGGTCAAGATGATCGACACTTACGCCGAGTTCGCCGAGAAGTATATGGCTATGCCCGTCATCAAGGGCGTAAAGAGCGCCAACGAGCGTTTTGCCGGCGCCCTCAACACATACACCATCGAGGCTATGATGCAGGATGGCAAGGCGCTGCAGAGCGGCACCTCGCACAACCTGGGCCAGAACTTCGCCAAGGCTTTCGATGTCACCTTCGCCAACAAGGAGAACAAGCCCGAATATGTCTGGGCCAACTCGTGGGGCGTGTCGACACGTCTTATGGGCGCGCTCATTATGACACACTCCGACGACAACGGCCTCGTCCTTCCCCCGCATCTGGCACCCATCCAGGTTGTCATCATCCCCATCTATAAGAACGCCGAGCAGCTGGCCAACATCAGCAAGGTCGTTGACCCGATCGTGGAGAAGTTCACCAAGATGGGCATCTCGGTAAAATACGACGATGCCGACAACAAGCGCGCCGGCTTCAAATTTGCCGACTACGAGCTGAAGGGCGTCCCCGTACGTCTTGTCCTCGGTGAGCGCGACATCCAGAAGGGTGTTGTCGAGGTTATGCGCCGCGACACTCTCGAAAAGCACGAGGCTCCCCTCGAAGGCATCGAGGAGTATGTTCAGAAACTCCTTGAGGACATCCAGGACAACATCTATCAGAAGGCCCTCAAACAGCGCGAGGCCATGACTTACTACTGCGACTCGTACGACGAGTTCAAGGAGAAGATCGAGAACGGCGGCTTCTTCCTCTGTCACTGGGACGGCACCACGGAGACCGAGGAGCGCATCAAGGCCGAGACGAAGGCCACTATCCGCTGCATACCCCTCGAGGGATATGACGACGGCCCCGGCTTCTGCATGGTCA
Source organism: Bacteroidales bacterium (assembly GCA_004553485.1). Lineage (GTDB taxonomy): Bacteria > Bacteroidota > Bacteroidia > Bacteroidales > Muribaculaceae > CAG-873. The sequence goes on along the minus strand of SFLG01000043.1, from coordinate 3,445 downwards.
CCGGCAAGCCCTCGCCCCGCCGTGTGGTAATCGCCCGCAACTACTGATTACACCGCCCGACCCCGTAAAACACAGCATCCCGGCCGCCTCGTCGCGACCGGGATGCTGTGTCGTTTATGCTTTGCTTGTATTATGGTTGTGTGTTATGCCTGAGCGCTTTGCTTTCTGTCGTCAGTTGTGGGCCGAGGCGCAGAGCTCGGCGGCTTTTTCGGCAACCTGCTCCATGAGCCACGAGGGCGTGCTGGTGGCGCCGCAGATGCCGATCGAGCGCGCGTCAGAGAGCCATTCGGCCTTCAGGTATTCGGGGCCGGGGATGAGCCACGAACGCGTGTTGGTGTCGTGGCAGTGGCTGAAGAGGATTTTACCGTTCGAGCTCTTGGCGCCGGCGACAAAGAGGATGACGTCGTGGCGCGAGGCAAAGTCACGCAGATGCCCCGCGCGGTTCTCTACCGAGCGGCAGATGGTGTCGGTATAGTCGAAGCGTACACCGGGCTGCATGCGCCGCCCTAATTCGGCGATGATGTGCTGGAAGCCTTCGAGACTTTTGGTGGTCTGCGAGTACAGCGACACGGGGCGGCTGAAGTCGATGCGGTCGAGGTCGTCGACGCTCTCTATCACCACGGCAGTGCCTTCGGTCTGCCCCACCAGGCCGTTTACCTCGGCATGCATGCGCCGGCCGTAAATGACAATCTGGCCGTTGCTGCCTTCGGCCTTGGCCTTGTCGTAGGCGCTTTTTATGCGCTGCTGTAGTTTCAGCACCACGGGGCAGGTGGCATCGATGATGGTGATGTTGTTGCGGCGGGCGGCCTCGTAGGTCGACGGCGGCTCGCCATGTGCACGCAGAAGAACACGGCTGTCGGGCAGGCGGTCGAGGTCGGCATGGCATATCGTCTGCATGCCCTTGGCCTCCAGGCGTTCTACCTCGGCGCTGTTGTGCACGATGTCGCCCAGGCAGTATAGCGGCGACCCTTTCTGCAGCTCTTCTTCGGCTTTGGAGATGGCATTGACTACGCCGAAGCAAAAGCCCGAACGCTCGTCAATCTCGATAATCGGCAATGTCTTTCCGGTTTGTGGCATTTGTGGATGGGGTAGGGGCTTTCCGGGTTGGTGTAATTGGGATATTTGGGACAATTGGGGTATCTGGGATAATTGTGATTTCCCTGATACCTCTATTAACTCTAATACCTCTGATATCAAAGTGCCTTCAGCCGCTCGGCCACAACCTTGTCCAGCCATGCGTCCTGCTGGGCGATGGTCATGTCGGAGTTGTCCAGGTCTATGGCGTCGTCGGCACGGCGCAGAGGGCTCTCGGCGCGGGTAGAGTCGAGGTGGTCTCGCTGCTCGACGTTGGCAAGGATCTCGTCGTAGCTGACCTGCTGGCCTTTGGCCTTCAGCTCCTCGTAGCGGCGAAGGGCACGGGTGGCGGCAGGGGCGTTAACAAAAATTTTGAGCTCGGCGTCAGGGAAGACGGTGGTGCCGATGTCGCGGCCGTCCATGATTATACCCTTCGACTTTCCGAAAGCCTGTTGCTTGGTCACCAAATCGTGGCGGATGGCGGGCAGAGCCGCAACCGCGGAGACGTGCGACGACACTTCGATGTTGCGTATCTCGCTCTCGACGTCTTTGCCATTGAGCACGGTGTGCTGGCTGCCGTCGGGCTGTACGGCAAAGTCGATGTTGATTTCGGGCAACGTCTTTGTCAGCGCCTCGGCGTCGACCGTTCCGTCGGCACCAATCATACCGTGCTCAAGGGCGTAAAGGGTGACGGCGCGGTACATTGCTCCGCTGTCTATATATCTGTAGCCTAAGCGCTTGGCAAGCGCCCTGGCCATAGTGCTCTTGCCTGACGACGAAAAGCCGTCAAAGGCGATAACTATTTTGGGTGTTCCTTTTTCCATCGTTATGAAGAATATCTTCACAAAAATACAAAAAATTAGGGGAACGCAAAAGCCCGCGCTCCCACATTCATATATAATTTTGTATATACCTTTGCCAGATACCTCTAATAACTCTAATATCTCTAATTCCTCCGCTATCCCTTCTGCCAAATCAGTTGAGCAGCGTGTTAAGGTCGCAGTTGATATTCACCATAAACGTCGTGGCGCCTGTATGCGGCTGTGCAAACGCCACGCCAAAGCCAAAGCCTTTGACCTTCAGGCCTCCGGCAAGCGAGAAGCCGCTGAGGAAATTGCGTGAGTAGGTGCCCATATCGGTGCGGGTCTTGTAGTTGTAGCCCAGGCCGAGGTACCAGTTGGGGTTCGAGATAAGGTCGGCGCCGAAGACGAGGTGTCTGAACAGGTTGCTGCCGAAGCTGTCTTTCTTAACCGTCTCGCTGTTCGCGCTGCCGTCGCCGTGCTCATAGTAGGGGAGGCTCCATTTTGTCAGGTTCCAGGCCGTGATGCTGAAACGAACGGGGAAGGTGCCGAAGCTTTGCGACCAGCCGAGCCTGAAGTCGATGGGCAGACGGTCGTAGCGGTCGGTAAAGCGCTTAATCTGGCCGCCGAGGTTGGCTACCACAGCCGACAGCGACAGGTCGCGCTCGGGGTCGTAGTAGTTGATACCCAAGTCGGTGGCGAGGGCAAATGCCGTGTAGTCGGCGTAGCCCGAATATACAAGTTTCAGCGCCGCGCCACCGCGCAGGCGGTCGGTGATGTCGTACGAATAGTTGACGCCGAAGCTGACGTCCTTGGGCGAGAAGGTGCCGAGGATGTTGCCGCTTTCGTCGGTCTCTTTCATTGAGCCGTACCCGAAATAATGGATAAAACCGCCCAGTGTGCCGTGTGCGCCCACGCTGCGCGCATACCGTGCTCCGGCAAAGTTGCTGCCGCCAAGGTAGCGCATATAGTTGACACCTACCTGGTTGGACATCTCCTGACCCAAAAGGGCCGGGTTTTGGTCGGCGTTGAAGATATCGTCGTCGACAAGCGAGATGTTCACGCCGCCCAGACCGTAGATGCGGCTCGAACCGGTGATATGCCGCGCTGCCGTCCTGGGCGAAGACAGCGGGCACAGCCAGGGCCAGCGCCGCCAGTGCCGCCACCGCCCTTCTCATTATAGCGGCCTTCGGTCTATTAACTACACCGGCCGCCGCCCTTTTTATTATATATGTGTGCAAAATGCGTTTAATGATGGTCATACAGTCTTATAAACGCATTTTCTAATATTTTATTGTGCACCCTTTCTCATTATCGCCCGCCCCTTACAACCCAAGGCCCAGCCCCCCCCTTTTTTTTGTTACTGCGAAAAACCGCTTGCGGTTTTTACTCACTTGCCCCCCCTGCAAGCGCCAGCTTGCCCATACCGCAGGCCTCCGGCCTGCCAATACCGCGCCGCAGGCGCCAACACCGCAAGCGTCAGCTTGCCAATACTTTAACATTCCCGCCTTCCCTCCCCTCCAAAAAAGTTCATTTTTTCAGTGTTAAATACTGTTAATTCTTTCCCGATT
>SFLG01000042.1 GCA_004553485.1 Bacteroidales bacterium | reverse complement strand
GTCCCCGCTGCCCTCTGCGATTATCTCCCCGTAGTTCTGCTGGTCGCCAGTCCAGGAACCTATGTTCTCCCCCGTCACGATGTGATATACGTACCACATGAGCGCAGAGCAGTCCGTATAGCCCGACTCCTCGGGGGACATGCGCCCCGCGCCCTGCGAGTATGCGAAAGCTCCTACATGGTCTAGCAACCATTGCCGCATCTCGTTCAGGGCCGTGTTTCCCGTGGAGCTGCCGCCTCCTGTGTTGGTTCCGGGGTTCGGCTCTCCTGTCTTCGAGATGCTCGGCAACCAGGTGTTCGGAGCGGACTTATAGCAGGTTAGGCCGCTTGCATAAACGCCCGAGCCCCATAGCGTCATAACGCCGTTGTCTATCTGCACTCGGGTAACAGCTGCCGAAGGCTGCCCCGTGCTGCCCGTGTTCTGCCCGCCGCTGCCTGCGCCCACGTCCTGCACCTGCCCGAAGTCGGGCGGTGCGCTCTCGCCGTCCCAATCGGACAGCCTGCCGTAAACGGTGTTGTAACGGTTTTTGTAGCGCCCTAAAATCCCGTTGTTCATGCACGCCGCGTGCATCGTGTCGAGCGTGGCGGAACCGCCGCACGCCCCTATCACGTTCCCCGCCTCGCGCGGCGATTGATGGTACATGGACATCGCGTAGATAAGCGTTTGCGGCCTGTCCTCGGAGAGTCCCCACCCCGTCAACGTCTCGATATAGCCCGTCGCGTCGTCAATCCAGAGCTTTTGCTGGCCTACGTGGTTCTTATCGCGCTGCGCCCACGTCTGCCACGCTGCCGCTTCGGCGTCGTCTACATAGTAGCCTGTCCACCAATTCCAGCCGTAATCCTGCTCAACCGCTGCAGCCAGTTTCGGGGCCGCCGCTTTGAACGCGGCGTATCCCTCGGGGTCTTCGGCGGCGCAACGTTCTATGCAGATCTCGGCGCGCTGCCCGTAGTTCTGCATCATCCCGATCGTGATAGGGTCGGCTCGGTAAACGCCCGTCCAGTCCCAATTGCTCTCCACCTCGCCGATAACGTACATGGCATACATGATCGTGTTTTCTCGCGTCGGCATGCTCTTACCTCCATAACCAAAAAAGGCGGGCAATGTGCCCGCCCGGTATTCACGCTTGCTGCGAAGAAAGCGGCTGATAAGGGATAACGAGTGTGCCGGTAGTGCTAAGGATGTTTAAAACGCCGCTCCTACCGCCATAGTTAATTATATTCATCATTACCTTGTTTCCATCATATCTAATATAGTAGTTAATCGGCAGGTTGTCGGTGGGGTTCAAAGAAACGTCGCACATGGTTTCAAAAGAATATGGCAGGCTGTATTGAGCTGGTAGCGTCGCTGTGCAAATAGTACCGTTGCTGTTCTGCGAAAGGTTTAGGTTTCCTTGGATATTCATTTTTATAACGATGATTTTTGCAGACTGGTAAACCACATAGAAACCGTTATGCGCGGTGGCCGTAAATCCGTTGCTATCCTCCCAAGTCGTAATAGAGGTGCGCTCGCCCGGAAGATTCAGCGTAGAGAAAGCCTGCGCTCCCTGGTTAACGTTGGCCTGCGTTGACGCGTCGAGGTTCGACGCGCCCACGGTTCCGTTTGCCAGGTTGCTTCCGGTAATGGTTCCGATCTGAATCATATTACCGCTGATAGTGCCAGGGTTAACGGTCATATCGCCCGTGGACGGATTGACGCTGATCTGACCAGATCCGCGCACGCCGCCAAGCGAGGTTGTGCCTGCAATTGGCAAGGTGTAATCTTCGGGAATGCTGCCAGCCACTCCGAACAGCGCGGCATCGACCGAGTTCGCAAGGCCGTTTATCGCGTTCACGCCGTCGATGGTGTCCGTGCCGTTGATGGTCGGGAAATTGTAATGTGATGTTGCCATTTTAGCTCCTTAGTCGGTATAGCCGGGTGTGTTGACGTCGATGTGGCCGATAGGCGTGAACTTCGCCCGCTGCTGCCCGTCTCCCCAGTAGATGTTTCCGAACATGTCCACCTCGAACCAGGAATGCCCCGATGCCTTGAGCTCGTCCCACGTCTTGCCCGTGTTCGCGAGCTCGTCCCACGTGCAGGCATACGTGCGAAGCATGTCGTACATCTGCTTGCTAACTTGATAGGCGTAGTCGCGCATACCCGTAACGGGGTTTCGCTGCGCGGTAATGCCGCCTTCGAGCTTCGATAGCTCGTCTTCAAGCGCTGCGATGAGCGAGCCGAGATATTGCTTTAGCGCGGCGTCGGCGTTGACGTAACCGTTCGTCACGCTCTGCACCGCATCCGCGATCTGCTCGGAGAGGTAGTCGGCGCTCACTCCCTCGGCGCTCACCTTCAAAACAGCCTGCAAAAGCCAATTGATCTGGTCTTGCTGCCGAACGGCATATTTCCAACTAGGCGGAAGCGGATACTGGTACCCTTTATAAGCGAAATCGAAATCGCCGATGTTCTCGATAACTGCCATGTTCTTCACCTCCCTAATCGAATATTTGCAGATAATAAGGCTCAAGGCCATTATACACGAGGTAAAGCGCGTTGTTTACCGAGGTCGCCCAGCTCGTGAGCATGTCGCCCGCAGGCATGCTTCGGCCAGACGTTTTCGTGCTTTCGCTGCTCGTGCTGTCCGTTAGGTTCGTCGCGTAGTTCTCGGCGGCCGACAGCTGCGTTTGCGGCGTTGCGGAAAACAGCTGCCGCGCCTCGCTGTCGTGCTCGCCTGTGCTCGCGTACCCTGCCAATATGTCTATCTCCCCGTCCAGCACGGAGAACATGGGATTGAGCGCGGGCATCATCTCGTGCATCGTGCGCCTAATCAGTCGGAAATGGTCGGACGGTGTTTCCTGCGCGATCTCCCTATAGGCGAAGTGCTCGTAGATCCTCGCGTTGAGCCACTCCCGTTTGCCCTCGTCGAAAATAGGGTAATCGCTCATGGTCTGCTGCCAGTCCATGCCGTAGAGCTCCACGCAGTCGTGCAGCGTGGGGCCGTCATCGGTAATCAACATCGCTTGTTCCCTCCTCGCTCGCGTCCCCGGCAGGATCTCCCACCCCGCCCAGGTCGTTCAGCTCCTCGTACTCGTGGCGCGCCGCCCAGGTCGCATACGGCCGGATGCCGAACACGCGTTCGCACGCGTCGGAAAACAGGTCTCGCGCCCCCTGGAAATTGCGGCGCGAGAGCATAACCTGCTCGTTGTTCTGCAATACCTCCAGCGAAACCTTTCGCTCCCGCTTCTGCGCGTTGGGGTCGTTGTCCACACCCATAACGGATAGCGCTTGATTGAGAATACGCTGCTGGTCGCTCAAGAGGTCGCCCGACACGTAAGGCGCTTCTGTTTGGAGAACCTGCACCGCTGCCCCCACGTCGAACCCCGCCGCGTTGTAGGTGATATATTGGTCGTTGTTCTCAAGCTTGCGCACGATCCGCGCGGCTGTCTTCTTCTGACCCTCGCCGCTTGCGATAATCCACGGCGTGCGCTGCGCCCCCATGTTCACCTGCACGATCCTATCGATCTCGGCGAGCCTGATCGCGTAGTTCTTGAGCATGGAGAACAGCGGTCGGCGCAAAAGCGAATCGAAGCAGATTGCCACGTCGGGGGCGCACACATGGGGAACGTCCTCGCCGTCAACGGCAACCGCGTAGGCCTGCGCGTGCCGCTGCCACAACCCGCCCGCAGGCGATGTTAGATTGACCTCGTTGGGATTGTAATACATGTTCATACCGTCGCCGTAGCTCGCTTGCGCGAACAGGTACCCGCCGTTGTCCATGAACAGCCCGGCCACGCCGAAGCGGTACAGGATGAACTCCACCGCGCGGGGGTCGATTCCCGCGGGCAAATCGTGCCACTCGAAGCGGGACAGCGCGATACCCTCGAGGTACTGCATCCAAAAACGGTACTGCCACATCTCATAGCGCTCGTCTCTGGCGTGAACCTGCCGCATATACGAGGCCCCCGCCGCCATGTCGAGCAGCTCGGGGACCTCGTTATCATCGTAGTATTTTGCTACCTTCTGCCCCACGTTGTAACCTCCTTACCTAGTTCGGCGTGTTGTTGTAAGGCAAAACGTTGCCGATTCGAGCAGGATCGCGCCACACGGTAACGCCTTTCGCGAAGATTCCTCGGATTGCGTCCTTGTCGGCCTCGGCGCATTCTGCCTGCTCGATATAGATGTCCGTAAATTTCCAGTAGCTATAATAGCGCATCTGGTTAAGCGAGCAGCGCGACATGTCCACTACCTCATGGGCGGCATAACCGTATTTTCCCCAGTAGTCGCCGATGACCCGCGCCATCTGCTCGTTCACCGTCTTATAACGAACATCGATGCCCATATAGCCGTTCGCGAGGTTGAACCCGTCGCCGCCCGACTGCCCGACGATCGAGGGCTGCGTTAACGCCGCATCCTGCACGCTCGCGTTTATCTGCGCGATGGTCTGCTCGTAGTCCCCTTGGTTAGCCCAGTTCGCGAGGTTGTAGTTTTGCGTCGCCTGCGAGGAAGCGAGGTTCTGCGTGTTGGCGAACTGCATGTTGCTCGATACAAGCCCGATCGCCGTGCCTGCACCGCCCATAGCAGCGCCCAGCACGTTTCCGCTTGCAAGCGAGCCGACAGCAGAGAGCGCGCCGCCCGCCGCATCGGCTATGTTTTGGATGTCCTTGTTTCTCCGCGCAGTGTCGAGCGATTGCATCGTCTGCGAGAATCCCAGCTTGTTCGCCGCGTTGCTCTTCGCAAGGCTCCAGCCCGCGCCCGCGTAGGCAGTATTCAAGGTGTTCACGCGCTGCGCGATCGAGAGCGTTCCCTCGTCGTTTACCAGTGTGAACTTTGGAAAGCCTTGAAACCAAACCGCGTTATCGAGATTGTTACCTGTTCGGATAGTTCCCTGTTTCGTTCCCGCCATGTCGGCGTAATCGTAGGCGATGACCTGGTTAGAGTTGTCGAAGCCGCGCGCCCCGCCGTATAACGAGGGCCACACGGCAACGCGCATACCGGGGTTAGCGGCGCAGCTCGTGGCGCGCATATAGATTTTACCCTCGTCGGTCGAGCACAGCTCGGGTTTGAGGAGAAGAGGCGACCCCTGATAGTTAGTCCACTCGATGACCGAGTAAGGATAACAGTAGAACTTTCGCATCCAGCGATATTGCGGGGGTATCCCGTTGCTCAACTGCTCCCAGATGTTTTCCGTGTCGAACCAGTTGAACGTGTCGGGCGTTTCTCCTAGGTAGTTTGCAGGCACGCCGCCGAGGCTCACTTCGTCCCCGTCCGATAGCAGAGCCGACGGAAAGCACGTTATGTCAACGATCCCCTTTGCCGCCCAGGGTGCGTTTTTGATAGCGCCCATGAACGTTGGGAACCTGTCCGTTGCCATGGTATATACGTTGCAGCCTCCGATGAGCCCGTCCACGCGTTGGCCCTTCGCGCATTCCAGGTTGGGGCTTGACGAGGTGCCCCAGTCTGCCGTGAGGTCGACCGTGGACGTGATGAGGACTTTCCAGCCTCCGCCCGAGGCGTTGGAAATGTCTTTCCATTCGTGATTGACGACGACGTACTCGCTGCCGATATCCAGACCCTCGGGCGTGGTGCACCAGCGCCGAAGGTTTTCGCTACCGATGCCGCCGATGCTCCCGCCGTCGGCATCGTAAACCTTCCTCATAGGCAGGTGACCGCGCTCAAGGAAGCCCGTGCCCAGGCTGCACCCGTAGATATAGGTCGTCCACACGTCGAGCTGCAATTCGAGCGCGGTAGTGTTCGGCGCGACATACGACACCGACGTGACGAAATAGTAGAGCACGGGCGGGGTCGTCTCCCCAGGTACGGGAAGCTCAGGGTTCACCGCGCGCAGATAGTTGTAACGGTACGCGCGCGAATAGGGGACGTTCACGGTCACAGGCTCGCGGGGCTTGAGGTACGTCATCTTATCAAGGCAAACGCTTTCGGCGCTCGTGCAAACCGCGTCGAAGTACTCGTCGCGCGCCTGTGCGCTCTCGAAGCAAACCACATCCTTATAAGCCGCGTCCCACGGCACTTTGCACAAGGTCACGCGCGAATCTGTCGGCCACTCGACCGGGCTGAAAGCCATGTCTCACCTCCATATCGAAAAGGGGCGGGATAACCCGCCCCGATTGAACCTGCTCGCGCTGCTATGAAGCGGTGCCAAGCGTGATGTTACCGCTCTTGGTCGGGTCGTGAGTTGCGACGGCGGTAACCACGATCGTCTCATAGTCGCTGTTCTCGCTCACGTGCAGCACCCCGAAGCGGTCCACGTACGTTCCCGTGTCGGGAAGGATAACGGGAAGCTTGCCGGCCGCTGCCTGCGCCGCCGTGCCCGCAGTGACGATGAAATAGGCGTTTGCATCGGTCGCGTTGTCGGAGTAGGTGACCGTCGGAACAAGCTGCACCACCAGGCCGGGCTTAAGCTTGGAAACGCCGCCCGCGGGGTCGGTCGCGACGGTGACGGATTTGACGGTGCGGCCCACGGTTGCGGCTCCTTCGGTGTCGGCGTCGGTCGAGAAACGAACGGCGTTTCTCTGCTTGGACGTGGCGTAGATGCCGCGCACGTGCAAATAGGTGTACGTTGCGTCGGTCTTCGGATTGTAGATAGACGCCGACTTGTTCAGGATGTCGTACACGCGGAAGAACTCTCCGTCAGCGAGAATAGCCTGCGTGCCCTTCAGCTCGTCGGGCCACTCGTCGATGACCACCTGTCGTCCCACGAACTCGGCGAACGGAAGGTTGAACGCCGCGGAAAGCACGTTCACATCGACCGCAGAAGCAACCGTGCTGTCAATCAACAGCATCATGTTAGAGGCCATGCTGTCGCACTTCTCGGCGTTGAACTTTCGCGAGTAGAAGCCGTTCATCCGCAGGTACATGGAACGGATGCGCTCGACGAGGGTCTTTCCGTCCGCCTCCTTCGAGGTTGACGTTGCGAGATCGGGAGCGTTGATGTTGTAAAAACCCGAACCGTTCTCGTACTCGGCAAGCGAGTTGAGCATGATCTTGTACTCATCCCATGCTGCAGACTGGTTCGGCGCGTTGAACATCATGTTCACAAGCCCCGAAAGCTGACCCTCGTTCTCGGCTGCTTCGGCGATAAGCGCCTCGTTCGTCTGCACGCCGTACACATCGGCGCGGTTGCGGACGTAGTAGTTTGCCACCACGTCGGCGGGCGTCGCCGTCCAGGGGTTCGTGTCGAGCTGGTCGTAGTTCTCGGCCTCGATGAGGTTGTTACCGACTTCCATCGCGATGGAACCCCAGCTCATGCCCGACTTGAAGGGTGCCAAGGGATTGTTGAACTGATAGGCGTTGAAAAGCATGAGCCCGATACGGTTCACGAGGATGTCGATGAACTCGTTCCATACCACGGGATAATCGCGAATAGTCCGCGCCGTGCGCGCGAGGTTAGCCTGCGTCGCCACGGGAACGCGGTCTTTATATTCCAGGCTCGCCGATTTTCGAATCCTGTTCAAGATGTCCACATTGGACGCGTTGAGCTGTCCCTGCATATTCCATCACTCCTTAATCTTCGAAAAGGTCGCCGAAAAGCTCCTCATCGCTTTCGGGCTCGCCGTCCTCGGTGTCGTCGTCCTCGGGGTCGTCGGCGGGGGCGGTCGCCGCCTGCGCCATCTCCCAAAGCTTCGCGGCGGTCTCGGTGTACTTTTGAGACAGTTCGGCGTTTGCCGCTTCAAGCTCGGCGATCCGCGCGTTTGCGCCCTCGCTCACCTTCGATAGCTTTCCCAACCCGTCGCGCAAGCCGTCCAGATCGAGCTCGTCGGCGTCGAGCATTGCCAACAGTGTTGCGAAATCCATGTTTACCTCCCTTATGCAAGTGTGCGCGGGGTTATGCCTTGCTCGGCTCCCCCCGCGCACGGTAAAGGTTGCCGGATCTACCGCGACCACCGCTAAAAGCCTTGCCGTAGGCCGAACACGTGCGGGCTCGCGCGAGCGAGTGGCTCCCCGTGCTCTACTTGCGGCAGTTCGCGGAATCTCGGCTATACTGTATTATACACGACTGAACCGACAAGGAAAGAAGGGCAACATGCGCGCAACCTATAGCGGCGGTAAGTCAAATCCTTTTTACGTCGAGATAACGGCGAACCCCGACAAGCGCCGCCGCACCGCGGAAATCGAGACAACTGTATATTGGGACGACGGCGAGCGACCGCGCCGCGCGACGTGCACAAGGGAGGTTGACCGCCAGCGCGAAGCCGATCGCCTGTTCTCCGAAGCGCTCGCCTTGCTCGCGCGGGCGGGAATCTACCCGACGCCCGCAGAGTCGGACGAGGTTCACGAGCTCATCGCGCGGGTCTGCATGGTCGTGAAAGAGGCGTAAAGAAAGCCCGAGCACCTGCTCGGGCTTTCCAACGTCTGTTAACAACCTGTTAGCTAATCTTCGATTCGACTACGTAAAGCTGGCTATCGATTTCGTCAAGCTGGCTATCGATTGCGTCAAGCTGGCTATCGATTGCGTCAAGCTGGCTCTTGATTGCATTAACCGCCTCGGCGTTGTCGACAACTGCCTTGGCAATCCACTTGATATGATCGTGGTCGTTGAGCTCCATGCCGCGCCCCGTAGGGTCGTACGTGCCCGTTACCTGCTCGTAGATGGTGGCTAAAAGCTTGTCCTGATGCTCGGTCAACATGTCTTCCTCCTTGTTCTTGTAATCTCCGCCCAGGCCGCGCACTACCGCGCCGCAGAGGGCGTTCCAGCTCGTCGCGTGCCAGGCGTCTGCGTCCGCCTCGTTATCCACGAAGCACACCTCGATGAGGATGGCGGGCATTTCCGTGTGATTCAAGACGTAAAGCCCCGCGGTGCTCTTCGCTCCTCGGTTCGGCAAGCCAAGAGCCGATGCCAGCTCGCGGCTCACTTCCCGCGCGCAAGTCTCGGCGATCGAATAAGGGTAGTGCCATACCTCGGTACCCGTCCCGCCGCCCGCATTGAAATGAACGGCTATGAAGAGATCGGCTCCCGACGCGTTGGCGATTCGGCACTCCTCGCGAAGCTCTGCGGAAACGTCGGGCTCCTCGTTAGAGCAGTCGGTGACGTACCAGCCTTGCGCATCGAAAGCGTCTATAAGCTGGGCGACGAAAGCGCGGTCGCACTCGTACTCGTCGAGGTAGCCCGACGCTCCCCTCGCGACGGCGGAATGTCCGCCCGCAATCGCAATGTGCATCTCCTAAGCCTCCTTCGGATCGTCGTAGGTCATCGCCTGCTCGCTGTCCCCCACGCCCGCCGTGGTCGGGTCTGCGACGATGCCCAGAATCGCGAGCACGGCAAACAGCGCGTTCACGATCGCCACCAGCTGCGCCTGCAGCTCACCGAAGTCCAGAGTCACGCCGAAAACGCCGCACACCTGCTGGATTAGCAGCAGAAGCGCGGGGATGAGCGCGACCCAGAAGGCCTTGTTCCTCGCTCGTGCTTTCCAATTGATGCTCACTGTGTTCCTCCAATCTTCATGTCTTCCAGTCTTTCCACGCGATCGGCCAGCTCGTCGTGCCGCTTCCAGGCGGTCGCCGCGTCGGTCTCAAGCTTGTACGTGCGCTCGATGACGCTGTTGTGCTTCTCGACTTTTGATGACAGCCCGTCCATCTTGGTCTCCAAGACGGACAATCGGTTGCTTATCGCCACATACACGCCGCACGCCGCGAAGACGGCCGAGAGCACGGCCGACGCGATGGGCACGACAAGAGTAGATATCTCAAGCTCTATCACGTTGTGCGAACCTCCTACCTAATAGAGAACGGCGAAGGCAAAAGCACCACGCCGCCGCGAACCTGTCTCGGTTTAAGCCCCCAGTTTCTCGCGTTACTATAGCACGTTTCGCAGTCGCGCCCACAGCCACCAGGCAAATAATAGGGGCATTCGTGCGTTTGAAAACCGTTGCGAAAATCCTCCCATCTCATTATATCCTTGAGCGATTGCGACATGCCCGCGCAAGTGTACTCCTCTTTACCGTCCACCGTCTCAACGTATGTTTTCGCCCGGACGAAGCGCGCGCGCTCGAATGTTGCCTCGTGCTTCCAGGCCCCCAGCTTCTTCGGGTGTATCTCGACGTCTTCGGGAATCTCCTCCCCGATCGCGTGGATGCTGTCCGTGTCCGCGTAGCAAAAGCGGTCGCCGAACTCGCAAGCGGTGAGTATCGTTTTTCGCCGCGCATACGCCGTGATGAAGATGCCCATCGGCAAATAAACAGGCTCGCGCTCGCTTTCCTTGCCTTCGAGAAAGCAAAGTACCCCGTCAGAGTCCAAGGCGGGAACTTGACCGCGCTGCAAGATCTTCTGCGCAAGCTTTCCGTACAGGCCGTTTAACATCAGTTTCGACTCGGCGCGCTCGCCTGGCGTTCTCGCGTTTTGCTTCTGCTTCATATAGGTGTCTATATAATCGTCGAACACTCCCTCGCGCTGCGCGAAGCTCCAGCCACCGTCCCAGCTCCAAACTTCGATGTCGTACATTTCGCACCAAAGCTCGTAATCGACGCTGCACACGACAAGCGGCGTCGGCTCGGGTACCGAGTCCGTATACTCGCGCTCTCCGAAAATCGAAGAGCCTTTGAGCTGAATGCAAGGCAACTTGCCCGGCTTGAGACGCGCCGTGATAGTGACTCCTGCAATCCACAGCGGGCGCTCGGGCGTGGGGTTCGGCTTGCCAGTGAAATAATATGGGTTGCCGACTGGAAGGGGATTGTATCGCATCGCCCAGGGATAGAGCGAGTTCACGTCAAGGCGGATGCCGCGCCCCACGTCCTCGCCTTTGTGCTTCGGGTTGACGTATACCCAGCCGCCGCGGTACGCGCACCTCATCGCCGCATCGATAACGCTGTTGATGATCGGCATCGTCGCGCGGTAGCGCGCTTTTCCGTAGAGGTCGCGGAAAATCTCCAAGCAGTCGCTTGAGGTGGTCAGTTTCGTGCCCGTGAGCAGTCGCACGCTCATAGCTTGCGCCATGATGAGCACATCGCGCCGCAGATAGTCCAGCTCATCGGGCGTGAGCACGTGGCCAACGGGGCGGTAGCGGTTGTAATCGATCTCTCCTTTTGTCATTTCCAGGCCGTACGTTTTCGCAACGGCGCGAACCGGCATGGTAATCTTTTTGTAGCTGTCCGCGAACTTCACTTCGGTACCGACGGCGATAGAGTAAAACTTGCCTAAATCGTCGATGAGCGCGGAGAACTGCCCGGCGCGCGGCCTGTCCTCGGTATGCTCGTAGCCGTGGGAAAGCAGCCACGAGGTTATAAAACTGCCGTCGAACTTGAGGTTATGGAACCAATACCGCCCAGGGTGTGCGAACACATGCTCCATAAACCCATCCAAAGTTGTACCGTACTCAAACGTATCCTCGGGGTTCTCGCAAATGTCGGCGGCTCCCCATGCCCAGACGTGGCAATCGTCTATATAGGCGTTCGTCTCGAAGTCGGCGCAATACTCGCGCATTGTCTACTTCTTATCTTTTGCGGCGTTGTTCTGCGAGAACCTATCGACAAGGCCGATCATATAGCGGCTGCTCTCGTCCTGTGCAGCTTCCAGCCCGCGCTCGCGCGAATGGCCCTGCACCGTGAAATAATCCTGATAAGGAAAGTCGGTCATGCGGACGTTGAAATCGGTAAGGGTTATCATTTCTAAAAATTCTTTTGCGCTCATGCGCTCGATCGCATCGGCAAGCTCGCGCTGGTTGTTGTCTATAAGCATGTTGCGCGCCGCACGCCGCCATCTCTCGCTCTTCTTAAGCGCTCTGCTCATCGAGGACGTCGCGCCCAGAAGCGTTTGCATTGCGCGGGCTATCTGCTTCGATGAGGTAAAAGGCTCGGTCCGCTTTAGAGGCGATAGGTTGCGCGATACGTAGTGATTGAAGTCCCATTCGCTCATGCTGCTAACGTCAACACCGGGCGCTCCGAACTGGTAATAAGCGCCGCCCTTTATGATGTTGTCGAGCGTCCTCTTTCGCGTCTTGTTCACGCCCTCTACCATCGCACCGAAGCGCTCTTGAGCTTTCGAGGAGATAAAGCGCCCGCCGCCCGTAGAGGTGTACTTGTTTTCGCGCTCGTTGAAGTCCTTGAGCTGACGCAAAAACTCGGCCTTCTCGCGCGCGTTCAACTCGCCTTTACGATAACGCTCGTACAGCGTTGCCGAGCCGGGCGCGCCGCCGCGGCTTGACTGCCAATCGGTTTTTCGCGGGTCGATAGCGGCAATCTCGCTCGCGCTTGCGCCTTTCTTTTTAAGGCGGTATACTTTGTTGCGCGTGCCATGCAAGGCTTTTCCGATGGCCTCATCCAGGTTGCTGCGCTTCCTTTTCGCCATGGCCGCCCCTTTCTTCCTTGCGCCCGCCTGTCATCAAGGCGGGCGTTGTTTTATATCTGCGTTACGCTTTCATATTCTAGCGCCTGCGCAGGCGATAAAAAAGGGGTTGACTCGCGCCAACCCCATGCACTAGACCAGCGCTAGACTACAGGACATCGAGGAACTTGAAACGGCGTCCCTTCGCGGTGTTGGTCTCACGGCAAACCACCGTGAGCGGCTCGGACCAGCCTTGCGGGTCTCCGAACATGCTCATGATGTTCATGGCAGACCTGATGACCCCGTTCGATGAAGATACGTACGCAGTTCCTGCGCTGTCGATGAGGTACACGCCCATGACCTGCTCCACATCGCCAACCTCGGTTGTAACGGTAGTCGGCGAGAACACGAACGAAGTGACAGCAATGGGCGTTTCCATGAAATCGCGGAGCAGCTTGCTCGCATTAGTTGCCTTGTAGAGCAGCTTCTGCCCTTCGAGGTTGTCCGTAGGGAAGGTGGAGAAGAAGCCTTCTTCGCGAACGTGCTGGATGATCCTCTCGGAAAAATTCATCTCTTCTTTCTTCGCGATACCCTGCTCGGATTCCATCATCATGATTTCGTCAGCCATTTTAGTTTCCTTTCTTCTCATGGCTTTCTATTCGCTAACGGCCTTGTCGCCGCCAACTTCGAGATAAACATCGCCCGTTATGGCATCGCACACGGTAAGTAGGGGCTCTCGCTTATCGTGATGCACGGTGCCGCCGTTGCCGGCAACTTCGAGATCGGCTTTACCCATTCT
Source organism: Bacteroidales bacterium (assembly GCA_004553485.1). GTDB lineage: Bacteria > Bacteroidota > Bacteroidia > Bacteroidales > Muribaculaceae > CAG-873. Next base: position 919 of record SFLG01000042.1, on the reverse strand, counting down.
CTCGGCGTGCTCAACGAACTCATCAACGTCCATAACGTATATGTCTTCACTCGTTACGACGTTGCGCACCGTTAAAAGCGGGTTGCCCTTGTCTCGGCGCGCGATGTTGGCCATGCGCGGGGCTGAAACCTGCCCGCCGACCTCCATCGTTCCAAGGCGATTGCCGTTCTCGTCGTACACCTCGGCGGTGGTGCGCTTGATTTTGCGCTTGATAATACGGCTCATGATTATACCTCCTTCCTTTGTACATACAGCTTATTGTAAATCGATATAACGTCGCGGTCGATTTCCTGGTAGCTCTTACCTGTTAGCACCTTAACCGTCTCAAGCATGGTGCTATACCGATCGGCGTAGTGCTTGTAGCGCCTAGTCTCTACAAGCTCCGAGCTGAGCGCTTCGAAACGACAGCGGGCAAGCATGTATATCGCATGCTGATAGCCGCTTGACCATTTTTCACACATCAACCGATCTCCCTATCCTTTTCGTATCGCCTAGCAAGAGCCCACGCGTCGGCTTCTATGTCGGGAATAATAACGCCTGTTACGATGTTGAGCACATCGACCCCACCGCTGTATTTCCCGCAGTGCTCCACCATTTTATCGTGCACATACTCGTGATTGAGCGCCAACTGGCAGCCGTCGGGCTTTTCGGGATGCCAGGAGCTGTATAGTTCTTCGGCGAGGTAGTCTATCACCTCGTTGTACAGCACATCAGGGATTGTTATTTCGGTGTTCATTTCACTTCCTTTCTTCCCGTTCCCTTTCGACGTGTTTATTATAGCGCGAATTTTGCGATATTCGCAAGCGCGAATTTTGCCGAATTTGTACGTGCGAATTTTGTGTGTGCGGCCGCGTGGTGGGTTGCGCGGTGGTGGTTCGCGCGGAGGTTGATCGCGTGGCGTGTAGTTGTGTTGTTTGTG
>SFLG01000118.1 GCA_004553485.1 Bacteroidales bacterium | reverse complement strand
AGGGAGCGGCCGGTGGTCTCGGGGACGTGGCGATACATTATATATATGTATGGCACGCACATGCCGGCGAAGAGCAGGAAGGTGCCGGCGGGGGTGAGCGTGCTCAGCAGCCACGGCGTGAGCTGCCCGATGAGGTAGGTGCCTATCCACAGCGACAGCCCGGCGATGGACATCGCTATGCCGCGCACGCGGGCGGGGTACATCTCGGAGAGGAGCACAAAGACGACGGCGCAGATTGAGATGGCGCAGCAGAAGACATAGCTTAGGAAGAAGAACAGTAGCCACAGACTCGACACACCCAGCGCGGCGCCCCAAACAAAGTAGGCGGCGATGAGCAGCAGCGTCACTATCATTCCGCTCACGCCCCAGTACACCAGCTGCTTGCGTCCCACCTTGTCGATGATGGCAAGGGCGAGGACGGTGGTGAGGACGTTCACCAGACCCACCATCACCTGGTAGAAGAGCGAGTCGCCCTGCGACAGGCCGGCGTCCTCAAAAATCGAGGGGCCGTAATAGAGCACGGCGTTGACGCCCATAAACTGGCCCAGCATGGCTATGCACACGCCGACAATCACGGCCTTGAGGATGCCCGGGCTGAAGATTGCCGAGATGCCCTGCCGGTCGTCGGGTTTCAGCACCGAAGCCGTCTCCGCGGCCTCCTTCTCGGCGTCGGCGCGGCGGGTGTAGATGCTGTCGAGGATCGTCAGCGCCTTGTCGCGCCGGTTGCGGCGCACGATAAGCCATTTGGGGCTCTCGGGCACAAAGAAGGCGATTACCAGGAAGAGCACGGCGGGCACGGTCTCCATGCCCAACATGCCGCGCCACGACTGGGAGACGAAGATAAAGTCGAAGGCGCTGTCGCCGGCCGTGGCGGCGTGGGCGACGGCATACTCCAGCAAGGCGAAATTCACCAGGTAAGCCCCCAGGAAGCCTATGGTGACGGCCAGCTGGTACAGCGACACCAGGCGTCCGCGGTAGACGGGGACGGCCATCTCGGAGATATACAGCGGCGACACAATCGACACCATGCCTATGCCTACGCCGCCGATTATGCGGTACACGACAAGCTGGTCAAAGGTGGCGCAGACTGCGCATCCCACCGCCGAGACGGTGAACAGCAGCGCCGAGAGTATCATCACGGGCTTGCGTCCCAGGCGGTCGCTCAGCACTCCCGCCACCGACACACCCGCTATCGAGCCGATGAGGGCGCAGCCCACATACCAGCCCTGGCTGATGGGGTCGAGGCCGTAGAGGACGCTGACGTCCCTGATGGTGCCCGAAATCACCGCCGTGTCATAGCCGAACAGAAATCCGCCCAGCGCGGCCACCACCGAGATGAACACCAGGTAGCCGAAGTGAATGTCTTTTTTCATCGTTTTTTTGCAGTACAGGTTAGTAAGAGCCCGTTCACCTAATTTCTGTTAACGCAGGGTCACCCTTTGGCGTTCTCGAGTTTGGCCAGGATGTCGTTGCAGAGCATGTATCCTTTTATCATCATGCGGGGGATGTGGAAGGGACCCTTGTACAGGTTGCCCTTTGCCGGCTGGGCGACCGTGCCGTCGCGGTGGAGGTAGCCGTACCACTCGCCAAAGTCGGGGTCGGGGAAGTGGGCGTAGGCCCATTCGCTGATGCGCTCGTGGCGGTGCAGGTAGTCCTCGTCGCCGGTGGCAAGGTAGGCGTAGAGCGAGGCGATGATGGTCTCGCACTGCGGCCACCAGAACTTCATGTCCTGCGAGTAGTCCTGCGGGGGCAGGTTGAGGCAGTCGCGGAAGTTGATGATGCCGCCGTATTGGCGGTCCCAGCCCCAGTCCCACGACCAGTCGAAGATGGTGAGGGCCATCTCGGTCAGCGCGGGGTCCCAGCCGCGGTGGCGCGACTCCTCGAGCAGGAACCACGACGTCTCGATGCAGTGGCCCGGGTTGATTGTGCGGGTGAGGTTGGTGTTGATAAACTCGCCGTCGGGGCCCACGGTCTCCAGCAGCGCCTTGAACTCGGGGTGCATGAAGTAGCGGCGCAAGGCCTCGACGCTCTCGTCGATTTGCAGCGTCAGGCACGGGTCGTCGATGACGCGGCGCAGGCACGCGCCCACATTAATTAATATCATCACAATGCTGTGGCTCTGCAGGCGCACCTCCGGCTCGAACTTGGCGGGCAGATAGCCCGGGGTGGCCAGGAAGCGCTGTGCGTCGCGAAAAATCTTCAGCGCCTTCTCGGCGTAGGCGCGGTCGCCGGTGGCAAGGCTGTACTCGGCCATGGCGATGGCGGCGAAGGTCTCCGAAAAGACATAGCGGCGCTTGCGCAGGGGCCGGCCGTCGGCCGTCACCGAGAAGTACATGTGGCCGTCGCTGTCAAAGCAGTGGCGCTCGATAAAGTCGAGAAAGCGGCCCTGGAACCACACCGACTTGGTGGAGTCCATCAGCGAGCCGTCGCGGTTGACACAGGTGTAGACGCCGCCGTTGACGGGGTCGAAGCCATATCGGCTCCAAAAAGGCATAATATCTTCGACGAGCTCGCGGCGATAGCGCTCTGCCCATCCGCTGACATAATCTTTAACGTTCATCAGGATTAAAATTAAAAGTTCACGGCAAAGGTAACGATAAAAAGTGAGCTTTGGGGTATTAAGTGGAGGCAGAGTTATCAGAGTTATCAGAGAAATCGGGGGAATTAGAGTTATCAGAGGAATCAGAGACGCGCTGCTGCAAGCCGCAGGCTTGCCGATACTGCCGCGCAGCGGCCAATACTGCGGCGCAGCCGCCAATACTGCAAACCGCAGGTTTGCCCATACTGCAAGGCGCAGCCTTGCAAAATGTTTGTTTTTTAAAGTTTTTTGTGTATCTTTGCACGACAGTTCACGATGCAGAGCCTCGGCAGCGGGGTATGCGGGTGGGGCTGTTTGGCTCGCCTCGCTCAAGGGGCGGG
>SFLG01000041.1 GCA_004553485.1 Bacteroidales bacterium | reverse complement strand
TGCTCGAGTGGCTGAAGAGGCACGCCTGGAAAGCGTGTATACGCCAAAAGCGTATCGGGGGTTCGAATCCCCCTCGCTCCGCTAAGTAAAGGCGCTGATAATCAGACTAAAATAGTGTGAAAATCAGCGCCTTTCTTCCTCAAAAAGGCAGTACGCAAGCTTAAAAAAAAAGACCTGCTCTGCCGAAAATTGGCGGAAAAAGCCGAAAGTTGCCGAGGTTTGTTTGCGCCAGGTTTGCGCCAAAAATCCTCACGCAAACAGCAGCACCACTTTTTTTGACAGACAGGTAAAATTTTTAAGCCTCCGTAAAATTGCGTCCTACCCTCTCGGCATCTCCCTTACCGAGAAACAATGGAACGCGCAGACTGAAAAAGTAGTCGGTCACCCCGAGGCAATGATGTACAACAAATACATTGCCGCCCGCAAGATTGAGGTTGACACTATCATCCTCAAACTGGCCGACGAGGGCAAGCTCGCCGATATGAGCGCGGTCCAGATACGCGACCACATTCAGTCCGTCATCAATCCCCAGGACGTAAAACCCGCCAAGGCCGAAGAAGATCAGAACACAGTCGCAAAAGTGTTCGAGCGCTTCATGGCCCACAAAAAGAATCCCCGGACAAAGGAAATCTACCGAACGACATACAACCGCATCAAGGCATACCTCTCTGAGGACGCCTTCAAAACTCTCAAATTCGAGGACATCGATTTGGAGTGGTTGTTGGACTTTGACGAGTTTATGGCGATAACAGCCCCGTCTGCAAATGCCCGCGCCATAAACATGCGCAATCTTCGTGCCGTCTGCAATTTCGCCATCGACTGCGAAATCACCACTCACTACCCGTTCCGTCGTTTCAAAATCAAACAGGAGGTGACGCGCAAGCGCAACTTCGACGTTGAAACGCTGCGCCGCATCTTCAATCATCAGTGTACCGAAGAATGGCAGCAGAAGTACCTCGACTTCTTCAAACTCACGTTTATGCTTATTGGCATAAACTGCGTGGACTTGTGCGGTCTTAAATGTATCAACGGCGGCAGGGTTGACTACATTCGCGCCAAGACCCATAAGCCTTACTCTATCAAGGTGGAACGTGAGGCTCGCGAGATAATCGAGCGTTACGCAGGTGAGAATCATCTGCTCAACTTCACGGACACCTACGCCAACTACCGCCACTTTTATAACAACCTCTGCACCGGCCTCCGCGAAATCCGCGACCAACTGATGCTTGGAGAACTTACCACTTATTGGGCCCGTCACTCATGGGCAACGATAGCAGCAAGCCTCGATATTCCGAAGGAGACGATAGCGGCTGCTCTCGGTCATGGCGGTAACACTGTTACTGACATCTACATCGAGTTCGACAAGCGTAAAATCGACGAGGCTAACCGAAAAGTTCTTGATTGGGTACTTTACGGCGTTCACCCGAATACACCTAAAAAACGCGGCCGACCCAAAAAGGTAGCCGCGCAAACGAACGCAAGTCAATCCGCCGTTTAGTCCTCCACGATTGGCCAGAAGATACCCTTGATGAGCTGCGACATTCCGTTCTCCGTGAATGTCGCAGTCATTTTCTCGCAGAGGTAGCGCTTTCCACGGATAAGAAACACGGCGCGAGGGTTCGGGATTGAGTCTGAGAGGAACTTAAAGGTAGTCTTCTGCCTGGTGTTGATGTTGTGGACGGTGCGCTTACTGTTCAGATAGCGGTTGTTCAGACGTAGGGAGAAATGAATATTGATGAAGTTGCTCCAGTCGGGCAAAATCTCGATGTCCTCGACATAAGGGTGAGGCAACTTCCCTTCGGTTGACTGTGCTCCGTCCCACCATGCCACATAGATCACGCTGTAATACTCGGCTTTCTTGGTGCGCTCACCTGCCGAGAGCGACTGCATCGTGAACGGCTGAAAGAGAGTGTTGTCAATCTCCTGCTTGTGTTGGTCGGGGTCGCGGGACCAGGAAGTGTTGACGCTTTCGTTTTCGTCGTAGCCGGAGAACGACAGGAACAGGACACGACCGTATTTGTCCTCCGTCTCGTCGACCCACGCCGGTACGAACTCGATTTCGGTTTCGTCGGCGTCCTCGTCTTCATTGACGATGCGCCCTCCGAACATATTGACGGGCCGCAACTCCATCTTGTAGGTATAGCGGTTCGGCATCCAGCCCGGCCTTACCTCGACAAGCGTTTTAGACAGCGAGCGCACCACAAAGTAAGTGTCGATGTCCTCGGCATAGAGCAGCTTGTCGCGCCGGGAGTCACGCGAAGTGCTGCCGTTCCAAGTGGCAAACGACTTGTTGGCGGCAAGCAGCTCACGCATTGTCGGGTATCTGACGCAAGTTTTACTCCATGCCTTGATAAACCAGTCGCAGGAGTAGAATTTCCACATTTCGTGGTCGCACTCCTTGTAGACAAGGTTCTTCGCCTCGGCATATTCGCAGCGGTCTTCCTCCACCGTGACCTCTACGGTGTGCTCGTCCACGATGCTGTCGAGCAGCACGGGCGCGGTGGCGGCAAGTGTTGCCTCGGTGAATGCGAAGTCGATGGTGTGAGCGCGGTGGTTGATTGTGAACTCACCGTTAAGAAACAACTCCAACTTCTCGAAGAACTCGGCCACGGTCCAATGAGGGAGCGCACGGGCGAAGCCCGCAGTGTCCCACGCATACGGCAGAGTGTTGCAGATAAGGAGATACTTATATTCCTCCTTTTCCTCCCATTTCGAGAAGTCGGCAGCGTACCCTACCTGTTGGCAGATTTGGCGGGTGATGTAAATAAGATACGGCTGCCAAGAGCGGCCTTTGCAGTCTGCATTCCAAGAATAATACGACTGCGATTTTAGCGTACTGTCGGCATTGCGCTCCTCCGGGTGGAAGTCGGCGAGATTCTGAATATTGCCCGAATAGTCGTTGACCCACGGCAGGGCCACGCACTTCATATTGTTGAGATGCGGGTTCCAGGCTTTTTCGGGCGTAGAGTCGTTGCAGCCCGAAGCGTTGCCGAGGTCGAGTTCGTCAATGTAGATGTCATCGAAAGTGACGTCGAAGTTCTGCTCGGAGCGCCCTTCGAGGAACTGCGTCTTGACCTCGGCATCGGTTATCTCTGTGATGACGATGGAGCCGAACTTGTAGAAGTTTCGGTCGCGGATTTCGCAGTCGAAGATAACCTTGCCCGCGATTACGTCGGCACGGTTGATATGGCCGAAGATGTCGAGGTTCTGCGAGCACTGGCGCAGCGGAAAAGTGATGGATAAAGTGTAGCCGTCACTGCCCGAAAAGAGGCGGTTTTCGGCCACATATTCAAACGAAGTGCCCTTTTTGAGCATGGCGGGTTTGCCGTTGATGCGTATTTCCATAATTACTTGCGTGATTTAGGTGCTTTGTTTCGCATAAGTTTGTCGTATTCCTCCTGAGCGTGTTGTATGCCGTGATCGCCGGTCACGGTGTTCACGGTCACAAACGGTTCATCGAGGCGGTCCGCGAGACGTTTCATAATAACGGCGTAGTCGCCGTTCCTCTCTCCCTCTGACGTATAAATGTTGGTAACAGCCGGAGCCGGGGTTGATTGAGGCTGCGCCGCAATCATCATGGGGGCTGTGATAGACCGCGATACGTCGGAGTGAGTTATGCTTCCGAGAGTGTTGGTGCGCTGCGCGTAGTCGAGGGCTTCAAGCAAAGGCCGCGTCCGGGGATTATTGACGAGCTTCTGCGAGGCGACCCACTCTCCGGCATGGACCACTCCTGCGGGTTCATCTTTTCGACCGGGCTTGGTAAAACCGCCCTCGGCGTAGCCCTGTGCCTCGGAAGCCTGTTGCTGCTTCTTGATGGTCGCGATTTGCAGCGCACCTGCGGCCACGGCCATAGCCGCCGCGATAGGTGCGAGGATATAACCGACCACGGGGATAGCTGCGGCGGAGCCGTAGGCATTAAGGGCGTTGGTAGCAGTCTGCGCCACGGCCTGTATCACCTGCATGGCGAACATCTTCTTGTTGGCTTCGTTCTTGATTTTAGCCTTGGCGGCTTCTTTCTCCTTTTCGGCTTTCTTGACCTTGTAAGAGTTGCCCTCGGCAAGCTCGATTTCACGGTCATACTTTTTCTCGACCTTTGCAGTTTCGAGTTCGGCGCAAGCGCTGACATACTCGGAATACTGCTGCATACCGGCGTTCATGACAGAGAAAACCGACGAAGCGAGAGCTGCAAGGCGTGTGGCCCAGTTGCCGCCGTCTTCCTCCGTGGAGTCAAAGAAATTTTTCCACGCCTCGTATATGTCGAGCAACTGGTTGGTCTCCTGAGAGCCAAAGCGCCGCACGGCGTCGAGGCGCTTCTTCTCGTAATTACGGGAGATGCGCTCCTTGGCTTTCTCCGCCTGTTCATGGGAGATTACACCCTGGGCTTCGAGCGAGGCCACGCGGTCGAGGTCTCGCCGCTTCTGCTCGTCCATAGCCTTGGGCGAATTGCCGTCGGGTCTGGCCGACTGCGGCAGATATTCCGTGGCGTACTTCTTGCGGAGGTCTGCCTGTGCTTGCAGGAACTCCTCGTAAGAAATAAGGTTCTTGTTGTATGCCTCAAGCAACAATTCTTCTTCGAGGTCATAGCGCTTCTTGGCTTCGAGATATTCATACTGCTTCTTCCACTCGGCCACACGCTGTGCGAGAAGTTTCTGACGGCGCAGCTGCTCCGTGGCCTCGGCCTGTTCAATCTGCACCTGATAGTTGTGCCATTCCTCGGAGGCATTATTATAGGCGGCTTGCATCTGTTTGAGATACTTAATGCGTATCTCAAAGAGTCTCTGTTGCAAGGCTTCCTCCTTGCCGTAGAGTTCGTTGCCGGGCGTATAAAAGTCCATCTGCGCCTGAGTTTCCTCGGCCTGTTGCTGACGCTTTGAGTCCTCGACTTTGAGAGCGGCATTCTTTTTGAGCCATGCCGCCTGTAATTCGGCCTTTTTCTTCAAAAGTTCTTGATAATCCTCGTCTTCCTGAAGATTATTGTCCTCAAAAATCTTCAGCCGGTCATCGTAATATTTGACTTCAAGCTCGTACTTTTTGAGCAGGAAGTCAGACCACGATTTCATACCTGCCGAGTAATCGGCCAGATTCTGTGTATCTCCGGCCTCCCATACGCCTTTAGCATCGTTGAGCTGCTGCTTGAACTCCTGCCGGGCCTTGATTTCGGCACGACGAGCGGCGGCTTCGGCAGCCTTGCGCTCCTGCTCGGCCTTGCGGCGGTCGGCAACGGTTTCGTAAGGAGTATAATCATCAAGGGTAAAATCGGGATTACCTGCGACCGGTGCATTGTTGGGAGTTTCGGCGACAGAGAGGCGCGCACGGGCTTCTTCGAGGAAGTCATGGACTTCCTGTGCTGTAAGAGTGCGCGTAGTCGGGTTAGGCTGATTAAGACCTAACACGATAGTTCCACCCTCGTTGGCCGCCGCTTTTTCCTCCAGATAAGGAATGATGCGGCGCAGTTCCGATTCGGGATAGGTAGCGAGCGGATTCTGTTCGCGCTCGATAGTGTCGATGGCTCCCAACGTCTCGCGGTACTCCGTCTGTTGTCCTATCATCTCGTTAACGATGTTGACGGGGTGCTCTGCCCAGCCTTTGGCTTGCCAGGCGTTGCCCTTGATGGCTTGCAGCTCACTGACGATGTCTTCGGTAAGTGTGCCGGTGGTTTCCAACTGGTACACGACAGTATTTGTGATACGGACAGCATCGCGCAGGGCCACGCCCTCGTCGATGAGCGACTGCTGCAGCTTCTTGGCCTGATCTTTCAGGGCATCACGGTGAGTTTCCTCGGCTGTTTCGCGGGCAGTCTCAATGGCTCGTTCCTTTGCGGCGAGCCTTGCCGCGGCGGCAAGCCGGTTGTATGCGGCTGTAAGATTGATGATTTCGCCCCGCTCGTTTATCAACCCTTTCAGATATTTGCCGTACTGCTTGATGATTTCGTCCTTGACCTCCTTGTATTCCTTCGTACCTTTTTTGGCGGCTTCAAGACGGCCCATGAGCGTGTCGATGTTGTGCATCTCCTTGTTCAGCTCCTCGCTGAACTTGGCGGCTGTGTTCCTGGCTTCACGCATCTTCTTTGTATATTCGGAAGTGCGGTCACAGAGAGATTTTATAGCGATGACAACAGCAGCTATTACGGAAAGGATTAATCCGAAGGGATTAGCCTTGACGACGGTATTGAGAAGGCGCATGGCGTGAGTGGCTGCGCCCAAACCTTTTGTAAAGGCTAACATGGCGATACGACCGAGAATGATTGCAGTGCGGTAAGCTGTCATAACAGCTTTGCCGACACCGAGGACGGCGTGCCATGCGAGAGATGCTGTCTTTACCAAAAGCACCCAGCCGTAATACACCCCTATGACGGTAACGACATTGGCGATGGCTTTGCGGTGCTTTACTATAAACTCGACAAGGACATTCAGCACACGGAGAAAAGCCGATGATGAAGTATAGATGTGCTTCATCAGCGGGTAAAGCTTTTCGCCGAGTTCGATGGCAAGTTCGCTGACGCGCTTCCGCGCCTTGTCGATGCTTGCCTGAACGGTGTTGTTGAAAATGGCATACTCGTTGGAGGCAGATGTACCCTCCTTAAATGCCTGGTTCGCTTCGCCGAGCTGCCATTTGAGGAAGTCGAGATGCGAAGAAAGGTTCGAGAGCACCGAGGACACACGGGCACCGTCGAGTCCGAGGTCCTGGAACAGCGGCGAGAGGACGGCGAGAGCCTGGTCCTCGCCCAGCCGATGCAGGGCTTCGAGGAACATCATCACGCCCTGTGTGGTGCTTTTATTGAGCGTTTCAATAAAAGAGTTCGTTTCCAGCCCCACCTTTCGGGCCATCTCAGCCGGTTTCTTGAACAGCTCCATAATGGTACGCTGTAAAGCCGTGGCCGACATCTCCACCTTTTGGCCGTGAGCGTCAAGAGTGGCGGCAAAGGCCATAATCTCAGGGATAGTCATTTTGGCTGTGGAGCCGATACCGGCCATTCGCTGTGCGAACTCCACGATAAAAGGCTTGGCAGCGGTACAGTTCTGCGAAAGGTGATTGACCGTGGAGCCGATTTTGAGCATGGCGTCTTTAACACCATACATCTGCTCCATGCCGAAGATATTACTCAACTTGGCGATGGTCTGCGTTGCACCTTCTCCGAGGTCAACGAGAGCGACATTGATAATGGAAGCTGCCTCGACATACTCCTTGACGGAAGCCACGGTGTTGTAACCGAGGCGCCCGCCCTCCTGGGCGAGAAGATTAAGCTGCTCGCGGGCGAGACGGGTATCCATACCCTTGAAGATCTCGTTTAGTTCTTCAACCTCTGCGGCGGTCATACGGGTATACTTGATGGTGTTTGCCATCTGTTCTTCCATATCTGCGTATGACTGGACGGCTTTACGTCCGGCCATCACCAGACCGGTAACAGCGGCGGCAAAAGCCATGATGGCAGTCTGGGCGTTGTTGAGCCACGTGTTCATTCTCGACCACAGAGACTTCTGTGTGGCGAGCGTGGCGTTGACCTTTTGGAGTTCAGCCTTGACAGCCTTAATCTTGGCGATTTGGGCATCCCACGTGGCGGAGCCGCGCTGAATGCCGTTGAGTTGCTGCTGAAGCAGCTTCAACGCCTTGTTAAGCTCTTTGGGAGTAGCTTTATCAAGACGGCGCAGAGTGGCATCGACAGAGGACGATGACCCTTTCAGTTGCTCCATCATGCGCTGAGTTGATTTCAACTCGCGCTGAAGTTTCTTCATCGTGGCCTTGTCACCGGCAGTAGATGCTTTCGCCAGTTCACGCTCCAGACGTTTGGCGTCCTTTTCGAGCGTTGCGAGCATCTTCTGCGCCTGTTTGCCGTTGACGGAGAGCACGACGTTAGCGGTAGTAGTATAATTTGCCATAATTCCTTGTTGAATACGATGTTTGTAGGTGTTCCCTGCAAATATCGCCACGTCTTTTTGAAGGAGAAAAGACGTTAAAACACTGCTATTCTGCTTTTCAGGGTTGGTGTCGGGCAGGATACAGGACCGACGGGAGGGTGCAGGGAAGGAAAGAACCGGCCTTGATTTTCGTGGGCTCAGGGGAATTGGGGGGTCCTGCAAAAATCAAGCCTTAAGGATTTGACTCTCAGGCAAATTGGTAGCATTTGCGTGGGTCCTGTCTAAAAAATCCCCGATTTTGTAGCGGGTTGCAAATGCGAAACGGCTGTTAAACAGATGTTTAGGGGGTTCGGGGGCGCAGCCCCCGAGTGGCATCATGCACCCCCCACCGCGCTGACGCTCGTTTTTCCTCTTGCCCTCCTTGCCCTCGCGCTATATGCAGAGAGCCAACCCATTGCGCGGTAAAATCGCTGCCGTGTGCGTGGAAATTCCGCTTGCGGATTTCCTCGCTCACGACAGCCACCGCTTTTCCTCGGCGCAGATGCAATCAAGACGAGGTGCTTGACGTGGCGATGTGCGGTGATGACGATGCGGCGCGTAGCGGAAGGCTTGTCAGCCAAAGGAACGCAGGGAACTCGGAGTGCCTACATCAGGATTAGAGCAAACGGCAGGTGTCGTGTAACGCAGTGAAGCGACAGGCTGTCTCTAAAATCCGCTTGCGGTTTGAGAGTTAGCCGACCTGCCCTTGCCCTAAGCCGTAGGCTAACTCGGAGTGAGTGAAGTGGTTGGCCGACAGCCGTAGCGGAGTCTGTGCATCGGCGCACCACACAGAGGGGCCTGGGGTTGGGCGTATAATCAATGTGCGAAGGGCGTTGAGTCGGCATTGCCGGAGCTGACGATGTGAAAAGGTGGAGAAGGCTGTGCCGGAACAAAGAGCAAACCGGGGTGGCGCGGAGAGCAACGGAGCAGCCAGGGAGTCAGTGAAGATTTGTCGAGCTGTCTCCCGACCCCCACTTGCCCTGCGCCGGAGGCTGTTCGGGTATAGACTTCGGAGCCTCACATCGTGGCGTAGGCGGAGAGTATGCCGATGCGCCCTGAGCGAATAATCCGCTTTGCCCGAATGGGCGGTAAATGACTGTGCCACTGGCTAAACATCGTGCGTTCATCAGTCCTCTTATGGGCGGGAGGATGGTGTCGGACGGCGGCAGTGCGCCGACCGGAGGACGGAGTGAAGATGCCTGTCCTTACGAGCCGGAATAGCAAGCGGAGGTTTCGGGGCAAAGGATATAGAGACGCGCCTGACACCGCGACGTAGGAACGGAGTCGGGATAAAGCGTTGGAGTAGCCTTTGAAGAGAGTTTGCTGTCGTAGGCGCAATGATAGCGGCCCGACACCGTGACGCAGGAGCGGTGTCGGGAGGAAGCGATAATGGAGACGGAGGCGGCAATCTCTCGACCCGAAGGCCGCAGCGGTCGTTAGTCGAAGTGGAGCGAAGCAGAGCCTCGACCAACGATGCTCGGGCTTGGAAGGATGTAGGCAGCAAGCGGAGAACGGAGGGAGGTTTGTATGGCTGACGGCCGACACCACCCGGGTGGGTCAGAAAAGATGAACGCGACAAACAAAACGAGCTACCCTCTCGGGCAACTCGCTTTGCCAATTATGAAAAAAACTTTACTCTCGAAGTGAATGATAATCAGCGTTTGCGGTAGCAAACGTAGAACAGGACACCTGCGATGACAAGCGCGATTACCAGAACCGTTGTGCCGTCAGGCGGATTATACAGGCGCGTTGTGGCGGTGTGTTCCGTCGAAGCCTCGGCGGCTGATTGATGATAGGCCACCGTATCAAGCCGATTGAAGGCTTCGACACTATCCCTATGAACACACCGCCGGTCGATGACGCGCCCACGGGTTGCCGTCAGGCGAATAATCTCCGGCGCCTCGGCGTATTCCACAGGTCGCTCGATATTGATTTTCAGGGTATCGAAGCTAAAATCAATATTACGGATAGCCGAGTCAATCACTGCGATTGTGCGGTGATGTTCCGACCGTGCTATGCTGTCGCTGTTGAGCGACTTGTTATTGACGGCTTCTTTGTGGGAGCGGCAACCGCCCAGGAAGGTGGTTGCGGCGATAACAAAGAGTAAAATGGAAGTGCGGAAGCGTATCATAAGGCGGCGTATTCTTTAGTGGCGTCGAAAGACGGACAGGCTTTGTTGGCAAAATCGCGGTGGCCGTGAATAGCGGCGACCGTGTATTTTGCTTTCAGTTCACGAAGCAGCTTGACGAGCGCAGCGCGTTGAGCGTCTGTCCGGGTATCTTTCGGCGTCTTGCCGTCAGATGCGCAGCCGCCGATGTAGCACACACCTATGGAGTGCGCGTTGTGACCGGTGCAGTGTGCGCCGACCCGGTCTTCAGGACGGCCACGATGAACTGAACCGTCACGATAAATCACATAATGATAGCCGATGCAGCGGAAGCCACGCTGACGATGCCAGGCGTCAATCTGTTGGACGGTGAAGTCCTTGCCCTCCGGCGTAGCAGAGCAATGGACGATGATTTGGTTAATCTTTCTCATGGTCTTTGTATTTATAGTGATAGTCGATGCCGAACAATGCTCCGGCGAAAGTCAGAATTTCGCCGAAGGCAACGAGGACGGAGTTGTGGATTTCGCCCGACGGGGGCAGAATGAACCCGGCAATCAGCAGGCCGCAGCCCACCGTAATGAGAAAAATTGCCGAGCAAAGTTGTATAGCTGATTTGTGGTTCTTAAAGTTCATACTTTGCTGCAATTTTATATTGTTAAACTATTGTATATGTGAAGAAAAAGTGCTAACTTTGTGTATTGACAAGTGAAACCATACTAACAGAACCGAATACCTCTCAACGATGTGAAACCAAGCTATTGAACCTGTGATACCTCTGTCGTATGCCGGATAGCCCTCGGTGCGATCCCTGTGCGTGGCTTGTTAGATAGCCCTCGGTGCGATCATGGCCGTTTACCAGATAGCCTCCCACCCCTCGGGGTGGGCGATCTGTTTTATAGGGGTATTACTTTCCGAAAACCCATGTTTTGGAAGCAGGGTCATAGATAAGGGCAAACTCGGCCAGTGTGCTGACGAGGTTAGCCGTCGTTATACGGCCTTTGCCCGGAGTTAACAGCTTGCCGAAGCCAATGGCGAAGCGCAGCCTTATCATTCTACGCTTGGTTTTATCGTTGTGGCAGACGAGCGAAACGCAACTTCGCCCCCATGCGACAGTCGGAGTACCGTCTTGTTTGACGTGCTCAACGACCAGCGTTTCGGGACTGTCTGAATAATTGTCGGAAGGCATAGTAAACGTAGATTTGGCTGAGGTATTGAACAAGAATTTGTTGCCTTCAACCTTGACTGTATAGCAGGAACCGTACAGGTTCCAGCCCTTGCGTCGGCGACAATATTTCTTTGTGCCGAGAAGCGAGGACTCTTTCGCGGCGAAGCGATTTCGTTTCTGAGTGAGACGGAACAGGTATGGAACGTAGCCGTCCTGAAGGAGCTTTCGTGCTCCGATGACAAACAGACGGTCGCCCTCGGTCTGAACCGATATGGGCGTCAGACCGCCTGAAACAGTGCCGTCACCTGCCGAGCCTTTGAGGGCTGCAATCTCCGATTGAACTGCGGAAAGCAATTTCTCCAGTTCGGAGATTGATTTCTTGGCGCTGTTAAGGTCGATGACCTGCTGCGCCCGCATGGCACCGGCCCTTTCGGTCGTGGCCTGTTGGATGAAAAGTTCGGAGGACGCGGAAACGGCGCCGGTGGCGAGGTTTACCGTCGATTTGTTGGCATAGATGTGATTGCGGTCGGCCTGACCCTGCGAAAGTGCGGTGATGGCCTGACCTGCGGCCTTAAATCCGTCGAGCAACTTTGTGATGTTGCTGACGGTCTCTGACGTTCCGGCAGTGGCGAGCAAATCCACTATGCGCTGTAAGATGTAGCCGAGAGATTCGGGAGAAACTGCGTCCTTGGACTGCAGGGCGCGAAACTCGGTGATAATGTCGGTGAGTGATTTTGTATCAATAGCCATAACGATGCTGTTTTATACGGCAAAGTTATGGCTATGAATTTGCGTCCGAAAAGACACGAGAAGTACACTTAGAGAGTGACTGCGCGGCGCATGATGTCGGGATTGAGCGCGTTGGAGACTGCCCGGCAGAACTCCTGGCCGAGCGAGTCAGCATAGAATTCCTGAATGTTCATCACCGAGGCGAAGTATTTGCGAGAGAACCAGCGCTTGCGCTTGCGGCCATTGCTTTTTCCGATGTCGCCGGGATTCCCTCGCGGAGTATTGCGGCCTGTGCCGTAATCGACAAACAAACCGTAGGTGTTGAACGCCTGTTCGAGATTAATGTCGATGAACTTGCCGTCGGCAGTCATCGAGATGCCGACCGTCGAGCGGTAGAGCGCCCCCGTGTCGACCGCGCCGAGGAGCGCGATTTGCTCGCGCCATATCTTAACCATCGTTGCATTGAAGGCAGTCACATACTTGCGTCTGGCTTCAAGCTGTTCGTTATCATTTCCACTCATCGGCATTGTATCTTAAATCGGTGTAGCAATCGACTGCGATTTGAAAATAAGCGCAGGCGCAGCCGGAGAAAAAGTAACAGTCAATCTCGTTGAACGTGATACGGGGGTCGATGTAAATGCAATTTTCTTCGAGCCTCGTTTTCTCCAGAATAAGCTGCGAGGCGAACTGCCGGAACAGTTCGCGCATGGTTTCCATGCACTCGGAGCGAGCTTCCATATCTTCGGCAGCGTGGCGCATGGCGAGGAAAACAGTTTTGACTCGCCGTGTCCTCGGCGTGTTATTGAGTTCCGTGTAGCCGTCGGCGATGTCGCTGACGCACACGAAAGCGGATGCCGTCTGCATCTGCGCCAGGGCTTCCTCGAAGCCCTCCAAGCCGCTGACACGGCAGAAGATGAAGTGCTCTTTTTGAGCAAGAATATTCGTGGCGGCGAGTCTTTCAAAGAAAGCAGCCGCATCCCATTGTCCGTAGTGTTTCATTTTGATTGGAGTTTGGCGTTGAGTTCCTTATACTCCCGTGCCTGGGCGTTAAGTTCAGTGAGGGCGCGGTGAGTATCGAGCGCGAGGACCTCGGCCTCTTTCGTGACATCGCCTTTGGTGAGGGCGCGGATTTGGGCGTTCATAGCGTCCTCTACCGAGGTCGCGGACGAGCCGAGCAGGTTGCCGCCGGAGGCGGCCTCGGCTATGGGTTGGAAGAAGTCGGAGAATTTCTGCGCGAAAGAGTCTTTGAGCGCGGCGAACCAGTAGAAGATGCTGATGCGCTCGTGGGGCTTGAAGGCAATAGCCTTGCCATAGAGCGTGGCTCCGAGTTGGTCGAGCAGTTCATCGTTCTGCGTCGAGAGATAACCTTGATAGAGGTTATCGCAGATGATGAACGTTTCAAACGGCACTTCGGAGAAGTCAGCCGGAAGCGCGGCCTGTCGGTTAATCTTCGAGAGGCGGACCGGCACGGTCGGCAGATTGGAGAGCCAGTCGAGCGCCGGAAGGAGTTCGGCGAGCGTCAGCGGTGTAACTTCAAAAAGGACTTTTCCTTTTTTCAGAAGGTACGAGCCGTTGTCCTGACGGCCTATAACCTTTGTGTCGCTCCATCGGAGCAAGCAAAGGGTCTTGATTTCGTCGGTTGAATGTTCAGCCGCGATTAACTCGTAGACATAGCGCAGCTGTTTGTCGCCGAGTTCGTGCCAGCCTTGCGGCACGTGGAAGTCGATGGTTATTGTCTGCATAGGTATGAGCATTATTGTACTGCGAAAGTACGGTAATGCGCATACCGGGCAAAAGACAGAAGAAAAGCCCCGATTTCTCGGAGCTTTGCGGAGAGGAAGCGAGGGTCGTTCAATACTCCTGCTCGTGGATATTGATGCTGCTGACGTATTCGAGGCAGTCGCCGAATTTTTCGATGGCGAGCATCAGCGCGTATGTGCGGTTGAACGTGAAGATGTTAGACCACAGACACGTGGATTCATCTGTGAAATGAATGAAAGCGAAGAACTTTCTTGCGCCCTTGGGGCATTCGAGCGAGTAGTCTGTGAGGTTTGCGAAGTCGCTCTGGACGGGTCGTTTGTCGGGAAGTATCATATCTGATTGATTTAGAGTTATGTGCCGAAGCACTTTAGATTTTACATTGCAATGATTGGGAGAACTGAGAAAGCGAGCGAAGCAAAAATTTCAAGCAAAATTTTAAGCCGGTGGCGTTAAATACTACCTGCAAGGTGGAGATTTATAAAAATTTGCGTGGAAATCCGGCGGCTTGTTTTGCGTTGAGCGGTCAGTCCTACCTTTGCAAGTGGAAAATCAGTGCCTCGTGCCGTAACTCCAATCAGATATGACCGACAGACGGCCCATGCGACTACGCTTCACAGACTGCCGAACTGCACCGGGGTGCTAAAACCAATATCCTTTCGCTTTCTTTTCATTGCGGAATACAGGGGGCGCAAACAGCTT
>SFLG01000117.1 GCA_004553485.1 Bacteroidales bacterium | reverse complement strand
ATTTCAATCCACGCACCCCGTGCGGGGTGCGACCGGTGTGCTGGATATAGTTCCAATTCCCTGCGAATTTCAATCCACGCACCCCGTGCGGGGTGCGACATGCAGATTTACCGGACATTCCATCCGCGCCCTTTGATTTCAATCCACGCACCCCGTGCGGGGTGCGACTTTGAAGCCGCCGAGCGCACCCGTCCTCTGACGATTTCAATCCACGCACCCCGTGCGGGGTGCTACCATTTCCACATCGATTACAATGGCATCGCCAGAATTTCAATCCACGCACCCCGTGCGGGGTGCGACTGATTGCTGTTATCAATTACATACGATTTCGTATATTTCAATCCACGCACCCCGTGCGGGGTGCGACTTGATTATTTTGGGTATTACCACGGGACAAACCTATTTCAATCCACGCACCCCGTGCGGGGTGCGACATCCAACGACACATGCAGGGTTTCCGCAATGCAATTTCAATCCACGCACCCCGTGCGGGGTGCGACCTGGCACTGATTCACGGCGTTTCCTTTCTGTTTTGATTTCAATCCACGCACCCCGTGCGGGGTGCGACTCGGTCAAACCGGAATGACTTCAAATGCCTGCTAAATTTCAATCCACGCACCCCGTGCGGGGTGCGACGGTAGGTGTACGCGCCAAAGTCCACATCTCCCTCATTTCAATCCACGCACCCCGTGCGGGGTGCGACGTAGCTCACCCCGTCTCCGTCAGGAAGCGCGTTTAATTTCAATCCACGCACCCCGTGCGGGGTGCGACAGAAATTCTGTTTCCGCAGCAAGTGCTTCTTCTGATTTCAATCCACGCACCCCGTGCGGGGTGCGACTTGCCGCGCCGGTTGTCGCGCACTTCCGTAACTGTATTTCAATCCACGCACCCCGTGCGGGGTGCGACAAGGTGGGTTCCGGCATTACTTCCGCCGTGAGGATTTCAATCCACGCACCCCGTGCGGGGTGCGACCGTGCAACGTGGCGTTTTTGATTGAGATGGAGGGATTTCAATCCACGCACCCCGTGCGGGGTGCGACCGCGGTCCCTGCGGCAACATCGGCAGGCGTGGGAATTTCAATCCACGCACCCCGTGCGGGGTGCGACGCGCACGCTCTGGCGCGGCTGTGCGTGGTCTGCTATTTCAATCCACGCACCCCGTGCGGGGTGCGACGTCCTGTGCAATCATACAAGGATGGTCTTGCATATTTCAATCCACGCACCCTCAATCCACGCACCCCGTGCGGGGTGCGACTCGGTATGGATTGTGGTGATAAGGAGTGACCATGTATTTCAATCCACGCACCCCGTGCGGGGTGCGACATATAACGCTGTCTTACTGTTTCAGCCTCCTCGAAAATTTCAATCCACGCACCCCGTGCGGGGTGCGACGTCCACATCTGACCAATAGTCATTCTGGTCTTTTTATTTCAATCCACGCACCCCGTGCGGGGTGCGACCCAGAGGTCGGGCGTACTGCTTGGGGCTGACAAGTATTTCAATCCACGCACCCCGTGCGGGGTGCGACGAGGTTACGCTGGTGCAGGCACATGAGGTCTGCGAATTTCAATCCACGCACCCCGTGCGGGGTGCGACAAGGCGCTGTTGTTGACATCAACGGTGCGCGTCTATTTCAATCCACGCACCCCGTGCGGGGTGCGACCGGGTCAGCTTATCTTCCGAATCGACATGACACCATTTCAATCCACGCACCCCGTGCGGGGTGCGACCGATCAGAGACAACCTTTTCCCTGGGTACAACCTTATTTCAATCCACGCACCCCGTGCGGGGTGCAACGCGATGGTTGCCCTGCGTGTTGTATGCTCCGCTGATTTCAATCCACGCACCCCGTGCGGGGTGCGACGGGGCGTATCACCCGAACTACTACATCCAGATAATTTCAATCCACGCACCCCGTGCGGGGTGCGACCGCCGCAGCCTGCATCAGATCCATGCAGCTTCTTATTTCAATCCACGCACCCCGTGCGGGGTGCGACGCACCGTCGTTTCCCTTGCTGCCGTTTTTGACTTGATTTCAATCCACGCACCCCGTGCGGGGTGCGACTCCATGATTACACCCCGCTGTACGTGTCGCGATAGGTATTTCAATCCACGCACCCCGTGCGGGGTGCGACAATTTCCGATCAGGCTACCCTGACCGATGGAGGCATTTCAATCCACGCACCCCGTGCGGGGTGCGACGCTGCGACCACGCTGTCCGGTTCTTTCAATTCCATATTTCAATCCACGCACCCCGTGCGGGGTGCGACTCTTCCATCATCCAGCGCCCACTCTCGGTTGTTATTTCAATCCACGCACCCCGTGCGGGGTGCGACCTCATTGTTCTCCTCCAAACAAATCCAGCTTACCAATTTCAATCCACGCACCCCGTGCGGGGTGCGACGCAACATCCATGACAACCCGGAACTGTTGGAGGAATTTCAATCCACGCACCCCGTGCGGGGTGCGACTTTCTGTATTTTTAGTGTCGGTCACGATCTCACGTATTTCAATCCACGCACCCCGTGCGGGGTGCGACTTTACCTGTGGGTCACAGGGGGAGGCGGAGTACATATTTCAATCCACGCACCCCGTGCGGGGTGCGACGTGCTCGCCTCCTCAAAACTGTAATCTGTGATAGTATTTCAATCCACGCACCCCGTGCGGGGTGCGACTCTGCCCATACCGGGTACAACTCAATCGCATTCAATTTCAATCCACGCACCCCGTGCGGGGTGCGACACGCACAGGAAGGCGGTTATACCGGCACCGAGGAAATTTCAATCCACGCACCCCGTGCGGGGTGCGACCATAACAGCGTCGGACTTGATGATGTCGCCGGTATTTCAATCCACGCACCCCGTGCGGGGTGCGACCGATTATATCACCAACGGTACAGATGATAACGATATTTCAATCCACGCACCCCGTGCGGGGTGCGACGTTACTGGAACACGAAAAAGTACAAGACCTGGCCGATTTCAATCCACGCACCCCGTGCGGGGTGCGACCTATCAGACGTGAGTTACCGAACGACATACAGCACCATTTCAATCCACGCACCCCGTGCGGGGTGCGACCGGTCTGCACCGATTCAACCGACCACATTTCTGGCATTTCAATCCACGCACCCCGTGCGGGGTGCGACTATTCGGATAAGGAACTGGACTATATCCCGCGTATTTCAATCCACGCACCCCGTGCGGGGTGCGACGGACTGGCTCGAGGAATACCAGGCGATGAAAGGAATTTCAATCCACGCACCCCGTGCGGGGTGCGACGCACTGTGGGGCACGGATGGATAGAAAGGAAGGATTTCAATCCACGCACCCCGTGCGGGGTGCGACTGACGGTGATGGAGATATAGCTGCAATGGCAGCGATTTCAATCCACGCACCCCGTGCGGGGTGCGACTCTTTCCCCGATCGAAGCATTCATGATCTACGATATTTCAATCCACGCACCCCGTGCGGGGTGCGACCCAGATACGCGGATGCCTGCCGGGACAGACGTGTATTTCAATCCACGCACCCCGTGCGGGGTGCGACCGCCTGCATCAATGTAGGATATCCAGTAATAGATATTTCAATCCACGCACCCCGTGCGGGGTGCGACTTTTTGTGTCAGTTTCCGATCCATCCGACAAAGATATTTCAATCCACGCACCCCGTGCGGGGTGCGACTAGTCTCAGCAGTGATTTCAGGATGTGCATCTCTATTTCAATCCACGCACCCCGTGCGGGGTGCGACAGCAAAAGAAAACAAATATCACGTATGATTTTTCTTCTCTTTCGTAACAATAATAGTATATCCT
>SFLG01000040.1 GCA_004553485.1 Bacteroidales bacterium | reverse complement strand
CACGACGGCAGATGCCGCGTCGACGGCTTTGCCGACCCGCATCCTAATATATAAAGCTTAAAATCTGCCATAATCTTTCCAACAAGTGCATTTGAGCCGTCAACATAGCGCCGACCCAAATGCAAAGATAAACAAAATCCCCCACACCGCCAACTTCATAGGCCGTGCAGCAGAACGTGGCGGCCCTACGTCAGAAAGTCGCCGATGTCGTCCGAGCCGGTAAGCCCGAACGGAGGCAAGCGTAGCAGGCGGTGCAGATAGGTAACGTTATAGGCAGGGTTATCACTTTTTACGCGATGGCCGTCCGTGCCGTAGCGATGACCTTAGGGCTGTAACCGCTAACGAGGCACAGGCGCAAAGCAACGTGGTGTGGGATTGCCACCCCTATCATTTCGCAAAGTAAACGGCGGTAAAGACGTACCTGGTGCGACGGCCATATCGGGTCTACATTCAGATTTATTTGCTTTTCGTTATTTCGGGTCATAGTTTTTGGGTGTTGTGGCATGGGTGTTACCCGTTACCCAATAGGGTAACACTGGGTAACGTTATCCGTGTTACCCATGTCGGGTAACGGGTAACAGAGGCCATGCCGGAGAAAAATTTGAAAATTCAATATATAATATATATATATTATATATTGGCATGGATAACAGGTAACGATTTTGGGGTGTTACCCGTTACCCAAGAGGGTAACAGAGGGTAACGTTACCCGTGTTACCCATTTCGGGTAACGGGTAACACTTGCCGTTTAGTCGTTGTTGGAATGTGCCATTTTGTTTTTGACTTTTTGGATTGTTTTCGGACTTATGCCCATTTCTTTCATGATGGTCCTGTAGCTTTCGCCATCGCGGAGACGGCGAGCTATTTCCTCGTCGGCCTCGTTGCGCTGGATGTCCTCTGCGTCGGGTTCGTCAAGGTTGTCGCGCTCTGTGCCGTAGCCCGTCTCGGCCATGTGCAGAAAAGCACCCTCTTTGACAATCTTAACCTCGACCGCATTGTCCTCGCCGCCCACCGCATCACTCTTACCGGTGAAAGCGTCCGTAAGCTAAAAGCACTTAAAAGCAGATAATCCAAAATAAAAATGACCCCGTCGGCCATACTCCTTAGGGGTCAAAAATAAAATATTTTTAGGGGTCAAATCAACTTTGGCTTCGGGGGTCATCCGTGCCCGGGTTTTCCAGCATAAAGCACGATAACGATCTATCCCTTGCGAGCGGTCGCCATCGCCGGAGCGAATTACCCAAAAAAGAAGCGAGCCTCGGATCCAACCATAAGTTGGCGCCGAAGCTCGCTGTATGTTATCGACGAAGTCGCTTGCGAAGCAAGAGTTAAGCGATTAACTCGCCTACGCTCGTTGAGCTAAAGGTTGAAGCCGGACGGCGGAGACCCAGGGCTCCGTGGCAGTTCTTTGCTATGGCAAAGCGTCTTTAAGACGATGACATGAAAGCGCTGCGGCGGTGCCGCAACTCCCAATTAAATATCGTCCAATACGTTCTGTTCTTCTGCTTTTTTATTTTGGGAATCAACATAGCCAATCGTAACCCTGCCTTCAAAATGTCCAGAAGACTTATCAATAGAAAGTCTAATATCACCGCCTGGCAAGCTCCACAAGCTCATATATTTAACTGTACCCTGGTGGAGCTCAAACATTTTATCTGTATTATAATCAGAAATCGCGGGATTTTTCTCTTGTGATAATATAGGCTCACCATATTTGCTGGTATAGAGCTTTTTATAATGATCGTATGTGTTAACCAATGTATTCCATTCATCACTTGTGTCGAAGAAGACTAAAACAAGATAAACATTGTCTCCTGTATCTGAACCGCAAACGCCGATAGTTGCCTGTCTGCCCGCAAATTCACCCTTTAACGAGATGACATTGCCATCGCGCCCAATATAGGTAAAACCTTTGTCCTTTAACTTTTGGCAAAAGACGGTTGTAGTTCCTTCTATAGGTATACCCTTGAATGAGAGATGGTCCTGTGCGAAGCTGCATATAGCAATGAAGCTAAGGACAAATGATAATAATAACTTTTTCATATTATAGCGAATTTAAGGTTAGTCCTAGTCATTAAGGTTGTCAATATATTCGTCGAGGTCGGTGTCCTCAAACACGACGGCAGATGCCGCGTCGACGGCTTTGCCGACCCGCATCCTAATATATAAAGCTTAAAATCTGCCATAATCTTTCCAACAAGTGCATTTGAGCCGGCAACATAGCGCCGACCCAAATGCAAAGATAAACAAAATCCCCCACACCGCCAACTTCATAGGCCGTGCAGCAGAACGTGGTGGCCCTACGTTAGGAAGTCGCCGATGTCGTCCGAACCGGTAAGCCCGAACGGGGGCAAGCGTAGCAGGCTGTGCAGATAAGTAACGTTGTAGGCAGGGTTATCACTTTTTACGTGGTGGCCGTCCGTGCCGTAGCGATGACATTGGGGCTGTAACCGCTGACAAGCCACAGGCGCAAAGCAACGTGGCGTGGGATTGCTACCCCTATCATTTCGCAAAGTAAACGGCGGTAAAGACGTACCTGGTGCGACGGCCATTTCGGGTCTACATCGAGATTTATTTGAAATTCTTTTTTTCGGTTCATAGTTTTTTGGTGTTGTGGCAGGGGGGTGCTTCCCGCTTTCCTATAGGGAAGCAGAGGTAAGCGCTTTCCGTGCTTTCCATGTTGGAAAGCGGAAGCAGTTTGCGGATTACTCATTTGCTTGTGCACTTATTCGGCTTTTTACTTTATTGATTGTTTTCTGACTTACGCCCATTTCTTTAGCGATGGTCCTGTAGCTTTCGCCATCGCGGAGACGGCGGGCGATTTCCTCGTCTGCCTCGTTGCGTTGGATGTCCTCTGCGTCGGGTTCGTCGAGGTTGTCGCGTTCAGTGCCGTAGCCCGTTTCGGCCATGTGCAGAAAAGAGCCTTCTTTGACAATCTTAACCTCGACCGCATTGCCCTCGCCGCCCACCGCATCACTCTTACCGGAAAGCGTCCGTAAGCTAAAAGCTCTTAAAAGCAGATAATCCAAAATAAAAATGACCCCGTCGGCCATACTCCTTAGGGGTCAAAAATGAAAATATTGGGGGAGGAGGTGAACCTTCGGGGGGGAGTGTGGCGTTTAATAGGTACAATAGCAACGGAGACAAAGGTTCGCAAGGCCGATGTCTCAGAATTGATTAGTTTTTTCATAGGATTAGATTTTTAAGGTTTTACCGAAGATTGGAGGCCGTGAGGCTACCAATCTTTTCTTGTATATGGGGGTGTATGGTGGGAGATGTCCCCCAAAATGTCATACGGTGCAACCGCATTTGGTTGATATTCGTTATTGCAACATTTTTTTTACCGCTGAATATTCTTTTGGCGAATGAATATCAGGCACGGCGGTTTCGGGGTGTGGTGTAAAAATGTTATTTTTGCATATTCAATGTTGTAACACGTTTTTAGCGATGATTTCGATTGTTATTCCGTTATATAATAAGGAGGCTCTGATCGGGCGGACGCTGAGGTCGGTCGCCAACGGCGATATGCGCGACTGCGAGGTGGTGGTGGTGGATGACGGCTCGACCGACGGCAGTGCCGCGGCCGCCCGTCGTGCTGCCGACGAACTGGGGATGAGGAACTTACGTATTGTCGCGCAGGAGAACGGCGGCGTGGCGAGGGCCCGCAACCGAGGCATCGCCGAGGCCGCGGGCGAGTATGTGGCCTTTATCGATGCCGACGACGAATGGAAAGACAATCATATTCAGACGCTTAAGCAGCTCGTTCGCGACTATCCGCAGTGTGCCGTCTACGCCACCGGTTATGATGACGTCATGGCCGACGGAACGGTAGTCACGGGCGCGGTGAAAAATCTGAAGTTTGAGGGCGAAAGCGGGGTCATAGACAACTATTTCGAGATAGCCTCCGAGTCGAAGCCCCCGCTGTGGACGTCGGCGATTATGGTGCGCCGCGATGCGCTGCAGGCCATCGGCGGCTTCCCGGAGGGCGTAAAGTCGGGCGAGGACCTGCTGACGTGGGCACGCCTGGCAAGTCGTTATGGCATAGCTTATAACGTGAATTCGACAGCCCTCTACAACCGCGGTTTCAGCAACCCGCGTCCGCCCGAAAAGGCCGACGAGGTGGGCCGCCGCCTCGAGGCCCTCTACCGCGAGTCGCCGCGGACAAAAGGCCTTAAAAAATATATCGCGCGTTGGTACAACATGCGCATGAGCCGTTGCCTTGCCCACCGTATGTACGCCCCGGCCGTCACAGCCCTCTGCCGCTCGCTCCGCTACAATCCCACCCCCCGCATCCTCAAACCCCTCCTCCACTTCACCCTCCACGGCCTCCGCCACCATTGACCCCCAATCGCTGACACCACCATAGCTCTTAGTTCATTGTCACATGTCGTCAAGCGACAGAGCGGCGTATACTATGTGCCAGCCTTTGCGTTTTAATACTATGTTCTGCGCTTTCTGCTCCAGGCCGTGCAGGTCGATACGTCGGGGATTTCGCTTTACTTCGCCGATTACAATTTCACGGTCTGCTTCGTTGACAGCGATAAGGTCTATCTCATTGTTTGCGCCTCTTTCCCAATAGTTTGTCACGAGGTTATAAAGTCCAGTCTCACGGTACATCTGCCTAAAATAGCGCTCCAGAATCCAACCCGAGAAAGTCGAATAGTCGGCAAGTACCTTTTCCTTGACATAGTTAAGATTGCCAATCTCCACCGCGCTCCGGTATTTATATATGAATCGGAACCAGAAATTAAGGAAGTTGTCTTTGATTCCGTATCTTACATTGCGACTATTCTCACTTGCCAGATAAGGCCGGTAACGATACACAAGGTCGTATGTCGTTTCCAATTTTTCCAGATAACCTCCGGCCTCCACACCGGTATAGGATTTTATTTCTCCGCGTTCATTGAACCCGCCTGCTATTGCGGACAATATGGAAAAGTAACTTCCATAGTCCTTGCCGAATTCGTCTGAGAGCAGTTCTTTTCCCTCGTCAATGAAATAAGAACCGAAAGAGAGTACCGCTTCAATTATCCGTTCTTTTGTAAATGCCTTCTGTATGTAGAGCTGTTCCACATTTTTTGCCACCCCACCCGTAATCATATACATGGCAAGCAAATCATCAGGAGCGTAATCGGGATTATTATCCCGCATTATATCGCGAAGTGTCGCAAGCGGAAATTCACGAAGACGGATACGAGAAGTGGCACGACCATACAGCGGCTCTTTTTTGTCATCGAATATCTTGGTCATCATTGAGTATAACGAGCCACATACCACCAGATTTATCCGAGCTTCATTCTTATTGCTGTCCCAGATATTCTGCATTTCGCTGAAGAATGCTTCGTTGACATATTTGAAATTCTGAAATTCGTCAAAAACGAATGTGAAATGCCGACGCTTGGCAATCTGCATAACAGCCGCAAATAATCGGGCCATACTCGAAAAGTCGCCCAAATCTTCGCCAAGCACATCACGCATCGTGTCGGAAAGTTCTTTACACAACAAAGCTTCACTCTTACGCGCGACAAAGAAATATATCATCTCCTTATCTTCGTAAGCGTGTTTGATAAGTGTAGTCTTGCCGATACGTCTTCGTCCGGTTATGACAGTCATCTGAGCATACTCCTTTGAAGTGGCTTCGATACGCCTCAAAGTCTCAGTCTCTATCTCTCTGTCGTAGAATTTCATATTAATGCAACGGTCGTTACTGTAACCGCTGTTGCAAAGGTAGCGGTTTTATTTCGAATAGACAAAAGGGGGGGGATTAAAGGGGAGGGTGGTTATGTAATATACAATAACTGTTTTATGCCCTGATTGGGGATGTATGTGGTGTATGTGGGGTATGTGGTGTATGTGTTTTATGTTGTGTATGTGGTGTATGTGGTGTATGTGGGGTGGGCTTGGGCTACATACATTACATAAACAACATACGTTACATAAATAACATACGTCACATAAAAAACATACATGCGTCGCTTACGGCTTATACATTATATATAACACATAAGTCGTATAAATTGCATGCGCGGCGGGGATGGGGTGTTTAGTAGCCGCGCCGTAGGCGGCGCTCACGGGCCATTGCTTCCTTTAATCCGCCGTTTTGCAGAAATTCTGACTCAAGTGACTGCAAAACTTTGGCGAGCATGGCTTCCATCTGCCTTATCAGGGTCAGCATGATGTTTGCTACTGTCTCATCGGTTCGCGACTCACATTTTTCAACAAATTCGCGCGGGTCGTAGTGGGTGCGACAGTAGTTGCGCGTAGCGAGTGTGCGCGGGTCGTCTTTTGCCCATATTTCATGCTTATGCTGGCGCAGGTAGTCGGCATAGTCTTCGCGGAGCTCCATGACCGAACCGCGCGCTACACCAAACAATTTTAGGCACATCTCCATCGAAACGGTGCCATCGCTAGCTCCCTCCACAATATTCTGTTTGCACGAGCGTGCGGCCTGACGCATTTGGTCGATGGTACGCGATCCTTGTGGCAAAGCCCGGTTTATAAACATCTCAGTGACATCGCAAATTACAACCGATCTGCGATAGACGTTCCAGAACTCATAGTCGCCCGATATTTTAGAAATCCGTTCATCAGATCATTCTTTTTGCCATATAAATGCTGATTTTCAAACTATCCGATGGACAGCGCGGGGCGGGGGTCAAGGGCGTTTGTGGGTGAGGTAGTGGAGGGATTCGCGGAGGATCTGGGAGCCGGAGAGCCAGAGGAGGAGGGTGTAGAGGGTGGCGGCGATGAGGATTTTGAGGGTCAGGGAGAGGATGAGCGAGTCGATGGCGCGGGTGACAAACCAGGTCAGGGCTATCACTGCGGCGGCTGCGAAGATGTAGGGGAGGATGTCGCGCAGGACGTCTATGAGGCGCAGGCCGGTGTGTTTGTAGGCGAAATATTGCCAGACGAAGAGCCACAGGATGTTGACCGAGGTGTATACGACGAGCATGGTGTCGAGGCCGAAGGGGTAGGAGGCGACTATGCAGGCCAGCTGGATGAGGCCCAGGGCGATGGTGCACCACATGTAGATGCGGGGACGGCCGAGGCTGTTGAAGAGGTTGCCGTAGAGGGTGGTGATGGGCATGAAGGCGCCCCAGAGGCACAGGATCTGCATGACGGGCACGCAGGGGAGCCATTTGTCCGAAATTGTCAGCACTATCACCTCTTTGGCCACGAGCGCCAGCCCCAGCATCGCCGGGAAGGACAGGAAGACGATGAAGCGCAGCATCTTGCGGAAGACCCGCTGCAGGCGCTCCGGGTCGGCCGAGGCCTCGCGTAGCACGGGCTGTCCCACGCTGTTGGTCATGCCGGAGAGGGTGGAGTAGCCCATTGTGGTCCACTTGTTGCCCTGTGTGAAATATCCCGTGAGCTTCATGCCGTAGAAACGGCCCAACAGCAGCGCGAAGACGTTGTTGTTGATGTGGGTGAAGAGCGACGTCATAAGCTGTCGCGAGCCAAAGCCGAACATCTCGCGTATGGGCGCGAAGTTTATCCGCAGGCTGGGGCGCCACGGGCAGCGCAGCCATATCAGCAGCGAGTTTACGCCCGAGTACAGGACAGTCTGCACGGCCAGGCCCCAGTAGCCCCAGCCGTTGTAGGCGCACAGTACGCCCACGCTGCCCGACACGATGATGGCGACAATCATTATCGTGCTGCGCTCCTTGACCATCAGGTTGCGGAAGAGGTAGGCCGTGGGGGCGCCCGATATGCAGCCTAGGAAGAAGCTGAGGAAGAGGAACCGCGACAGCGCCGTCATCTCGGGCTGCCGGTAGAACTGCGCTATCAGCGGAGCCAGGGCAAACAGCAGGCAGTAGAAGAATGTGCCGGTGGCGAGGTTGAACCAGAACACGGCGTTGTAGTCGTCGTCATCCACCTGCTTTTTGTTGACAATAGCCAGCACGAAGCCGCTGTCGGCAAAGAGACCGGCCGCCGCCGAGAACAGCGTGAGGGCCCCGATAGTGCCGTAATCGGCCGGCGACAGCAGCCTCGACAGGAAAATGCCGAAGAATAGGTTCAGCAGCTGCAGGGTGCCGTTGCCGACGCCGCCCCAGAGGAGTCCTTTGGCCGTTTTCTGTTTCAGCTTCGAGTCCAAGGCAAGTTAAGGTTTCGTTGTCGTTGAATTTCCGGATAAACAGGTCGTTGCGTCATTTGTCACCCAGGAGTCGGCGGTATTCGGCGGGGGTGGCGATGATGCGGCGGGCCTCGTTGAAGACGGGGTCGAGGTGGTTGACGGCGCGCATATAGGTGCCGTTGGGATATACGTCACGCTCGACAATACCCTTCATCATGGCCTTCAGCACCGGCTCCGAGATGGCAATCTGCTCGTCGTTGCGCTTTATCGAGTCGGCGCTTGCGGCCTCGATAAGCCCCTCCAGCATCGGTGCCGAGTCGAAGCCCGTGGCAAAGTCGTCCTCGGTGGGGAATTTGGCAAGGATCGACTTGCGGTTTTTCTCGACATAGTCCTGGACGTAGCGGTTGAGTACGCCCTTGGCCACGACGTCGCGGTAGTAAGTGGTGTAGGTGTTTGTATCGACGGGGACAAACTTGTCGGGCATGATGCCTCCGCCGCCGTAGACGGTGCGACGGTTGCGCAGGGTGTAGGTCTTCTGCGACTCGTCGAAGTGTATCGAGTCGGCGCTGAAGAGCTCGCCGTGCTTCATGCGGTTGAGCATGTCAAGCTCGTACTCCTCGCCCTTGCCCTTCTGGTAAGGCTTCTGTATCAGGCGTCCGCTGGGGGTGTAGTAGCGTGCCGAGGTGAGGCGTATCATCGAACCGTCGGGGAAGGGGAAGGGCCTCTGCACCAGACCCTTGCCGAAGGTGCGGCGGCCGACGATGACGGCGCGGTCATAGTCCTGAAGGGCACCCGACAAAATCTCGCTTGCCGAGGCCGAGTACTGGTTCACCATCACCACCACGCGGTCGATGCCGTTGTTGGCCTCGTCCTCGACGGTGAGGTCGACGCGGGGCTGGTTGAGGCCTTTGGTATATACCACCAGGTCGCCCTTTTTGAGGAATTGCGAGGCCAGGGCGTGGGCGGCGCCCAGGTAGCCGCCGGTGTTGTCCTCAAGGTCGAGGATGAGGTGCTTCATGCCCTTTTTCTTGAGCTTGGCGACGGCCTTGCTGACCTCGTTGGGCGTGTCCTCGGCAAAGCGGCTGATACGGATGTATCCCACCTCGGGGTCAACCATGTACGAGGCGTCGACACTGTAGATGGGGATGTCGTCGCGCACGAGGCGGAAGTCGATAAGCTCGGGCGTGCCGGCGCGTTTGACCTTGAGGGCCACCTTGCTGCCCTTGGGGCCGCGCAGGGTCTTGAGCACGTCGGTGTTGGCCATCTTGGGACGGGTGAAGATGGTGTCGTTGACGTAGATGATGCGGTCGCCGGGCAGGATGCCGGCCTTCTGCGACGGGCCGTTGGCGGTGGTCTGCACCACCGACACGGTGTCGCGGATTATCGAGAACTGGATGCCGATGCCGCTGAAGTGGCCCTCGAGGGGCTGCGTCAGCTCCTGCGTCTCCTTGGGGTTGGAGTATATCGAGTGCGGGTCGAGCGTTTTCAGCATCGACACTATGGCCTCCTGAGTCAGCGAGTCGGTGTTGACCGAGTCGACATAGAAGTTTTCGATAATTCTCATCGCGTACATCAGTTTCTGGCCGGGGGTGAAGCTGTCAGCGTTTGACATACGTGCCGAAAGGGGGATAGCTGCTATGACAGCCAACATCGAGGCGGCGACGATGCGCATTGTGGTTTTCTTGTTCATATTCGTTGTGCGGAGAGAAGTTTTTGTCCGGAATAGGGAGAGAGGCGTGTACCTGTTTGGAAAGAGCGATTAATATTGAGTGATGAAAGATGTTTGCGTGTACTGTTGTGCAAATGGTTGATACGGTCAGCTTTGGGCTGTCTTTTGCGGGTCGGGGAGGTACTGCGACACGTCAAAGCCGAAGGCCTCGAGCTCGCGCACCATCGACGACGATATGCAGGCTAACTTCGGGTCGGCGAAGAGTGTGACGGTGTCCATGCCGTTGATGCTGCGGTTGATGTCGGCCATCTCGCGCTCGTATTCAAAGTCCTTGACCGAGCGCACGCCGCGCAGAATTGCGTCGCAGCCGGCCTCGCGGGCCGCCACCGCCGTCAGCCCCGTATAAGTAATAACGCCTACGCGGGGGCAATTGGCATAGAGCAGGGCAATTTTTTTGCATCGCCCGTCGGCCTCGCCTACTTCTTCGGCCTTGCGCACGTTTACGCCGACGCCGATTACCACGTCGGCGCCCAGAGCCAGTGCCCGCTCCACCAGGTCGGCGTGCCCGACGGTAAAGGGACGGAAGGAGCCTGAGAAAAATAACTTCATAGAGGGTGTTGTTTAAGAGTATGGTAGTGTGCCTTATACGTCTTATATGGCGGGGGCGCCGATGTTTAGGCCTCGGTTATGTCAGTGTCTTCTTCGATAACCAGGTTGTCGATGATGAAGTTCTGGCGCTCGACGGTGTTTTTGCCCATGTAGAACTGGAGGATGTCGGCCACGGCGTCGGCCTTGCGCAGATTTACGCGGTCGACGCGCATATCCGGGCCGATGAAGGCGCGGAACTCGTCAGGGGTGATTTCGCCCAGACCTTTGAATCGCGTTATCTCGGCGTTCTGCTTGCCCACGCGCTCGATAGCCTGTATGCGCTCTTCGTCGCTGTAGCAGTAGTATGTCTCGTCGTCGGCGTTCTGCCCCTTCTTGTTGCGCTTGGCCGTCTTGCGGTTGCGCACGCGGAAGAGCGGCGTCTGCAGCACGTATACGTGGCCTGTCTTTATCAGCTCGGGGAAGAACTGCAGGAAGAAGGTAATCATCAGCAGGCGAATGTGCATGCCGTCGACATCGGCATCGGTGGCGATGATGACGTTGTTGTAGCGCAGGTCGTCGAGCGAGTCCTCGATGTTGAGGGCCATCTGCAGGGCGTTCAGCTCCTCGTTTTCGTAAACCACCTTTTTTGTCTCGCCAAAGGTGTTCATCGGCTTACCGCGCAGCGAGAAGACGGCCTGGGTGCGCACGTCGCGGATTTTTGTTATCGAGCCCGTTGCCGACAGGCCCTCGGTGATGAAAATCGACGAGGCCTCCTTCAGCTCGGGGTCGCCTTTGGCGTCGCTGTAGTGGACGGTGCAGTCGAGCAGCTTGTCGTTGTGCACCGACACCTTTTTGGCCTTCTCCTTGACCTTTCGCGACAGGCCGGCCATGGCCTTGCGGTCGCGCTCGTTCTCCTGGATTTTCTTGAGCATGGCCTCGGCGGTTTCCGGCTCGCGGTGCAGGTAGTTGTCGAGCTCGCGCTTTATGAAATCGCTGACAAACTTTGCCACCGTAATGCCGCCGGGGCCGATGTCGCGGCTGCCGAGCTTGACCTTTGTCTGGCTCTCGAACTCCGGCTCGATGATGCGCACCGACACAGCGGCCACAAGGCCCGAGCGGATGTCGGTGTACTCCATGTTTTTGTTGAAATACTCCTTGACGGTGCGCGAGAAGGCCTCCTTGAAGGCTGTCTGGTGCGTGCCGCCCTGGGTGGTGTGCTGGCCGTTGACAAACGAGTAATATTCCTCGCCGTACTGGCGGGCGTGGGTGATGGCGACCTCGATGTCGTCGCCTTTGAGGTGGATGATGGGGTAGAGGGGCTCGGAGGTCATGTTCTCGTTGAGCAGGTCGAGCAGACCGTGCCGCGAGAAGTAGTTTTTGCCGTTGAAGTTGATGGTGAGGCCGACGTTGAGGAAGGTGTAGTTGCGCAGCAGGGGCAGGATGAACTCCTCGCGGAAACGGTAGCCTTTGAACAGCGAGGCGTCGGGGATGAAGCGCACCTCGGTGCCGTTGGGCTCGTCGCATGGCACGGGCTCGCTCTGCTCTATCAGCTTGCCTTTGGCAAAAACCGCGTGGCGCGTCTGGCCGTCGCGCACCGAGCGTATCTCGAAGCGCGTCGACAGGGCGTTGACGGCTTTCAGACCCACTCCGTTGAGGCCCACCGACTTCTTGAAGGCCGCCGAGTCGTACTTGGCGCCGGTGTTCATCTTGCCGGCGACGTCGGCGAGCTTGCCCAGGGGGATGCCGCGGCCGTAGTCGCGCACGTAGACCTCGGTGTCGGTGACGCGCACCTCGATGCGCTTGCCGGCGCCCATGGCGTATTCGTCAATGGAGTTGTCCACCACCTCTTTCAGCAGCACGTAAATGCCGTCGTCGGGGTTGGTGCCGTCGCCGA
Organism: Bacteroidales bacterium; assembly: GCA_004553485.1. GTDB lineage: Bacteria > Bacteroidota > Bacteroidia > Bacteroidales > Muribaculaceae > CAG-873. The sequence goes on along the minus strand of SFLG01000040.1, from coordinate 7,606 downwards.
GCTTGCCGATGTACATGCCGGGGCGCATGCGTATGTGGTCCTGCCAGTCGAGGGTGGTGATGTTGTCTTCGGTATAGTTGGGGGTGTTGACAGCCGTGCCCGGGTCGTCGACGAGGGCGGGGTCGCCGGGAGCGCCCGAGCCGGTGAGGCCGGGGATGCCGCTGGCGGGGCTGTGCTGTTCTTGGCTAAGTTTTTCGGGGTCTTCGAAGCTCATTTATTTGTGTGGGGTTGTAGGTGAAGGGGGAGGCGCGAGGAGGCGCGAGGAGGCGCGAGCTGAAGCTCGCTTACGGAACCGGGAGGGTAAAATTAAAAGGGGGCCGGCTGGGGGAGGAGGGAGGTGAGGCGCGAGGTGGCGCGAGTTGAAGCTCGCTTACGGAACCGGGAGGGGTAGAATTAAGAGGGGGCCGGCGGAGGGAGGTGGGAGGTGAGCGAGGGGGTTATTTGCAGAGGGTGTTGAAGGTGTCGAGTTTGGTTTGCATAAAGGAGCGGACGTCGGTCCATTTGTAGTAGGGCCAGGTGTCGGTGGGGATGGGGAGGGTGGTCTCGGCTTCGTTGTGGAGCACTTTCACCAGCACGTCCTCGGGGCGGGCGGCGCCTTTTCCTTCGGGGCGGTAGAAGACGAACTGGACGTTGGCGGCCATGGGCGTTACCTCGTAGTCGCGCCAGTAGTCATGCAGCTTGTCAAGGTTGTCGACGTCAACGCCGTAGGTGCCGAGCTCGAGCATGCACACGAGGGGCACCACCACGCTGTCGTGGCCGAAGCGCAGGTTGACGGTGGGGTTTTTGCTGACGACGGCGGTGTCGGCACCCTGCACCATGTCGCGCAGAAGGTTGATGACGCGGTAGGGCGGGCGGTTGCCGGTGAGCGATGTGTTGCCGCCGTGGATGTACCACTTGGCGTTGTCGACCTTCCATTTGCCCTGCAGCTCGGGCAGGGTGAACCATTCGTAGAGGTCGTAGAGGCCGTCGTGGCTCTGCGAGTTGAGGGCGACTTTGGCGGCGCCGTTGAAGATTTTGTCGGCTTTAAGCTCTCTTTTTGCCAGCTCGGGGTCTTTGAACACCTTTGCGATGAAGGCCGAGTGGTCGTTGTTGACATGTGCGGCAAGCGAGTCGCGGCGCCATGTGTTGTCGTCGGCGGGCCGGTTGGTGCAGGGAAATCCGGGAGGCGCCATCAGGTCCTGGGTGGAGGCCGAGGCGTCCTGGCGGGTGTGGATGCCGGGGTTGAGGCGCTCGAGCTCGGCCACCTCGTTGGCCATGGACAGTATGCAGCGTATCACCATCGACGAGCGGGCGTCGAGGTAGGTCGAGTCGGTGAACAGCTGGGGGAAGTTCTTTGACATGCGGTTGGCGATGCCGCGGTGCTGGCGGTGGCCCACCTCGGTGAGCTCGCCGTCGTGGCCCTTGTAGGCCTCGGCCACGATGCGCATACGCCTCAGCAGCTCCCGGCCCGAGGGGGTGAGCTGACCCAACGAGTCGGCCCGCTCAAGCAGCTGCACGGGCTTGGAGTAAACGTTCTCGCCAATGAGCCAGCGGCTTCCGTGGCGTCCGTAGTGCTCCATGTGGAAGGGCTCGTAGCCCTTGGGAGCGGGTGTGAGCACGGGAATGCCCTTTTCGGGGACAGGGTAGGCATATTGCTGCGCTCCCGACTGGTAGCGGTCGGGCATAGTCTTGTAATCGGCTACGCGCGAGGGCGTTTTGGCGCCGGCGGTCATCATCGATGCCGCAACGACGAGGACGGAGAGAATCGAGCGGTATTTCATGGAGACGGGTTGGTGTGTGAGGTGTAAAAGCGTATGTGTTGTTATGGAGTCTTATTGCTGAGGGTTGTCGGGATAGTCGCCGGGCGGTGTGGGCGGTGCCGAAATTACCGAAGTAGGTATGCGGTCGGCCTCGGCGTCGGGCGGTGGCGGCGGTGTCTTGCCCTTGTTGAGGGGCAGGGTGTACGAGATGGAGAACGAGCCCGAGATGGTGGAGTTTGCGGTGCCGTAGCCGGGGATGTACCAGGCGTCGCCGACGGCGGGGTGCGTGCGGTGCAGCAGCGACTGGTAGTGCACCATCCATCCTGCCGAGATGGGACCCCAGATTTTGACACGCAGGCCCAGGCGCACCTCGATCCATCCGGCCGTCACCGAGGTGGACGGGATGGCGAACGACGCGTCCTCGCCCCAGTAGTTGTCTTTGATGGTGACGTCGGCCACGGAGAAGCGGAAGGGCGAGAAGCCGTAGCGGATGCCGGCGAAGAAGCGGTAGTCGGGGTTGGAGTTGTACAGGAAATTATAGTCGAGGCCCAGTTTGAAGAAGGGCGAGACCTTGCCGTGGTAGGTGTAGTTGTTGTTCTCGGGCGTGTTTTTCGCTCCGGCCATGCCGAACTCGAACACGGGGTTGTAGCGGTTGTGCATCGACAGCGACACCCATGCCGAGGCTCCGCCGTAGTGCTGCCCGAAGAGGCGCATCACGGGGTCCCAGATGTTGATGCCGACGCTGAGGTCGTGCAGCAGCGGGTACTTCATCGGCGGTGCCTTGGGCAGCAGCGTCGAGTCGGTCCACTCCACGCCGGTGAGGGTGTCCACCATCACTATCTTGCCGGACTCGTCGGTGTACTGCGTCGAGCGTTTGCGCCGCGCCTCGAGGGCACGCAGCGAGTCGGCCTTGGCGTCCCTGACGGGCTGTGTGCGCGTGGCCGGGGTGTTGACGGGGGTGGCGCGACGCTGGGCCGGGGCGGTCTCGGCGGCGGCGAAGAGGGCGATGGCGGCGATGACGCCGGCGGTGAGGGTGTAGAGCAGGCGTTTCATAGCTCCTCGCCCCCTCCTTCGGTGCGGAAGTAGATGGTGAGGTTGGGCTCGCCGATGTTGGTGACGTAGGGCTGCACCACTTTTACCGAGTCGATGATGTGGCTTGTGTGCCTGACGGCGGTGATGGTGTAGCGGTACATGGCGCCGCATTCGTCGCCGGCGAGGAAGGGCTGCGACGTGTAGTCAATGGTGAGCGTGTCGTTGTTGGCGGGGTTGTCGAGGGCTTTCCACTTGTAGCTGAAGCACCACACTGTCTGCTCGTGCGTGTTGCGCATGGGCAGGTAGGCCTTGCTGAGCCTCTCGCCGGCGGGGTAGAGGATGGAGTCGCCGGGCGCCCCCACGCCGTGTATCTGCAGCGAGTCGAGCGATATGGCGCGCCCGTCGGCCGAGCCGGCGAAGGTGGCAAGGGGTATGGACGACCGGTTCTCGGTGCAGCCCTGGGTGTTGCAGGACGTGGCGCCGAGGACGACAAGGGTCAGAGCGGCTGTCAGGGCGGTTATTTTTGGGAATATACCTCGCATGAAATTACTTCGTCGGCGGGTTTGCGGACTTTTTGCGGAATGTCGGGATAGTGCTCTTTGTCGGCATATCCCAGGGGGATGAGGGCGACGCACTCGACGCCCTGGGGCAAGGCGAGCACCTCGCGGGCGGCGTCGGTGTCGAAGCTGCATATCCAGCACGAGGCCAGCCTGGCGGCGGCAGCGGCCAGGCAGATGTGCTCGGTGGCGATGGACAGGTCGACGTCGGTGTGGTCCTTGCCGTCGGCGGGACGGTGCCAGGCCTCGTCGTGGATGCCGCAGCAGGCCACTACGACGGGAGCGGTGACAAAGGTGGGACGGCTCTTGCCCAGCAGTGCGCGGCGAGCCTTTTCGTCACGCACGACAACAAATTGCCAGGGCTGTTTGTTGCAGGCGCTGGGGGCGAGGCGGGCGGCCTCGAGGACGGCCTGCAGGTCTTCGTCGGCGACGGGACGCTCTGTGTCGAAGAAGCGGCACGAGTAGCGGTCGCGGCAGAGGGTGAGGAAATCGTGGATGCTCATAACTCGGTTTCTATTTCGTAGTGGTTGCGGTTTGTGGCGTTGCGGGCGATAAGCTCGCCGATGAAGCCGGCCAGGAAGAGCTGGCAGCCCAGGATCATCGTGGTGAGGGCGATGTAGAAGTAGGGCGAGTCGGTGACAAGAATGTAGTGGTTGCCGTGGTACATGTTCCACAGCTTTATGCCGCCGACGGCCATGGTGGCGAAGAAGCCCAGGATGAACATCAGCGAGCTTGCCGCCGAATTTGCCGGTGAACCACAGCGTGCCCAGGTCGAGGTAGCCGTTGACAAATCGGTCGAGGCCGAATTTGGTCTTGCCGTATTTGCGGGCCTGGTGGTGCACGACCTTCTCGCCGATGCGGTTGTAGCCGGCGAGTTTGGCCAGGTAGGGGATGTAGCGGTGCATGTCGCCGTACACCTCGATGTTCTTCACCACGGCGCCGCGGTAGGCCTTGAGGCCGCAGTTGAAGTCGTGCAGGTTGTGGATGCCGCTGACACGGCGGGCGGTGGCGTTGAAGAGCTTGGTGGGGATGGTCTTCGACAGCGGGTCGTAGCGCTTTTGCTTGTAGCCGCTTACCAGGTCGAAGCCGTCTTCGGTGATCATGCGGTAAAGCTCGGGAATTTCGTCGGGACTGTCCTGCAGGTCGGCGTCCATCGTTATCACCACGGCACCGCGGGCGCGCTCAAAGCCAGTGTTGAGGGCCGGCGACTTGCCGTAGTTGCGGCGGAAGCACACGCCGTGCACGTTGGGGTTGGCGGCGGCGAGCTCCTCTATCACCTGCCACGAGCGGTCGGTGGAGCCGTCGTTGACGAAGATGACCTCGTAGCTTATGCCCATCTTCTCCACCACGCGGCGTATCCATGCCTCCAACTCGGGGAGCGATTCGTCTTCGTTGTACAGGGGCACCACTATCGACAGGTCGAGGCGGTCTTTTTTATCGTTATCACACATTTTGTCGTTGCTCATTTGTTGCGTGTCGTTAGTTTTATAATTCCGGTAAGAATCATCGAAAGTATCGAGCCGGTGAATGTCACCGTCCATATCATCGTTATGCCGAAGCGGACTGGCGTGGGCAGTATGTGCCGGTCTATCATCTGCTGCAGCGTGTTCGCCATCTCGGCCGACTGCGGGTCGCCGTAGCTGCGGTATATCTCTATCGCGCCGCGGACGCTCTCGAGGATGAAGTCGGGGTGGATGAATTTTAGGAGCACCACTATCACGGCGGCCATGATCAGCGAGCCGAAGAAGAACATGCAGATGCCCTGCATCCATGCCGCGCTGAAGAAGCGCATCCGGGGCCAGCGCTGCCAGTCGCGCTTGAGCCACCGGTACACTATGGCTGGCACGGCCGCCATCATCAGCAGGGCCATCAGCGACAGCAGCGGCACGTTCGGCGAGTATACTATGCAGACGACTATCCCCGACATCCAAAGGCCCAGGCGCATGCCGTCGTCGGCCCCGCGGCGCCATACCGCCGGCGCCGTGCCGTTTCCGAAGTCGAACTGATTTGACATATACGTGCCCAATTAAAAGTCGAATGTGACGGGTTTGATGATATCGTTACTGCTTAACACGCAAAGTTACAAAAAAATGCCGAAAAAACGCCCATTCGCGCGCCCGATATTCATTCGCGAGCCTTGGCGGACCTAATTTGGCCTTGATTTTTGTGCGGAGGATGCGGGGGTGGTATTTTGTGCGGCATTTGGGGTCAGCGGGGATCTTGACGGGGGCGAAAAGGGGTGCTGAACTTACGATTTGAAATAAAAAAGAGTTGTCTCACGACAACTCTTTCCGTTTAAACCTTTATCTTAATCTAATACTATGAAAAACACACTTGCAAAAGTAACAAATTTTTTAAACGCGTCAAGAGCAAAATCCCCTTAATTCACATTCATTAACTCTTTTTGATGTTTTTTCAAAAAGTATTAGCTAAATTTCGCTCAAATCCGCTGACCACGCGGCTCTGTCGTCGGTTGGGGCGACTCGTCGCGGCCGGCAAATTTGTGCCCGCGTTATCGGGCGGGGGTGAGGGTGGCGTAGAGGTCCCGGCAGGCTTCCTCCAGGAGGTCGAGGACCAGCTCGAAGCCCTCCGAACCCTCGTAGTAGGGGTCGGGGATGAAATAGTAGTTGGAGGAGGCGGGCAGGAAGGCGCCCATGGGTATGATGCGCGCCTCGGCCTCGGGCGACGGAGCCAGCTCGCGCAGGTCCTCGATGTTCTGGCTGTCCATGCCGATGATGAGGTCGAAGTTGTCGAAGTCGTAGGGACGCACCTGCCGGCAGCGGTGTGTCAGCTCAAGGCCGCGGTCGCGGGCGTGGATGCGCATGCGCTTGTCGGGCAGATCGCCCACATGCCAGCGTCCTATCCCCGCCGAGTCAATCGTCCACCGGTCGCCATCGCCGGCCTCGTCGACAATACGCCGCAACACCCCCTCCGCCGCTGGGCTCCGGCAGATATTGCCCAGGCACACAAACAGCACCCTGATTTTGTCCTTATCCTTCAAAGACTCAATAAGTTCAATAGTCTTGGGATTTACCTTGTCGCTTACCATATTTCTTACCTGTTTTTTGCTGTTTTAAAATCTTTTGTGGATAGGAGTTAGAGGCCCATGAGGTCGCGGTAGACGTCGAGGGCGGCGGTGATTTGGGCGGGGGTGGCGGTGACGTTGATGACGGGGTCGCCTGGAGCACGCAGGAGGGTGAAGTTGATTTGGTCGGGCTTGTCGTTCTTTTTGTCCTGGGCCATGTAGCGGAGCAGGGTGGGGTAGTCGTCGCAGGTGAAGGCGAATTGGGTATAGAGGTTGTGGATGTATTGGGCCAGGGTGTGCAGCAGCTGCGAGTCGAAGCCCTCCATCATCGACGAGAGGACGGCCTCGGCCACCAGGCCGGCGGCGACGGCGTATCCGTGCGGGATGGGGCTTTTGCGGGCGAGGGCGAGGCTCTCGAAGGCGTGGCCGATGGTGTGGCCCAGGTTGAGGGCTTTGCGCAGACCTTTCTCGTGCGGGTCCTTGGCGACGATGTCGGCCTTGACGCCGACGCTTTTGCGCAGCAGCTCAAGCAGTTCATCGGGGTCGTAGTCGGGCGCGGTGAGGTCGTAGCGCAGGACGAGCGACAGGTCCTGCGGACCTGACAACAGGGCGTGCTTTATCATCTCGGCGTAGCCCGACAGCAGTTCCTGCGGCTGCAGAGTGTTGAAGAAAGTCGTGGAGATTATTGTGGCGACGGGCTCGCTGAACGCCCCCACCAGATTTTTGTATCCGTCGAGGTTTATGCCCGTCTTGCCGCCCACCGCGGCGTCTACGGCGCCGAGCAGCGTCGTGGGCACGTTGACACACGGCATGCCGCGCTTGAACGTTGCGGCGACAAAGCCGCCGAGGTCGGTGACGACGCCGCCGCCAACGTTGACCATCAGCGACTTGCGCGTGGCGCCCTTGTCGATGAGCGTACGCCAGACACGCGTTGCCGCCTCGATGTTCTTGGCCTCGTCGCCCGCGTCGACGGTAATAACTGTGGCGCCTTGCAGCGAGTCGCACAGCTGCAACAGGCGCGGCAGGGTAAAGCGGGCGGTGTTGGTGTCGGCCATCACAAAGACGCCGGCGGGGTCTATCTCGGCTATCACCTTGTCCAGAGCGTCCTCGACAAGGTTGGTGAACAGAATTTTCTCTTTCATAGTAAGAGCCCATTCCCCAATTTATGTTAACGCAGGGCGGACAACTTTTGAGTAGATTCGTCGTTAAGGTGAAGGAGTTATGGGGTTCCATAACGACTGAACCGAAACGGC
>SFLG01000116.1 GCA_004553485.1 Bacteroidales bacterium | reverse complement strand
TTCTTGATGGAAGAATTTATAAAGGGAAATTTACTTATGGTTCAACAATATATAATTTAATCCCATTCGACAAACTTCCATTATATATGGAATAATAAAAGGGTGTCAAAATTGATACCCTTTTATTATTCCCATTTATTATAGAATCTATCAAACCGTTCAAAATACTCCCATGTTTCATCACTTAACCTAACACGAACAAAGTTGTTTGGTACAGTTTCAAATATAACTGTTGAATCATCAATAAATACAATTTCAAATTTATATGTTCCACGTTTCATTTTTTCAACCCAAACCACTTTTAAATGTTGATGAATTATATCATATCTTTCTTTATCATCTGTAACATTATCAATAGATTTTTAATCTATTTGTGTGGTGTGTTCAGAAATTTCTCAATATTCTTTCTTGTCAGTTGAACAACATTTTGTCGTCTTTTTTTGAAGAATTCTTTTTCCTCTTTTGTTGCGTTTGTCAAGAAAAATTTTTCATCCATTTCATAGAAACAGAACAATTGCCATTTGCCCTGTATTTCGAAATACTTTCGACCGTCATAATAATCAATCAAGATACAAAGTTCAAGGTAATCGCTGTCCGATATGTTCTTAACGAAGAATTTGCCACAATCATTTGTCTTCATCAAGAAATCAATTAATTCTCTTTTCGTGATGTCCTGAATATCTTCCATTATACTATTTAAATCTTTTTTGCAAAGATAATATAAATACGTGAAGTGTTATGCTCAAAATGGTATCAGTAATGATTGTTAACATCTTTCAAATAATTTTTCACACTTATCAACACAATCAGATTGAATTTTTTTGAAGTTGATTACATATTAATTTTGTTATATAAACCGAATATTGTATCAACCAAATATTTTATATTAAAGTGAATCAGAAAGATATGTATCAATGATATCAACTATTGATTAAATTGATACATTTTAAATTTGATACAATAAGTAGTAAGAGATTGACCGATTGATTCAACAAAAAAACACTATCTTTGCATTGTCAAAAGAAGAAAGAAATCACATCTTCATAGAACTCGCAAATATGGCACATATCACTCTCATATTGACTTTCCTAACCATACTCCCATTTGTCAATTTTGTTTATGGTGTGAAGGGACAAGACAATGTGAAACGCGCCTTTGAGGTGGCTTGCGCCGGCGGTCACAACATTCTCCTTATCGGCAGCCCGGGCAGCGGTAAGTCGATGATAGCTAAGCGACTACCATCCATTTTGCCGCCATTGAGCTTGGCGGAAGCGCTCGAAACCACCAAAATCCACTCTGTGGCAGGAAGTCTGAAATCGGGCACCACTCTGCTCACCACACGGCCCTACCGCGCACCACACCACACCATCAGCCAAGTGGCGCTGGTGGGTGGCGGCACCTATCCCACACCCGGCGAAATCAGTTTGGCACACAATGGCGTGCTTTTCCTCGACGAAGAAAAGCGGAACGACTTGTGCCATTCAGATATTATTTATACCTTTACAACCTAATTTATTGATTTTAAGGCAGAACAAGATAAGAAGGTGGCTGCAAAAAAAGGTACTATAACAACTTTAAAATATATCACATATTATGATTGAGAAGAAAGGAATAATTTATTTCGACTCTGATGCAGAGTTTGAGGACTGGGCTGTTGCGCCTTATGCCACAATAAAATACAAAAAAAACAGAAATATACCCTACACATCGGGAGATCTTTCCAATGAGTACAAAGCCGCCATCAAAGAGGGTAAACGTTTTGTAATAAAGGATGAGAATTCCGTAGTGTGCAAACGCGGATGCGTGTGCAAACGTGTGCCGTTAAAAATAGAAGCATCCCCCACATATAATCGCGATGTATTGGTACAACTGAGTGTTGACAATCTTGAGCCTTATTTCGGGATATTAGACAATAAATAACAGGTAGCAATGGCGATATTCGGAACATTCTATCGGAACATTCTATCATAAACTGGCAATGTGTGGCTTCAGGAGTATATGGCCGATAATGGCGAGGTGTTCTACTTGAGAAGGCGTGCCGGTGAGCAACTTGTATTCATAGCCGCCGGTTGCCTACTGTCCGCTAATGAATTTGAGAAAGAGATTCTTCGCTTCGCTCAGAATGACAAAACAAGTTTTGTTATCGGCAGTCAACAGTCAACGCTGTGGCAGTTGTTGAATATCCCGCAGTTGCACAAATGGATTCCGACGGGAATGAGCACTGCACCATTGAGCGTGCAGGCAGGTTTTTACGTCTCAATGCCATAGAGTGCCGCCTTGCCGACACCCTACACTTGCCGCAAGAGGATAAAGACCAAATATTTCTGAGGATGGTGTTCAATTTTGTGGCAGGGGTTTCCGACGACCACAACAAAAACATTTCTTTCATTATGAATCAACAGGGTGTTTGGCGCCTATCACCTGCCTACGACGTAGTGTTCACTGCCAATATTTGGGAAGACCCTTCTGCCCACATTCATGCAATGGGGGTGATGGGTAAGCGTTCGGCAATCTCCGTAAGTGATTTGTTGGATTTTGGCGACGACTTTGTAAAAAATCCAAAAGAAATGATTCTGCGCGTAGCCAACGCCGTTGCACAATTTGAATCAATATGCCACAGCATCGGTGTGG